>PWNQ01000113.1 GCA_003557725.1 Bacteroidales bacterium | reverse complement strand
GGACAGGGGCGCGTGCGGTGGCCCGGTCCTCCCCTTTAGGGGAGTCAGAGGGGCGCGCGCGGGAGCTTTCCGGTAAGGAAATAATCATTCTCCTGTGTGTCGAAAAAATTTTCGCCATGGGTGTTTCATTTGTTTAATTATTGGGCGTAATAATATATAGGTGATGTATCCGGTTTTAAAATGATGCAGCGGTCGGCCGAGACACCAAATACACCAAAGCGGGTAACGTTCATGGTGTGAATCTTATAGGGGTCGCTTCCCTGTGGTTCGGAGCTGTGAATTAGGAAGTTCCAATCTTCCCATCCATTTCTGGCGCCGTCGCCCGGGTTTTGGATCATATCTCCCAGTACTCTGTTTTGAGAAAATCCCATTGTTTCCATAGCGGCCTCCCACTGTAGTGTAATATGTGCACTATCCACAGGGTTCACTGGCTCTATAGCCCAGGATATTGGGACTATATTCCCCCCCAGAATGCTGCCAGAATATCCGTTTTCCCTGATATTGCTAAATATCCTTACTTTGAATTCTTTAGTTGTGTCGGGTGTGGAAATGGTGGCGGGGGAGTAATAGTTGCTGGTTCCCACGGGAAAGGCTATTGGGGAAGTTCCGGCGTGCATAACCAGTTGTCCGGCATCCACGGGCTGATCCAGGGTGACGCAATATCCCGAGGGTCCCGCTCCAAGAATGTGGCTTGAAACCACAAGATCATATTGCTCTAAAAATAAATGACCGAAGGAAAATTCCAGCGTATCTACTTGCAATGGACTTTTCATCACTGCCCCCGAATCATTTCGGATGCTTATTTTATGAAAGATCTCCGGTCCGCTATGGTTTAAAATGCGTTGTCTGCTGCTTCCGTTAAAGGTTACTGTGCTGCTTCCCGGAGTGAAGTCAAGGGGAGTATGACCGGTCCAGTTTCCCTGGATCATAATATGTGCATCATGGGGTGTCAGATGCCCTCCGTTGATCTCCAGGTTCCCCGTAATTTCCAGCAAGGAGGATTCTCCTTGTAGTACAATACTGTCTTGCAGTAGGTTTAAATTCCTGCACCGGGCTGTATCACCATATAAGTGAGCATAAGGTGCTTCGTGTTCTATAACTGCATAATGTTGGGTGTTTTGATCTAAAAACACATCCGTGTTTTTACCGGGTACCATGTGATCACCCCAATTATTGCAGTCAAACCAATTGTTGTTATGGTCGCCGATCCATTGTCCATTTATGGAAGCATTTGATGCTTGAATATTAAACTGGTATCCATCAGTGTATTCTGGGGTTGAGTTATGGTATGCAGGAGTAGTGTTTTTTGTATCCCAGTTGGCCGGGTTATTAATCCAGTTTATCCAGGTTCTTCGGTCAGCAGTATTATTGGGAGCGATAAATTTTGCCTTATGATGCACCGTTATTCCATGTGGGTAAAAGCACTCCATCTGGTCATATAGTGCGCTGTGGGAAGTTGTTCCAGGGGATCCGTGTCCCGGGTCTCCCGCCCAGCCGGTGGCGCTCCAGCCATATACCGGATACCCGGAATAGGTGGCTTTATCCGTTTGCTGCCCCCGGGTCCATTCTCCCCCGTAAAGAATCCAAACCTGGTCATCTTCCATCAGGTTAAAACAATGAGTGCTGTCCAAAACCTCAATTTCCCAATTGGTGGAATCCGGTAAAACAACAAAGTCTTCCGGTTTGTTTCCTGAACCCCGAAAGGTAAAGACTTCTCCGGCCGTCAGATTCTGGTTTATCCGCCGGATACGAATAATGCCCTCACGATTGCCCCAATAACCAGCGTGGCTTTGCTCCCAACCATTATCCGTAATATCTATGGCGGTTCCTTTAGGCAAATGAACAAAGCTCACCAGAGAAATCTCATCTGGTGCATGAAAAGGATGGGTGGTTCCGTGTTCCACATTTAAACCCACAATTGCAATATCACCTGGTATAACCGTTTGAGAAAAAGAATTTTGTGAGATGATTGCCAGGAGGAAAACAGGCATAATCCGTAGCCAAAGGCAAAAAATAGAAGATGAAAAGCCAATCAATATGCTTGTAAGGCGCACGTATTTGATATGTAATAATATAAAAGCGGGACGTACTCTATACCGAAACATGAAGGTGATTTTTCTGGTTGTTTTCCACAAGGCAAAACTAAGGGGTAAAGTAGTTCCATCATCATAAATTTTGATATTTATTTCATTTTTTCCAAAAATGGGAAATAGCTTTATAAAAGACAGAAAATAAATGATATGGCATTTATTATATATTGTTAAATTCCATTATTAAATATGAAAAATTCCCATAATGGGAAAATAAAAAGGTGTTTGTCGTATAAGGTAAGTTGTGGTGGTTGGGTAGGGAGCGGTATAAAAAGCAAAGAGCCCTTACCGATTAAACCGGTAAGGGCTCCTGTGCCATAGTTTTGGCTTGTTGTGATTATTTTTCCAGCTTAATTCTCCATTGGTCATCCACTTTTACCAGAGCGTCTTTATTTTCTTCTGACTCGCCGTTTCCGTAGGTGACTTTTGATGTTACCGTGGCTTTGTCTGATTCTTCGTTAATTTCTTCCTCTATCACTTCAATGGATTCAATTCCTCCTTTTTCATCCAGCTGGCTGCTAGCCTCCTGTGTGATCATGTGGAATTTTTCCTTTTCTTCATCGGAGAAATCTTCATATCCATCCATAAGCTTCATGGCCTCTTCGGCGTTTCCGGCTGCTATAAGTTCATTGAACTTTTTGGCAGTTGCTCCGGGTGTGTCTCCCGCCGACGGGCCGCAGGATGTAACGGCTACTCCAATGGTTAATACTGTTACCATTAATAGGTTAAGAACATTTTTCATAATACTGCTTTTTTAATTGGTTGTTATTGGAAATATTTGAATAAAAATGGGGTTCAGGAACAGGTCACTGGGAAAAATGATGTCCCCATTAAACAGGGGTGATTTCACGGTAGTATATTGTTCTGCCAGGTTGATTCCTGCCTTTTGATAGGCTCGCCATATGAGTTCTGTGCAATATAGCCGGCTGTCATCTTCCAGGCTGAATGAGGCGTCGAACAATATTTTTTGTTTATAGTATTCCCGGGCGTGTTGGGCTGCTTTTTCAGCTGCATTCCGGTATTTTTCTTTGGGGCTGAATACAGCAAAATCGGCCGATTTATCCACACATAGAAAAGATTTTACCGTTTCCATTTTTATATATTCCGGTTCACCCTTTTTTGCTTCTCCCGGAACAGCGTGTACCACCCAGGGGGTGCTGTCTTGTAATACCACGATGCCGATATGTGAATATTCTGATTTTTTGTCATTCAGCAATACCATTTGGCTGATAAAGCTTTTCCCCCTCCGGAGGATGAGGTCGCCGGACTTAAAAGCGATCTCATCGCTTTCGGTATAATAGGTGAGGGTCTTTTGGCTGGGATAGAGAAAATAAAAGCCCACAATACAAACGGTAAGGAATAGAACAGAGGCAGCCACAACAAAGCCGCTTACTTTGGGTATCGGAGGTGTTTTTTTCTTCACATTCCCGTTTTTTTTCACCATTGATGCGTCAAAAATACACATTTTTTTATAATGATATAAATATTTAGTCTGGTTTAGATTATGGATAATGAGTCCGGTCTAAAAAGGTTACTATTGATTTTAGCGGCTTTTTTCCCCGGGCCCTAAAAGGAGGAGCCGCTAAAAATCAAATACCACCATTATTTACCGGTGGCTTACACACAAAAAGGGCCGGCACAATGGCCGGCCCTTTTGGGTATTCGCTTGCTTATCCCTGATTATTTTATGATAAGCTTTTTAGTTTTAGCCATATCCTGGTTGTGAATCCGGATATAGTATACACCGGGAGCCAGGTGGCTCAGGTCGTATTCTTTGGTAAAACCGCTCGCTTCAATGCTTTCTTCGGCAATCAGTTGACCGTTAATGGTAAGAATTTGCATATTGAAAGCAGTTCCGGGGACCTGCAGGTCTAAGGTGAACACCCCTTTGTTGGGGTTGGGGTAGAGGGAGATATTGATCTCGCCGTCTATTTGTCCGGTGCCTGTAGAGGGGTCTGCATAAATCTCTTTATCTGCAGAAGTCTCACAGCCCAGTTCGTCGGTAACGATCACATGGATGAGGTTTGTGCCAATATTAACATGGCTGTCATCCAGGGTCACCATTTGAGTGGTATCACCGGTTGACCACAGGTAGCTTTCAAATCCGGCTCCGGCATCATAGGTTGCTGTACCATAGTAGTCCATGGTATCGGGGCCGGTGATAAACACTGTGGGGGGCGTGGCGATAACCACCTGTAAGCTGGCATCGCTGTAGTTCCAACCCATGGCATCTTCAACGGTGAGCACCTGGTATTTGGTGTCTTGTGTTGGTGCCACTGTGTCTGTAAAGGGTGATGTGTGGATCCCGGTGATCATTATTGTGTCTATGCCGTCAGTTACTTCCAGGTTCCATGGCGCGGTACCGGTAAGGTCTACCTCCAGGGCGACGCTGTCGCCAGGCTGGCAGATGGATACGGTGTCCATGGTAGTGGAGGCGGTGGGTGCAGCCATATAGATCACCACGGTATCATGCAGGTGCCCGCAGGGAGTGATATAGCTGGCCACAAACTCATGTGTTCCGGGTGTGGTAAACGGACCTGCCAGGGTATCAGGAATATCAGAGAAAAACGCTCCGTTGTAAGTCCACTCAAAGTCGGTAACCTGAACAGGGGCAGGTACGGTAACACCTGGGTTCACCTGGTTGGGTGTTTGATGTAAAGAGTCTGTGGATACGATCCAGTTGGCTGCTGTATGATCATGGTTTCCTACCAGGCGGATACCGGTAGTGCCATTAGCAGCAGGGATGTTTCCTGACCAGTTGGCTGCTGTTACTCCAGCGGCCGACGGGAAAGTATAAGCCCCTGAAGATCCGGGGTATCCAACGGCGTCTATGATGCTTCCTGCGGGGTTTTTGATGATTTTACCACTTTCATTTCCGGAGCTCCAGGAAGCGGATCCGCCTACGCCATCGTAATGGAAGTTGGCAGGGTCATCCACTGCATTGCCTGATCCAATACGGATCACAGCGGTTCCATTGGGGCCCAGAATGGTTCCCGGAGGGAATGTGTGGCTGTCTTCCAGACCACTTTCGTCCCATTGCTCCAGTGTGAAGCCGCCCAAATCCATGTTGGGAACACCAGTAACTTCTATGTAATCAATACTTGTGGATAGCCAGGAAGGCCAGCTTGGAGGAGCTCCTGTAGAAGCCGTAGTCCAGTGACAGATTTCTGTAATAAAGACCTCCCCACCGGGGAAGAAAGAGGATTGGGCTGAAAGCTCTACCGTATCTGCCGGGCTGTAAACGGTGTCAGGTGTGACGTCCGCCTGCAGCATAGCTGGCAGAAACTGAGAATGAGCCATGTGAAGACTGTCGTTATATGCACTCTCGTTGACTGTGTTCACGTCAATGTAAGCCAGCACCAGGTCATAATCACCAGGTTCAGACCTGTCAATGCCATCGTTGCCTGCTACCAGGGTGTCTCCCGGAGCCAAAGAACCACTGTTAATGGTAAATGATCCGGAGGAGTTGACAGGACCTTCCACCATCCAGCTAACATTCACAGGATCGCTGCTGAAGTCTACCGTACTGCCAATAGTGCGAACAATGGATACATAAATGCTATCGTTGGCACTGAGACAATCACCGGAAATCATTTCAGCATGGATAAGGTTAAGGTCTTCATTAATAGGGCTGAACTCATACGCTCCAATATCCGGAGTAGTAGTGCTGCGGGGCTGACCCATAATATCCTGGGTAATCCCGGCAAAAGGTGTTCCTGCCTCATGCTGAATGGGTGACATGGGTATCAGCAGGTCGGGAAGGGTAAACAATGGGTTTCCGCTTACCGAATTGGCATCATTGTTGGCAGGGATTCCCACCGCTTGTAAAGCAGCCAGATCAGTAACGGCAGAGCCGTAATAAACAAAGTCGCTGCCGGCGCTGTAATAGTTGTTGTGGTCGATCTCTTCTATGCTGCTTTCATCGGAAACATACATGGCATAACCACTACCGGTGCCCTCAAAAACAAATGAGTTGTTAAGCACGCGGATGTTGGATGGTGAAGTATTGGAAATGTTAAAGGCCCGGTTGTTATCCTGATCCAGCATAAAGGTGTTATATACCACATCTATGTATTCTGTACTGGAATTAAGCATGCGGATACCGCCACTAATGGTACCGTCATTACGGATCTTGCTCACCACATTATTGGCAATAAGGGCCCGGTTGGTGGCGGTGCCACCTGAGTTGGTAGCATAAACGCCATAGCGTCCGGCATTGGTAATGTTGTTGGCAACGATCTCATAAACGGAGCAGTTGGTCATCCATATACCGGCACCGAAAGTGCTTCCATCCGGATGGATACTGATCTCATTGTTTTCAACATAAAAGCTGTCTACCCGAGAGAAGTAGATTCCGTTGCGGTCGTTATGGTGCATCACATTGTTGCGTATTTCCACGCCCAGCACCTCATCACCGCTGGAACCGTTCATTCTCATGGCGGCCCATCCGCCTTCGAAGTAGTTATTTTCCAAAACGATGTTTTGGACTCCGTCGGCCGAAGTGGTATATGAGGTAAAGCTACCGGATGTCACCAGTCCCAAATAGCTTGAAGAGCTGGTTACTTCCGTGAGGAGATGGCTGTTTTTGATGGTAATATCGGTGGAATAGTCATAAATATGAACAGCCCATCCGTAGGAGCCACCGTCCTGGGCCTCTATGGTGAGGCTGTCAAAGGTCACGTGCGATGCACTGTCAAAGCGAACGGTATAACGTTCGTTGGAATTGTTTTGCTCGAAGGTGAGGAAGGTTTGGTCCGGGCCGGCTCCCTTAAATGTTAAGGTGTTGGCGGCCGAGGTGCCAATGGCGCCATCGATAATGATCTGCTCGTTGTATATTCCCGGGGCTACATCAAAGTCAACTGCTCCTGCCATGCCGAATATGTTTAGTGCATCGTTGGCCATGGTGAATGAGGGGAAGTTATGTGCCGGGTCTGGTCCGATGGTGTAGGTGCCGCTCATGGGGCCTCCGGTGATCACGCTTTCCGGTCCGGTCCATGCGGAGGTGTCGGTGGCGCCGGGGCACATCTCAGCCACATAAATGTCTAATGCAGCAAATGAAGTGAGCCCGGTAGCTGTTGTGGAGTCTTCCGTTACACTAACAGGAGTGCCTGTTTGTGGGGCAGAGCCGGAAGGCACAATCACATAAACATATTCATGGGAGGTCAGGTTTCCTGACCAGCTAAAGGAGGCATAGTCCATGCCATAATCGGTAATAGTGAGGTTTTCCGGTGCGGGCAAATTGGATTGCACCGTAGCAAACGCGGAGTCGTTATTGTTTACCGTGTCGGTTTGTCCGTTGGGGTCTACCGTCCAGGCTTCGATTTCATAAGCTGCGTTGGTAAAGGTATAGCTTCCCAGGGTTATTTCCTGTGTGCTTGATCCGCTTCCGCCGATGGTGTCCAGGGTACCTGAAAAGGTTGCTGGTGTTTGGGCAACGCCGTTTACAGTCCAGTGTACGTCTACGGAGGTGATTTGGTTAGCGCCAAAGTTTCCAAGGGTGACTACCACATCATTGGCTCCGGGGCAATAGACATCCGGCTCATTGATGGAGATCACGCCGGCATCGTTTTGAGCGTATTGGATGGTAAACAGGGGTTCAATGATCACTATTCCGTGTCCTTCGCGTGTTCCGGTCTGGGTGGTGGTGTCGGTGAGTGCATAAGCTGCTGTTCCTTCCATATAGCTTGATCCTCCGCCGCCACCATCTGCTCTGGAGCCGATTCCGGCGTCGTTTCCATCCTGTCCGGTTAACCCTCCGCCATCTCCACCATATTGATTGGTGTTGGACGTGTATGGACCGGTAGTATAATCCGTATGTCCACCATGTCCACCATATCCTAATCCACCGTCGGTATTACCGGAGAGGGTGCCGCCACCGGTTCCACCGGTTGATTGCGTTCCGCCGGATCCGGGGTCATAAGGGCTTTCGTTTCCACCATGGCCTCCACCGCCGCCGAAGTAGCCACCGCCACCACCGCCACCTCCGGCGTTGCGCCAGGATTCTATTCCGTCGCCGGTTCCACCACCTCCACCGGCGCCTACGATCAGGCGACTGGCTAAAGTGGTGTCTCCAATGCGTACATCGGAAGCGCCACCACCGGAGCTGCCAAAGAATCCAAGGGCAGAATTACCCCCATCACCGCCGCCGCCAAAGCCGCCTTCAGGGGGAGATGAAGCACTATGGCCATACTGTCCGGCCTGGCCAACGGTGATATATAATACTTCACCCCCGTTGAGGTTCACATGGCCTTCCGCCATTCCTCCTTGTCCACGGTGGGAAGCATTGGCGCCACCCCCTTCAGCACCAAATACGGAGATCTTGTATTCCCCCGTCTGGGGAACAAGCCACTGCTGATAGCCGTTTACGGATTGCACAAGCGGATTGCCCAAATAAGCAGCATCCAACTGGGCCTGAGTGGGCCCTGTGGCTCCTGTGGCACCGGCGTTGGTAAAGCAAAAGGCTTCCGGCGGACAGGCAAAATCGGTCTCAAAAGTAACCGGAGCACTCCAACTGGAGGTGTCGCCGGCGCTGCAAATGGAGCGTACATACACGTCATAAAGGGTTAATCCGGATAATCCGGTGACAGTGAATGGCTTGCTACTAGCTATGGAGCTGGTACCGCTGCCTGCAGTATAGCCTGTGGGGCCATACTCTACTTCCCACTGGGTGGCACTGCCAACTTCTGTCCAGGTTATATCGGCAGAAGTCCCATAAACCGCTGTGGTAGTTAATGCGGAGATTGAAGGGCAGCTTGGTATGGCGCTGTGGTATACAATAACCTCCCAGGAGGCACTGTCCACATATCCATAAGAGATATCGCAGCCTGAACCGCCAAACGTACGCCCTGCATGTAGTTCAATGGCAAAGGTTCCTGTGGTCTGGTTGGCAAACATAATATTGCCACGTGAATAACTCTCTGTCCCGCTGCTGCTACCACCCTGAGGCTGCGCTATGGAGGGCTCGCCGGCATTGAGTGTGGGGCTGTACAGCCAGGAAACCAGGTCAGACATCCATGTGGCCCCAGCTGCCGTCATATCATAACTGGTAGAAATGCTGTCCACCCAATGCCCCGAAGGGATGGTGATGGTCAGCACACCAGGACAACTGGAGGTGTCTCCCAGGTTGTTAAAATCCCGATCCGTTGCAATCTGACCCATGTCATAGGTCTCGCATACCGCTCCAGGGGGACATTGACCGTGAAGCGTCCCGCTGAATATCAGTAGCGTCATTATCCCCAGATAGGCACTGAAGATCTTTTTGATGTTGAATTTTTCCATTTTTACTCTGTTTAATTTATGATTAATAAATCGGTGAATGCATGCTTCCTGTTTGTGGAAAAAACATAAGGCGTAAAGTGGGCACAGGAAACCTGCAACCACTTTACGCCTTATAGACCTTTTACGTAAGGGCAAAAATAAATAACGCTCAAAAAAACACCGGTGGTTTTTTTGTCCATAAATAATAAATGCGTTTGGTTGAATTGTTTTTTCCGGGGGCAAATATAAGGATTAATCCGGCAATGTCAAAGGAAATTTTGTGAAAAAACGTGAAAAATTGTTAATGGTATCTATATATAATACACATAGACAGGCTTGTTATGCCATTATATGGTTTTTTACCCCTTTAGCTAAACCGGATTGCCTTAACCGGGTGTATTCGTGTGACCAGATGAGCCGGAAGAAGCAGGAAAATAAAGCATACCAGGATGGTACCCCCGTTTATCAGTCCAATATGCAGAATATCAATGTTTATAGGAACATGTGACATGTAATATGTGCTTTCATCCAGAGTGATCAGTCCGGTGACCTTTTGCAGGATCATCAGTCCCAGGCCCGTAATATTTCCCCAGATAAGTCCGCGACCTGTGATATACAAGGCATTAACAATAAATATCTTTTCGATGGTTCTGTTGGTACACCCCATAGCTTTCAGAATGCCGATCATATTGGTTTTTTCCAGGATAAGTATAAGCAGGGTAGACACCATGGTAATAGCTGATACCAGGAGCATGAGGGCAATTATAATGATCACGTTAGTATTGAGCATGTCCAGCCAGTCCATAATTTGTGGGTGGATGCTCCGGATGTTTTCCACTTTCAGGTTGTATTCCGTATTGGCATAGACCTTCCGGGTGTAATGGTCCAGGTCGCCCATATGGTTTAAAAATATCTCAAACCCTGCTACCTGATCCTCTTCCCAGTCGTTGAGTCTTTGGATATGGCGCATATCGCAAAACACAAAGCGCTGGTCCATCTCTTCCATGCCACTACTATACACCCCAGTAATATTAAACCTTCTAAACCTGGGCGGTTCCTGGATGAAGTGCATAATCACTTGCTGGCCTGTATCCAGCAGTAATGTGTTGGCATGATACCGGGAGATCACAATGTCATTGGTGGCCGATCCTTTGGGAATCTGTGGGATGGTCCCTCTCAGTAGGCTCTCTTTCAAAAAGTCATCCCGGAATTGGTCATCAACCCCTTTTAAAATGGCTCCCAGGATCTGTTCCTCATGCTGCATTATTCCTGCCTTCAATGCAAAGGGTTGAATATGGGCAATGCCCGGATTGTCTTTCAGTTCTTGCATATACGGTTGATCCCGCCCAATGGGTGCTGCCTCCCAGGAGCGGTTGTTCTCAAAACTCACCACACGGATATGGGAAGTAAAGCCACTTACCTTCCCGGTTACTGTTTCCTGAAATCCTGTAACGATGGATACGGCCAGCAGCATAATGGCCACCCCGAGAGCGACGGCAATTATTGAAATACGAAGAATGGGCCGGGAAAAATTATCCCGGTCCTTTTGCATAATGCGGTATGCTATAAAACGCTCCAGTGACAAAATAAATATAGTTTTTAAGCAGGCTAAAGTAATGCTTTTTGTCCAAATCCGGTCTGAAAATCAATCATGGGGCAGGGGTGGGGAAAGTTGAATATCAGTGGTGTTTCCGGGAAGGTGAAAAATATGTGCTTCATATCTGGTTCATACATCGTAAGAATTATCTACTTTTGAAGGCACATAATTAACCGGTTTATGCTATGGTGGCAATACAGAGTGAAGTATTGAGGGTTATTTCCATGGAGGTGATTCTTTTTGATGCTTTGGCACTGGCCGCTGTTTTTTCCGGGTCAAATATTTTTATTCTATGAACATTAAGTTTTCCGGATATTGGTTTTTGCTTGTTTTTCTTTGTGTTTCTGTTCGTTGCGCTTCCGGCACACAGGAGCCGGGTTCTTCTTTTTCTGATGCCTTGCCCATTGTTCCGGCGGCCCATGGCACACAGGTGTATTTTCCTCTGCTTGAGGGTAAGACCATAGCCCTGGTGGCCAATCCCACCAGCCGCATTGGGGAGGACCATTTGCTGGACACCCTGTTATCCGCCGGCATAGATGTGGATCGTGTGCTGGCTCCGGAACATGGCTTCCGGGGTGAAGCAGAAGCGGGGGAATATGTGGAGAGCGGCATAGATGAACGCACCGGGGTTCGTGTGGTGAGCATCTATGGTGCTAATCGCAAACCTTCCCGCAAGGACCTGGAAGGGGTGGACCTGGTGCTGTTTGATATACAGGATGTGGGCGTGCGGTTTTATACCTATATCTCTACCATGCACCTGGTTATGGAGCGCTGTGCAGAGATGGACATCCCTTTTATGGTACTGGACCGTCCCAATCCCAACGGGCACTACGTGGACGGGCCGGTTCTGGAGATGGAACACCAGTCATTTGTGGGAATGCACCCGGTGCCGCTGGTCCATGGGATGACACCCGGGGAGTTTGCCCTGATGATCAACGGGGAAAGATGGCTTAATAATGGAGACACGGCAGACCTTACCGTTATTCCCGTAGAAAACTATACCCATGGCTGCTTCTATGAGCTGCCCGTGCCTCCTTCACCAAACCTGCCCAATATGACTTCCGTATATCTGTATCCCTCATTGGGCCTTTTTGAAGGGACCATTATTAGCATTGGCAGGGGTACTCCAGTGCCTTTTCAGGTGGTGGGCCATCCTCACCTGAATGAAACCGGGTTTACTTTTACCCCCAAACCTGTGCCCGGCGCCAGTATGAACCCCAAGCATAATAACCGGTTGTGTAACGGATGGGACCTTAGGGATACGGTGAAATACCTGAATAAAGAAGGCAGACTGCACCTGGGCTGGCTGATAAATACTTATAATCAGCTGTCCACTGGTCACAACTACTTTAACAGTTTTTTTTATAAGCTGGCCGGAAACAGCGCCCTCAGAGAACAGGTGGAGCAGGGGTGGAGTGAAGAGCAGATCAGAGAATCCTGGCAAAAGGACCTGGAAGCATTTATGAAAATCAGAGAGAAGTACCTTATTTACCCCGAACAATAACCGGCTAAGCTCAATACTCAATAGTGAGAAGGGGCTTGAAGGCAGATGGTATGATAATGGAAGTGCCTGTTTTTGCTGCTGCTCTGGAACGGGGCTGATTAGGAGAATGACAAAGAAGATCATAAGGGTCAGATGATGAATATTGTGTAAAGTCTAATCATATGGAAAGATTTTTAAACAAACACCAGGAGCGTGCCTACTATAATTCACCGGTATACCTTCAGTCGATAATATTGTTCTTGCTGTCTGTGGTGTTATATATCAATACCATTGGGTTTGATTACACGCTGGCTGACACTATGGTGATTACGGAAAATCAATTTACCACCGAAGGTGTTTCAGGAATGAGGGATATACTTACCACAGATGCCAGAGCGGGGTATCCGGATAATTCTGAACAGTTGTTTTCCGGGGGTGCATATGCCCCTTTGAGTATGTTGATGTTTGCCCTGGAGTACCAGTTATGGGGTGAAGATCCTTTCCCCGGACACCTTATTAATATGGTACTTTTTTCACTACTGGTGGTACTGGCATTTTTCTTACTGCGTTTACTGTTCAAGTACCAGTATCAGAAGCCCTGGTATTTAACGCTTCCTTTCCTGGCTGCGGCCATTTTTGCAGTGCATCCGCTTCATGTGGATCCGGTTGCCAGTATCAAGGGCCGTGATGAGATCATGGCCATGATGGGAGCGCTGGGAACCATGTGGTTATTGATCCGTTATGTGGACTTGCGGAAACCCCTGTATCTGGTATTTGCCGGAGCGGTGTTTTTTCTTGCTTTAATGTCCAAAGAGCATGCTGTTATCATGCTTGCTGGGGCACCACTGATAATATGGTGTTTCCGAAAGGAAAAGCTGCTCACCTTTATTGCCATCATGATCCCGTTGCTGTCGGGGCTGGTAATATATATGCTGTTGCGATATAATGCACTGGGTTTTTGGACCTATGCCTCTGATAGCGTGGCCCGGATGAATGCCCCCTTTTTGGAGGCCACAATAGAGCAAAAGTATGCCACCATCTTTTATACCTGGGGCATGTATTTGAAGTGGTTGTTTTATCCATATCCCTTAACCCATGATTTTTACTCCAGCCATATGGGGCTGATGTCTTTCAGTAATCCTGTGGTCTGGCTGTCACTGGGGGTTTGGATAGGTTTAATTGTTTATTCTTTAGTGAGGATATGGAAAAGGGATGTGGTAGCTTTCGGCATTTTATTTTTTCTGATCACCTTTGCCGTTTCGTCCGGTTTACTGATTAGTGGGGGTGGTTTTATGAACCAGCCTTTTGTTTTTATGCCGTTGCCGGGTTTTGCCGTGATAGCAGGCTGGGTTTTTAATCAGACCCTTCGCCGGGCATTCAGGAGTCGCTATGTTTACAAGCGCGTCACCTTATTTTTGGTGGTTGTGGTAGTATTGGCCTTTTCAGCCGGCACGTTGGCACGTATTTTTGTTTGGTAGGCTGCTCAGATAGGCCAAAATGGTTGCCCAGGCACTCTTTTACAATTCCTTTGGCACGTAAAAAAACCCTGAACAGTATACCTGCCCAGGGTTTTTGTATTTTATTTTGTGGTCACCTTTTGGTGTCCACTTATTGACTATCTTCTTCTTCCAGTAGTCCGGTTCTTCTCAGGAAGGGTTCAATCTCCGGCTCTTCCCCGCGAAACCTGATATAGGCTTCCATACCTTCATAAAGGTTGTTTTTCTGGAGGATATATTTGCGGAATTTTTCTGCCAGTTCCTGGTTATAGATGTCTCCGGTTTCTTTAAAAGCTTCAAAAGCATCGGCATCCAATACTCCGGCCCATCGGTACACGTAGTATCCTGCGGCATATCCGGGGCCAAAGATGTGTTGGAAGTTGGTGGTTCGGTATCTGGGGATGATCTCATCGACAAGGCCGATACGTTCCATTACCTGGTTTTCGAACCGGTTTACTTCCATATCCGGGGTGATCTCTGTGGTATGCCAGTCCATATCCAGGTATGCTGCTGCCAGGTATTCTCCCTGGATAAAGCCCTGGTTAAAGTATTTTGTGTTTTCGATTTTTTGGATAAGTTCGTCAGGGATTGGTTCTCCGGTTTCATAGTGCAGGGCATACTCTTTAAGCAGGTCTTTTTGTCCGGCATAGTTTTCCAGCATTTGTGAGGGTAGCTCCACAAAGTCTCTGGGTACGCTTCGGCTGGTTCTGGAATATTTTCCATCGGCAAAGAAGTTGTGCAGTGCGTGTCCGAACTCATGGAAATAGGTAGTGGTTTCGTCCCAGCTCAGCATGGCGGGGCTATCACCTGCCGGGCGGGTAAAGTTCATTACCATGGTAACGATGGGGTTTATTCTTTGGTCATCTTCGTCATAAGACCCCATGCGGTAGGTTCCGCACCATGCTCCGCTGCGTTTACCTGGTCTGGGGTGCGGGTCGATATATAGTATAGCTAAGTGGCTTCCATCCCGGTCAAAGACTTCCCAGGCCTCCACTTCTTCGTGATATACAGGCACCTCCGGGCGTGCTTCAAAGGTAAGCCCGAAAAGCTTTTCGGCCAGCAGAAAGTTGCCATTACGGACATTATCCAGTGTAAAGTAGGGCTTTACCTCATCATCGTCCAGGTCATAGTCCCGTTTACGGATTTTTTCCGCATAATACCACCAGTCCCATGGGGCCAGTTCAAAATCCTCTCCATCATCATCGATCATTTCCTGCATGGCGTCGCGTTCCTGTTTTGCGCGGCTGAGTGCAGGCTCCCATACCTGGTCCAGGAAGTTGTAGACGTTATCCGGGGTTTCCGCCATTTGGATATCCGTAAAAAACTGTCCGTAGTTTTCAAACCCCAGCATTCGGGATTGTTCCTGACGCAGGTTCATCAGCTCCATAAACAGCTCTTTGTTATCATATTCATTGTCATTGTCGCCCCGGTTTACGTATGCCATAAGGATTTTTTCCCTGAGGTGCCGGTGGTTGGAGTACTGGAGGAAAGGGATCCGGCTGGGATTGGAAAGGGTAAACACCCATTTGTCATCCATATCCTCAGCGGCAGCCTGTTGTGCAGCCGCGTCAATCACATTGGACGGAAGGCCTTCCAGCTCTTCTTGCGACTCCAGTACCAGCTTAAAATTGTTCTCTTCTGCCAGTAAGTTCTCCCGGAGCTCCAGGGAGATCATAGACATACGCTCATTGATCTCTTCAAGGCGTTTGCGCTCTTCCTTTGGAAGGGCTACGCCGTTTCTTTCAAAATCTTCATAGATTTTTTCCACCAATCGCAGATCCTCCCGGTTTAACTCCAGGTTTTCGCGGTCGTTATAAACGGTGCGGATACGATCAAAAAGATCCATATTAAACCGGACACTGTTGCTATGGCGGGAAAGCAGCGGGGTCACCTCACGGGCGGTCTCCTGCAGCTTATCGGTGGTCTCCGCACTGCGAAGGCCGCCAAAAATGCGGTTTACCCGCATCAGGGTCTCGCCACTGCGGTCGAAAGCAACTATGGTGTTCTCAAACGTGGGCGCCTCCGGGTTGTTTGCAATGGCTTCGATCTCTGCCTTATGCTCGTCAATGGCGGCCTCAATGGCTGGTTTAAAATGCTCATCCTGAATTTGATCAAACGGAGGCGCATCAAAAGGAGTATCAAACTCCGTTAATAATGGGTTCATTGGCGGTTCCTTTTCTCTTTCGCATGATGCCGCAATAAACAGGCATACGGCCATGCATAAAATGCTCAAATTTTTCATAATGAATTGATTTATTGGTTTTTGTTGATTGGCTCTGCTGGCACTGCCCGGAAAATACATGCACTCAGTGATCCGGTGTGCAACCCCCGGTTTTTTAAACCGGCAGTATAAAAAGGGCAGATTAATACGTAAAAAATCGGTCAAAGATAAATAATTCTGATAAACGGGCTTTCCGGCTTGGCGAAAATATCTATTTTCGCAAAAAATTTCTTCATAATCCAAACGGGAGGGGAGATGTGTTTTTCCCTTGCAGGTGATTATATGAAAGTGTATTATCAACATCAAAACGTGATATTATGATATATTTGTGGGTAGTAATGGGTTATTTAGCCATATTAATGGCGATATCCATATTTAAGAGCTTTGCAGTAAAGGGCCAGCAGGATTTCATGGTAGCGGGCCGTTCGGTGTCCACGCCTCGGTTGGTGGGCACGCTGCTATGTACCTGGATGGGTTCGGGCAGTTTGTTGGCTGGTGCCGGTTTGGCTGCCAATGTGGGTTTTTCCGAGCTGTGGATGGCCGCGGGAGCCTGGACAGGTATTATTGTGGTATTCTTCCTGGCGGCCCGTGTACGGCGGATCGCGGAATTTACTGTCCCGGATATTCTGGAGCTGCGCTATAATAAATACGCTCGTATCCTGGGCACCATTGTAATTGTTATTGCCTATACCACTATTGTGGGATATCAGTTTAAAGCCGGAGGGTTTGTGCTTGATCTGGTAGCCGGCATTCCTGAGTGGCAGGGTGTATTGCTGACCGCAGCATTTATAATCACCTTCACCGCCTTTGCCGGGATGATGTCCATTGTTTCTGTGGATATTATTAATGGTGCGGTTATCACGGTAGCTATGCTTATTGCTGCTCCTCTGGTGTTTTTTAATATTGGTGGTGCGGAGCATCTGACCGCCACACTGGATCCGTCCCACTTTAAAATCTTTGGCGATAATAATTTCTTCTGGGCCATGGGTATTTTTCTGCCCACTTTCTTTTTGCTTATGGGGGAGTCCAACATGTATCAAAAGTTTTTCTCAGCCAAAAATGAAAAGTCGGCTAAATCGGCAGTAATGTGGTGGGTGATAGGTACTATTGTGGTGGAGACGGCTTTGGCCTCCCTGGCTATTTTTGCTTTCAGTCATTTTAATGTTTTGGACCATGCCAGCGAAATGTTCCTTTCCTCCGAAAATGCGGAACGTATTATCCTGCATACTGCCCGGTACAGCACCGAGGTGGGCCTGCCCATATGGGGTGGTTTGTTATTGCTGGCTGCATCGGTGGCTATTATTACTTCCACCGGCAACAGCTTCCTGCTCACTCCTTCTACCAATCTCACCCGGGATGTGTATCAGCGGTTTATTAATCGTCAGGCAAATCCAAAGAAGATTGTTGTTTTTCAGCGGATTATGGTTGTCCTCCTGGGTTTAATGGCCTATTTGATCCTCACCCAGTTTGAAACCATTCTGGCCATGGCGCTCACCGCCTATACCATGGTTGGGGCAGGCCTTACGCCGGCTTTGCTGGCGGCCTTCCTGTGGAAACGGGTAACGGTAAGTGGTGGAGTAGCATCCATAGCCACCGGAATGGGGGTAACCCTGTTGATCACGGTTATCAACTCCATATTAACCAGTGCCGGCGGTGGCCAGCTGCTCAACGAACAATATATCATTCTTCCCGCAGCCTCTGCGTCTATTCTGGTGCTTATCGTGGTATCCCTGCTCTCCAGCCCGGACCCGGAAAGCAAGTGGGGACGCTTCTATACCAAAGATACCTCCCTGGCTAAGGCCATGGAAGAGGTAAAAGACTAAACTAATTTTTCCCTTACCGGGAAAAGGTACCTATATATTATGGTGTATCCCTGGGGAACATCCCGCAGGTTTAATGCGTGGAGTAATTACATAAAAGGGCGATTCGGCCACCGGGTGCAAAAAGTAGCCATTGATGCTGGATTTTCCTGCCCCAACAGAGATGGCACCCTGGGTACCGGCGGATGCACCTATTGCGATAACAATGCCTTTAGTCCTTCGTATTGCACCAGCAGTCAAAGCATATCCAGTCAGGTGGAAAAGGGAATGGCCTTTCACCGGAAACGCTATAAAAGCGCAACCCGCTTTATAGCATATTTTCAATCATACTCCAATACATACGCTCCGCTGGAGGTATTAAAAGAACGATATGCACAGGCTTTGGCCTTTAAGGATGTGGCAGGACTGGCGGTGGGAACCAGACCCGATACTCTGGAGCCGGAAACGCTGGACTATCTGGCCCGGTTATCCGAAAAATACTTCATTACACTGGAGTTGGGTATTGAGTCCTGCTATGATAAAACCCTAAACCGTATCAATCGTGGACACACCTTTGACACCACAAGGAAAGCACTGGAAGAAGCTGCCAGCCGCGGGCTGGATACCGCAGGGCATATGATCTTCGGGCTGCCCGGGGAGTCAAAAACGGAAATGCTCAACCAGGCGGAAATCCTTTCCCAACTACCCCTGAACAGCTTAAAAATGCATCAACTGCAGCTGATTCAGGGCACCCGGATGCTGGAAGATTACAAAAAGAACCCGAAAGACTTTCTCCGGTTTTCTTATGAAGATTATAAAACATTTGTGGTGGAGTTTCTGGAAAGGCTGTCTCCGGATATCCGGATAGAGCGAATGGCCGGTGAAGCACCGCCGGATTATGTGTTTGGAGAGCGGTGGAACCTGCGAAATGATCAGATACTGGCAGGCATTGAACAGAAACTACAGCAGGAAAATACCTGGCAGTCAAAAAAATATAAAAAGTTTGTGTTTTTAGACCGCATGAATTGGTAGTTTGATAATGTTGTTCTATCTTTGCAGCCTTATTTAAAAAGCATTACTAATAATAATTTTTTTTCTCATGCAGAACAGAGGAGCGATTAGGCTTTTTGCCATAGTTTTTGCCCTGGTGAGTGTGTATCAGCTTTCTTTTACTTATTTTTCCGGGAAAGTGGAGCGTGATGCAGAGGCATACGCTAATCGTCAGCAAATCCATGACCGGGCTGATGCCCTGGCGGATGGTAATGAACTGATGGTCCGTTTTTATTATGATTCATTGTCACGGGCTACCCGTCAGTATTATTTAGATTCCATGTCGGGAGAGGTGGTGTACAATATACTTATTCGCAAGTATACCTATCAGGAGTGTAAGGAGCGTGAACTGAACCTGGGTTTGGATCTTCGTGGGGGCATGAACGTTACCATGGAGGTATCGGTGAGCGATGTGATTCGCAGTTTAGCGGCCGGCCGTTACACGGAAGACCCCGGCTCCACGTTTAACCGTGCATTGTTGCTGGCTCGCCAGAAACAACGGGAGACCGGCAGCCAGGAAGACTTCACCATGTTGTTTTATGAGTCTGTTCGTGAGCTGGATCCCGAGCAGCGCCTGGCTCCCATGTTCACTACTTCGGATATGCGCGACCGTATCAACCCCGGTGACTCGGATGAGGATGTGCTGAAGGTGATCAGTGAGGAAGCCAATAATGCCATCGACCGGTCTTTTGAGATTTTACGTACACGTATTGACCGCTTTGGAGTAGCCCAGCCCAATATTCAAAAACTTCAGGGCTCGGGGCGTATCATTGTAGAGCTTCCCGGTGTCAGTGAGCCGGAGCGGGTAAGGCGCCTGCTTCAGGGAACAGCACACCTGCAGTTTTTTGAAACCTATGAATTTGAAGAGATACATGATTATTTCGCTTCAGCCAATGAGCGAATATCCCGCATTGTTCGGGGTGAGCGTCTGCGTACTGAAGGTGAGGAGGCCGACACCACCGAAGAAGAGGGGTTGGAAGAGCTGCTTATGAGGGGTGAAGAGCCTCCGGTGGCTCATGATCCGGAAAGCGCCGACACGGCTGAAGTGATTGCACAAATGGATGTGGACCGTCAGGATACTGTTACAGACGATATTAGCGAACTGGTGGGCGTCGATGAAGATGTCACCGAGGAGGATCAGGTGGGCGATGAACTGTTCCGGGTTTTGCAACCCGCTTATGGACAAGACGCCCAGGGACGTATTTTCCCCATGGAAGGCCCCGTGGTGGGGTACAGTGCCGTGCGAGATACAGCCACCGTTAACCACTACCTCAGCTTGCCACAGGTGAAAACACTATTCCCCAGAGACCTGAAACTGGCATGGTCCGTGAAACCCATGGAAAATAACCCCAACGTGTTTACCCTTATCGCTTTGAAAACACAACGCGATGGTAGCGCACCCCTTAGTGGAGAACGGGTGGTGAATGCACGGCAGGATGTGGGACAATACGGGGAAATGGAAGTGTCTATGACTATGGACTCCGAAGGTGCCCGGATATGGCAACGACTTACGGCCGCCAATATTGGAAAATCTGTGGCCATCGTCCTGGATAATTATGTGTACTCTTTCCCTACCGTTCAGAGTGAGATCCCCAGCGGGCGGTCGTCCATCACTGGAAACTTTACGGTAGAAGAAGCCCAGGACTTAGCCAATATCCTGCGTGCAGGCCGGCTGCCTGCACCGGCACGTATAGTGGAAGAATCGGTAGTGGGGCCATCACTGGGAGAAGAAGCGGTGAATGCCGGGCTGATCTCCTTTATCATTGCTTTTATCATTGTGCTGTTATACATGGTATTTTATTATAACCGCGCAGGGCTTGTGGCCGATATGGCACTGCTTACTAATGTGTTCTTTATTTTTGGGGTGCTGGCTTCCTTGCAGGCGGTGCTCACATTGCCCGGAATCGCTGGTATTGTGCTTACATTAGGAATGGCCGTGGATGCCAACGTAATTATCTTCGAACGGATTAAAGAAGAGATACGCGCAGGAAAAGGGAAAAAACTGGCCATCGCCGACGGATATAAAAACGCCTACTCAGCCATTATCGATGGTAACGTCACCACTATAATTACTGCCATTGTGCTGGTGATACTGGGAACAGGGCCCGTCAGAGGGTTCGCCACTACCCTGATCATCGGACTGATGGCTTCCTTGTTTACTGCCATATTCCTGTCCAGGCTGGTATTTACCTGGATGATGGATAAAAATATGGAGCCCACTTTCGCCAATAAGTTCACCCGAAACACCCTGGCCAACGTACACTTTGATTTTATCTCCCGGAGGAAGAAAATGTATATACTATCGGGTATAATTATGGCTGCAGGTGTTATATCGCTGTCCACAAAGGGGTTGGATATGGGGATTGACTTCTCTGGGGGGCGTACCTATGTGGTTCGTCTGGACCAGGATGTGAACACCATGGAAATGCGTGAGGCTTTAAGCCAGGAGTTTGTGGATGAGGACGGCTTTAGCTTTGCGCCCGAGGTGCGAACTTTTGGCCCATCCAACCAGGTGAAGATTACCACACGGTATCTGATCGATGATGATCGTGAAGAGGCCGACTCATTGGTGGAAAGCAGCCTATATGAAGGGGTGAAAGGATTCTTTGCCGAAGAGGTGTCCCGGAGTGAATTCCTGGGCGATGACCCCCAAAAGGTTATGGGAATACTTAGCTCTCAAAAAGTAGGCCCCACCATTGCTGCTGATATCCGGCGAAATGCCGTGCTGGCCATTGGAATCGCACTCATATTTATGTTTCTCTATATCGCTGTGCGCTTCAGAAGGTGGCAGTACGGATTGGGCGGGCTGGCAGCCATATTCCACGACGCCCTTATTGCCGTATCCATGTACTCCATATTTTATGGCATCCTGCCATTTGCCATGGAGGTGGACCAGGCTTTTATTGCCGCCATCCTTACCATCATCGGATACTCCATTAACGACTCCGTGGTGATCTTTGACCGGATCCGGGAGCACCGAAAGCTGTTCCCAAAGCGATCACTTAAAGAGAATATCAATACAGCACTGAGCAGTACACTGGCCAGAACATTCAATACCTCAGGAACTACTTTTGCCGTGTTGCTCATTATTTTTATCTTTGGTGGAGAAGTGATCCGGGGCTTTGCTTTTGCCCTAATGGTTGGAGTGCTCATAGGTACTTACTCCTCTCTGTTTACCGCCAGCCCCGTGGCTTACGACCTGATCAATGCTCAAGATGAAAAAAGAAAACGCAAGGAAAAGGGAAAAGCACCGGCTAAAAACAAAGGAAAGAAGAAATAATTAATAATAAGCGCATTATATAGCAATGATAATGCTATAGTGCTTTCAAATAAAATACGTTGCTGTTATGCAACCAGTAAAAAAGCAATAAAGGGTGGACAAGAACATCGCTTTATTGCTTTTTTTCTTGGAGTGTTATTAAAAAATATTTGTATTTTAGCGGCCTAAATTGACAGTAGATCGTGAAGTAATTAAATAGTAAGCATGTTTAAAATGCTTTTAATTAAGGATTTACAAGTTTTGCGAAACCTGTTCATCCTATATTGGCGATTTAGTAATATTATGGTAGTGGTATATTGGTGTAAATGTTTGATAAATAAAGGGATTAAAAATGAATAGATTTGGACCATTTTTCTTGCTTGTTCTGGGTATGGTATTATTTACCGTAACGGCCAGTGCACAACGGAACTTTACGGAGGAAGCGGATGATGCCTTTAATATGAAGCGCTATCATGAAGCGGTGGAACTATATCAGAATGCTTACAGCCGGGTTACCAACGTGGTTGAGCGGCAACGGATATTGTTTCAGATTGCTGAGTCTTATCGTTTAACCAACAGTATTCGTCGTGCCGAGTATGCATATATGCGTGCCTTACGGGCCAATTATGCGGATCCCATAATTCATTTGCGTTATGGGCAGATATTAATGATGCAGGAGAAGTATGAGGATGCTTTGGAGCAGTTTACGGCCTATAATGATTCGGTACCGGATGATCCCCGGGGTCAGGTAGGGATGGAGTCGTGCCGTGTGGCTCCCGGCTGGATGGAGAATCCTACCCGTTATGAGGTGGAGGCCAACCGCCGTATTAATGATCCTGACAGTGATTTTGCTCCCATGTATGCCGACCGTAATTACCAAACCGTGGTTTTCGCTTCCACCCGTTCCGATGCTACCGGAAGCGTGGACCCCAATACCGGGCAGCGATTCTCCGACCTGTTCTTAATAGAGCGCGATGCCCGTGGTAACTGGAGCCGCGCAGAGCTGCTGGACAAAGACGGGATCATCAATACGGGAGAAAACGTGGGAGCGGTTGCCTTCGACCGGCGGTTTAATACCATGTACTATACCCGCTGTGGAAAAGCCCGGGGGGAAAAGGTTACCTGCAAGATATATGAAACCCGCAAGCGGGGAAGAACCTGGAGCGACCCGGAAATGCTGGAACTGGGACCCGATACTTTTACATACGGACACCCCACCCTCAGCAGTGATGAACGTACCATTATCTTTGCTTCTGATATGGATGGCGGAGAAGGGGGAATCGACCTGTGGATGGCTACCAGAAGAAGTGCCAACAGACCCTTTGGTGAACCGGAAAACCTTGGAGCCGTGATTAATACCCCCGGCGATGAAATGTATCCATACCTCAGAGACGATAATACCCTCTATTTTTCCTCCAATGGACACGTGGGAATGGGCGGACTGGATATTTTTGTTTCCAGAAAAGAAGGAGAAGAGTGGGGGGAACCGGAAAATATGCGCTACCCCATCAACTCACCTATGGATGACTTTGGGATTACCTTTAATATGGACCAGCGGTTTCTTCAGGACAACGAAGCGGAAGAGATTGGATTTATTACCACCAACCGCCGCGGCGGAAGGGGGGATGACGACCTGTGGCATTTCCGGTTACCCCAGGTGGTGTTCACATTATCGGGAGTTGTGCGGGATGAAAGCAACCTGCAACCCCTGGCTCAGGTAACCGTGGTTAAGGAGGGAACCGACGGCTCTACCGTGCAAACCCGCACCGGAGAAGATGGCAGCTACCATTTTAACAGAAATCAGATGAGTGCCAACACCACCTATACCCTGGCAACCACAAAATCGGAATACTATGACGGAGGAGGGACGGAAACCACTGTGGGACGAGAGGAAAGCACAGACCTGGTGCTGAACATCAATATGGAACCCATTCCTGAGGAACCCATTCCCCTTCCGGAAATTCGGTTTGACCTGGCAAAATATGACCTTCTGGATGAGTACAGGGATTCTCTTAACGGCTTGATAGAGACTTTGGAAAATAACCCCCGGTTGGTTATTGAGCTGGCGGCTCATACCGACTTCCGGGCCAGTGTGGCATTTAACGATACCCTTTCTCTGAAGCGGGCACAATCCATTGTTGACTATTTGGTGGAACAGGATATAGAGCGTGGGCGTTTACGCCCCAGAGGCTATGGTGAGCGCCGGCCCAGGAAGCTGGACCGGGATTATACGGTGGATGGACATACCTTTGCCCAAGGAACACACCTTACAAGGGCATACATCGAGGGACTGAGATCCCATGGCCGGCGGGAAGCCGCCCACCAGCTTAACCGTCGAGTGACCTTTGAAATTCTCAGGAACGACTACGTTCCCGAAGAAGACCGAATGGTGGAGGTGGATACGGCTGTCTTTGCAGGTATTGAGTTGAACCCCGATGATAACATACAGGAAATGTATGTGCAGGACGGGAACTATATCATCCCCCTTATTGTGAACCAAAGGCGTGTGAATGCTCTGGTGGCCCCCAGCGCGGAAGCCATATTTATCTCCTTTGATAAAGCTATGGAGTTCCTTCGTCAGGGGATCATCAATGTGAATAACTTTGCACAGGGGGCTGAAGCAATACGGGAAGACGGGTCCATTGTGGAAAATGCTGAATTTACCGTAGAACAGATCCGCGTAGCCGACCGGGAATTGAATAACGTAAGAATGGTGGTGCTATATGATCAGGGACCGGATATCATTATAGGGAATACCGGACTCCTGCAGTTTGGTACTTTCTCCGTGGATACGGATAATAACCGCATTATCTTTGATGTGGATGAACCAGAGGTGGAGGAAGAAGAGTACCGGGATTAAGGGATGCCTGCGAAAAAAACCCGAAACTGCCGGTACGGCGGGTTTCGGGTTTTTTGTTGGCTAAATGACGAGCCTGATCAACAGCACAGAGGGGAAACCAACGCCGGATCGCCGCCAAACCATTTTAATACAGAACCAATGAACAGCAAGTCAAGATATGAACAGCGTGGTGTTTCCGCCACCAAAGAAGAAGTGCATGCAGCCTTGAAAGGAGTGGATAAAGGGTTGTTCCCTAATGCATTCTGTAAAGTCCTGCCGGATATTCTGGGCGGTGATCCCCAATATTGTAATATTATGCATGCCGATGGGGCCGGAACCAAGTCATCGCTGGCCTATGCCTATTGGCGTGAAACCGGTGATATGTCTGTATGGAAAGGGATTGCACAGGATGCAGTGGTGATGAACCTGGACGATTTGCTGTGCAACGGCATCACTGATAATATTTTGCTGTCATCCACCATCGGCCGGAACAAGAACCTGATTCCCGGGGAGGTGATCGCGGCGCTTATTAATGGCACCGAAGAGGTGCTGCAACACCTTCGCCAGATGGGGATAGGCATCTATCTTACCGGTGGTGAAACAGCCGATGTGGGTGATCTGGTTAGAACAGTTATCGTAGATTCTACGGTTACTGCCAGGGTTCGCAGATCACAGATACTGGAAAACCACATCAGGCCGGGCTGTGTCATTGTAGGACTGGCATCCTTTGGGCAAGCCAGCTATGAAGACTGCTACAACGGCGGAATGGGCTCCAACGGTCTCACTGCTGCACGACATGATGTGTTTAATAAATACCTGACTCATAAATATCCGGAAACATTCGACCCGGCACTACCCAAAGATCTGTCATATACCGGCAGCCGCAGACTCACCGACCCCACTGCCGTCCAGGGAGTGGATGTGGGAAAACTAATGCTTGCACCCACTCGTACTTATGCACCAATCATACGGAGTGTGCTGGAAAAATACCGGGAAAATATCCAGGGGATCATACATTGCAGCGGTGGCGGACAAACGAAAGTTTTACACTTTGTTGACAAGTTGAGCGTGGTAAAAGACAACCTGTTCCCTGTTCCCCCTTTGTTCAGGATCATCCGGGAAGAGTCTCAAACCCCCTGGAAAGAGATGTATCAGGTGTTTAATATGGGACACCGTATGGAACTATATACCGATGAAAAAACCGCCGGGGCCATTGTGGAGATGGCCCGGGAGCTGAATATTGAAGCAAGAATCGTGGGACAGTGCTATGAAGCAGCCGCACCGGAAGTGGTTATCCGGGATGATCATGGAAAATATGTGTATCACGGGTAATCTATTCATTCTATAATACGTTATAATAAGATGCTGGATAAGTTAAAAGAGTTTAAGGCCAAATACGAAGAGATCGGTTTAAAGATGAGTGATCCGGAAGTGATCGCTGATCAGAAGCAATTTGTTAAGTTGAGCAAAGACCATAAGGAATTGGAGCCATTGGTAGAAGCATGTGATCAATATGAAGGCCTGCTGGGCAATATGGAAGAAGCGCAAAAGATCATCAGCGGGGATAGCGATGATGACTTTGTTGAGATGGCTCGCCAGGAGCTGGATCAGTATACACATGAAAAACAGGCGTTGGAGGAGCACATAAAGTTTTTGCTTATTCCTAAAGACCCTCAGGATAGCCGTAATGCTATTTTGGAAATCCGTGCGGGAACAGGTGGTGATGAGGCCGGGATTTTTGCCGGCGATCTGTATCGTATGTACTCCAAATACCTGGAGCAAAAAGGCTGGAAGGTGGAGATGATCAGCCGCACAGAGGCTACCCAGGGAGGATTTAAGGAGATCATTTGCAATGTGCTGGGGCAAAATGTTTATGGCACCCTTAAATATGAGTCGGGTGTCCACAGGGTTCAGCGGGTACCCCAGACCGAAAGCCAGGGGCGCGTACATACTTCTGCCGCATCGGTAGCCGTGCTTCCCGAAGCCGAAGAGGTGGATGTGGAATTAAAAGACAGCGATATCCGCAGGGACACCTTCTGTGCATCCGGGCCTGGCGGACAGTCGGTGAATACCACCTACTCTGCCGTGCGGCTGGTGCACGAACCCACCGGGATCGTGGTCACCTGTCAGGATGAAAAATCACAGCATAAGAACCTGGCTAAAGCCATGAAAGTGCTGAGAACAAGGATATATGAGATTGAACAGCAGAAATATCAGGACGAAATAGCCTCCCAGCGGAAAACCATGGTATCCACCGGAGACCGTTCAGCGAAAATCCGTACCTATAATTATGCTCAGGGCAGGGTTACGGATCATCGTATTAACCTTACATTGTATAACCTGCAAAACATTATCAACGGTGATTTGGAGGAGATTATTGACAAGCTCCGCACGGCGGAAAATGCAGAAAAGCTCCGGGAGTCCGTGGGAGCGTAACCTATAAATCTAATTATATATATGAATAAAAAAGCCTTACAGGACCTTATCCGGGAGAAGCGCTCTTTTTTGTGTATCGGGCTGGACAGTGACATGGAAAAGTTGCCACCCCATTTGCTGGAAGAGGAAGACCCCATATTTGAGTTTAACAAAGCCATTATCCAGGCTACTGCTCACCTGGCAGTAGCCTATAAGCCCAACCTGGCTTTTTATGAGTGTCATGGCGCTGAGGGATGGAAGAGCCTGGAAAAAACCATGGCCTATATCCGGAGCCTGGATACACCGGTTTTTACCATTGCCGATGCCAAACGGGGCGATATAGGAAACTCTTCCAGGTTGTATGCCAAAACCTTCCTTGACCCTGAAAAGCTGGACTTCAACAGCGTTACCGTCAATCCATATATGGGGCACGACTCGGTGGAGCCTTTTTTGCAATATAAAGATAAATTTGCCATTATTCTGGCACTTACTTCCAATCCCGGGGCTGCAGACTTTCAGCTGCCCACATCCCATCCTTCGGGAAACCTGGAAAAGCTGGGCATTAAAATACAGAGCCGGCGAAAACTCTATGAGCAAGTGCTTATCCGATCGTACGACTGGGGAAGTGAAGAGAATATAATGTTTGTGGCCGGAGCCACAAAAGCGGAAATGCTCAAAAAAATCCGTAATATTATCCCCTATCACTTCCTGCTGGTGCCGGGAGTGGGCGCTCAGGGTGGAAGCCTGGAAGAAGTGGCACGCTACGGAATGAACCACGAATGCGGGCTACTGGTGAACAGCTCCAGAGGAATTATTTTCGCCTCACGCGGCGAGGACTTCCATCTGAAGGCCCAGGAAAAAGCACAGGAGGTACAACAAAAGATGGAAAAGCTACTGACGGAAAAAGGAGTTATCTCAAAATAATTACCATTATGCAAAAATACAACGTTCTTTTATTGATTTTTCTTGCTATAGCCACATCATTAACGGCACAGGAAAGGGGTCTGCAGGGAGGAGAAGGCCTTCAGGGGGCCGGAAATGAGGAGCAGGAGCCCGGGGGATCAGACCATGAGGTCATCAGGAAGTATGATGCTTTCAACCCCATGCTGGGCGGGGATTCTATAAGACTCTGTAACGACCAGCCTTGCACCGGGCGCATCAGAGACTTTTACGACAATGGTGAACTGAAACATGAGGGTTTTTATGACCGTGGAAAGCTGGGGAATACTTATAAAAATTACTTTTCTAACGGCCAACTGGAGCGGGAGTTTAAGGCCAGAGGAACCCATCGTGGAACCATGACCATTTACTACCCTGATGGAGACCTTCGTTCGGAAATTACCTTTAGGAGGGGAATGCCACAGGAGTGGACCGAATATAATCCCGGTGGGAACAAAAGCTTCTATGAACGTTATGACAGGCGTGTTGATTATTTGGAAGAGCGCATCTTTTTCCATGAAAACGGATCCAAACGGAGCCACCTGGAGTTGATTGAAAAAGCAGAGCAGAAATATCAGCAGCAACAGTTTTACGATGATGGAACGTTAAGAGCTGAAGGCCCGGTAACCTATGAGCCGGTAATGAACGCATACCGGCGCAACGGCATCTGGACCTTCTATGATGAACAAGGAGACCCCCAATACCGCCAGGAATATTATAATGATCAGGTGGTGGGCCGGGAAGAACTGTGAATTTAGAAAACATTCAGCAGTGAGCGAATATGTTAAAAACCGGATACTGGAGGGCGAACATCAGCATCAAGATTTTAAGTTTCAGATCACCGATGCTGCCAAGATCGCCCGGTCGTTGTCGGCATTTGCCAATACCGGCGGCGGACGCTTGCTGGTGGGCGTGAAAGACAATGGCAATATCGCCGGGGTGCGGTCCGATGAAGAGTACTATATGGTAGAGGGCGCCGCACAGATGCATTGTAAGCCTGCCCTGAGGTTTATCCATAAGGTATGGAACGTGGAGGGCAAGGCCGTAATGGAAGTAGTGGTAAGAAAATCGGGCGGTGAACTGGTGAAAGCGCCGGATAAAAACGGACATTACAAAGTATTTTTACGGAAAGGGGATGAAAATATCCTGGCCAACGGCGTATTTGTGATGGCCCATGCCATGCAACTCCAAAAGACCGCCATCACACTGGAGTATACCACTGCAGAAAAAGAACTGATGAAATCCCTTCATAATGAGGGGGTGATTACCTTTTCCCGGTTTCAAAAAGCCACCGGTATGGATTATCTTCAGGCCCGTGAGACCTTTGCCAAGTTGTTGGCATGGAATGTGATCGAAATGGATTATGACGGAAAAGGCTACGCCTATGCTTTCCGGGATCAGGAGAAACCGGAAAACCGGATGCTGGCCTGGGAGATATTCCAATAATCATAGTACTTTCGCTGCTGTATTTTTGTAACAACCTCCCTGAACATGGAAACTTCCATCTTTTCCACCTACATATTGCCTGTTGTTCTGGCTATTATCATGTTCAACCTGGGGTTGGGTCTGAGGCGGGAAGACTTTAGCCGCATATACCATAACCCGGCTTCATTCTATGTGGGGCTTTTCAGCCAAATGGTGGTGCTCCCCTTGCTGGCATTTACCATCGCCGGCATGGCTCCCCTGATGCCCGAGCTGAAGGTGGGTATAGTGATCATCGCAGCCTGCCCCGGTGGAGCCGTCTCCAACCTGATCACCTACTACCTCAAGGGAAACGTCCCCCTGTCCATCTCCCTTACATCGGTGAACAGCTTCCTGATCCTGATCACCATGCCGGTGATCACTCACCTGGCACTGAATATGTTTATGGATGAACCCGCCTATATTAACCTGCCCATTACACGCACTATTTTCAGAGTGTTCCTTATGATCATTATCCCCGTGATCGCCGGCATGTCTGTGCGTGCACGGGCCCCGGAAAAGGCCGACCGTATAGAAAAAATGCTCAAATACTATGTGCTGTTGATGCTGGCCATCGTTTTTTCATTCGTGATTTTTGAAAAAGATGGCGACCAACCCACCAGTATGGATGCCATCATTGCCATTATCCCCTATGTTTTGGCCCTGAACCTGGGGGGGATGTTTATGGGACTGACCCTGGCCAGGTTGTTCCGCTTTGACCTGAAAAAACGGATCACACTTTCCGTGGAAGTGGGAGTCCAAAACAGCGCCCTGGCCATCACCATCGCTGGAAGTGGTGCCTTCCTGGGTAATCATACCATGGCCATCCCCGCGGTGATATATGGAATGTTTACCTTCTTTAATGCCGTAATATTTGGGCTTATACTCCGGAGGTGGTACAAAAACCTCCATGACTAAAATCCTCCGGGGGAAAGTGAAAAGTGAAAAGTGAAAAGTGGAAAGTGAAAAGTGAAAAGTGAAAAGTGAAAAGTGAAAAGTGAAAAGTGAAAAGTGAAGCCCATAGCTATTATTGGTAGGGATAAACAGTTGTATAAAAAGCAGTTGAGGGTCATTTTAAAAAAAAGATGGTTACGGGGGTGTTTTTTTTAGTAAAAGGGGTTTTATATTAAAAATTATGCTTTTCTTTGCACCGCAAAACGAAGGGTAATTAATTCTTTGTTTTACAAAAGGAAAGGAATTTTTCGGAACCTGATAAATGAAGGCGGGTATAGGTTCACCACATATCGCCTTGTTATGCAAGCCATTGATGGTTTCATGCTCTTCATTTATCTTTTCTGTTTAAATTTCCCTTAGGTTTAATTTATTTTATTTATTTTTGCACCCCCATTTTGAGGGTGTTTAAGTAATTGTTAAGTAAAAAAGCAAATATGCCAACGATTCAACAGCTTGTACGTAAAGGCCGGAAAAAGATAACAGAAAAGAGTAAGTCTCCGGCTTTGGATTCATCCCCGCAGCGTCGTGGAGTATGTGTTCGGGTTTATACTACTACACCCAAGAAGCCCAACTCTGCCATGCGTAAGGTAGCCCGTGTACGTCTCACCAACGGGAAGGAAGTTAACGCTTATATTCCTGGTGAGGGACACAATCTTCAGGAACACTCTATTGTTTTGATACGCGGCGGCAGGGTTAAAGACCTTCCCGGTGTTCGTTATCATATTGTACGTGGAACGTTGGATACCTCCGGGGTGCAAGACCGTATGCAACGGAGGTCTAAATATGGCACCAAAAAACCTAAAAAGAAATAACCCATCAGTTTTCAAACTAACCTGTAGTTGTAATGAGAAAAGCTAAAGCTAAAAAGAAGGTTATCCTGCCCGATCCCAAATACAAAGAGGTTATTGTGACCAAGTTTGTCAATAACCTTATGCTTAAGGGGAAGAAATCATTGGCCTTTCGCATCTTTTATGATGCCATGGATATTGTGAATGAAAAGTTCAGTGAAGAGAGTCCTGTTGATATTTGGAAGAAGGCTCTGGCCCATGTTACTCCCAATGTGGAGGTAAAGTCGCGCCGGATTGGTGGCGCCACATTCCAGATCCCTACGGAAATACCTGCTTCCAGAAAGCAGTCTATAGGCATGAAAAACATGATCCGCTTTGCACGCAAACGCCATGAGAAAGCAATGGCACAAAGGCTTGCAGGTGAGGTTATGGCAGCATATAAAGAAGAGGGTGCAGCGTTCAAGCGGAAAGAAGAGACCCACCGTATGGCCGATGCCAACAAAGCCTTCTCTCATTTTAAATTTTAGTGAATTGGTTTTAATTATTAATTGTTGTTTATCCAAAACGGATCAGAGCGAGCTAAAGAAAGAATAGAAATAAGATGACCGCAAAAAATTTATATAATACGAGAAACATTGGGATCATGGCCCATATTGATGCCGGTAAGACCACCACTACCGAGCGGATTCTCTATTATACAGGAAAGAGTCATAAACTGGGGGAAGTCCATGAGGGCGGTGCGGTTATGGACTGGATGGAGCAGGAGCAGGAGCGCGGGATTACCATTACTTCGGCTGCCACCACCGTTTATTGGGATTATCAGGATAGTAACTTCAAGATCAACCTTATTGATACACCGGGCCACGTAGATTTCACTGTGGAGGTGGAACGGTCATTGCGGGTGTTGGACGGCGCCATTGCACTGTTTTGTGCTGTGGGTGGCGTAGAACCTCAAAGTGAAACCGTTTGGCGGCAAGCGGATAAATACAAGGTGCCCCGGATTAGCTTTGTGAATAAAATGGATCGCTCCGGGGCCGACTTTTTTGCTGTACTGGAGGATATGAAATCCAAAATTAAAGCCAACCCGGTGCCATTACAAATTCCTATCGGACAAGAGGATGAATTTCGTGGGGTGGTGGATTTGCTGGATAATAAGGCCTATGAATGGGATGAGACCAGTAAAGGCATGACCTATGTGGAGGTGCCCATCCCCGCCGACCTGGTAACCCAGGCCCGGCAATACCGGAATCAACTTATAGAAGGGGTGGCTGAGGAGAACGATTTTCTTTTTGAAAAGTTCATGGACGACCCGGACAGTATTACTAAAGAAGAAGTTATCACTGCGGTGCGCAAGGCTACGTTGGATTTGCGTATTACACCGGTGCTTTGCGGTTCTGCCTTTAAGAACAAGGGAGTGCAGCGCCTTTTGGATGCGGTTATTCGCTACTTACCCAGCCCGATGGAGGTGCAAAGCATTGAAGGAGTAAACCCCAGGACCCAGGAGCCCGAATCACGGGAGGCGGACGCACAACAGCCTATGGCAGCACTGGCGTTTAAGATCGCCACCGACCCCCACGTGGGCCGGATCGCTTTTTTTAGAATTTATTCCGGAACCCTTAAAGCGGGGTCCTATGTGCTCAATGCTTCCACAGGGAAAAAAGAGCGCATATCCCGAATACTTCAGATGCATGCCAACAAGCGTACGCCTTTGGAAACCATAGAAGCTGGCGATATTGCAGCTGCCGTCGGGTTTAAAACCATCAACACCGGAGATACATTGTGTGATGAGAAAAACCCCATTACGCTGGAAAATATGGAGTTCCCAATGCCGGTGATCAGCGTGGCCGTGGAACCCAAATCACAAAAGGAACTGGATAAACTAACCTCCTCTCTGGCCAAATTGGCTGAGGAGGATCCCACCTTTCGCATAAAAACCGATGAGGATACCGGCCAGATCATTATCAGTGGCATGGGTGAACTCCATCTGGAGATTATCCTGGACCGGCTTCAACGGGAGTTTAAAGTGGATTGCAACCAGGGAGAACCCCAGGTATCATATAAAGAAGCGCTTATTGGAAGCGTGCAACACCGGGAAGTGTATAAAAAGCAGACCGGTGGCCGCGGTAAATATGCAGATATTAAAGTGGAGGTACATGGTGGATCGGACGGTGAGGAAGGTTTGGAGTTTATTGATGAGATCAAAGGGGGTAATATCCCACGTGAATTTATACCATCCGTAGAAGGGGGCTTTAAGAACGCCATGCTTAACGGCCCTTTGGCCGGATTTGAAGTGCAGACCCTTCGGGTACGCCTTTTGGACGGGTCATACCATACGGTGGATTCAGACCAACTGGCCTTTGAAGTGTGTGCGAGGAATGCATTTCGCAATGCAGCGGCCAAGATGCAAAAGGTGCACATGGAGCCCATGATGGAGCTGGAGGTGGTGACCCCTGAAGAGTATATGGGGGATATCATCAGCGACCTGAACCGGCGTCGGGGCAACCTGAAGAATGTGTCGGCACGTAGCGGCACCCAGATCATTAAAGCCCAGGTGCCTTTGTCTGAAATGTTCGGATATGTTACCCGTTTGCGTACACTGGCCTCGGGAAGAGCCACATCCAGTATGGAGTTCTCCCACTTTGAAAAGTGTAATAATGAGGTGACCCGCAACGTACTGAAAAAGGTACACGGAATAGAAGTGAATTAGAAAACCTAAAATAGATATAAGGTGAGCCAAAAGATCAGGATCAAATTAAAATCGTACGATTACAATCTGGTAGACAAGTCTGCCGATAAGATCGTTAAAACGGTAAAATCTACGGGTGCTGTGGTAAGCGGCCCCATCCCCTTGCCTACTAATCGGCGAGTATTTACCGTGTTACGTTCCACGTTTGTGAATAAAAAGTCCAGGGAACAGTTTGAGCTGAATTCATACAAACGGTTAATGGATATTTACAGTACCACTTCAAAGACCATTGATGCGTTGATGAAGCTGGAATTGCCCAGCGGAGTGGAAGTGGAAATAAAAGTCTAAGTGTACGTAGTTACCGCTAAAAAACAGAACAATGTCTGGATTAATAGGAAAAAAAATAGGAATGACCAGCTTGTATGATGACAACGGAAAGAACATTCCGTGTACGGTGATACAGGCGGGTCCCTGTGTGGTTACTCAGGTAAAGACCCGGGATAAAGATGGGTATGATGCCATCCAGCTGGCTTATGATGAGTGTACGCCCAAGCGTGTCACCAAGGCTGCCATGGGTCATTTTAAAAAGGCTAATACTGCGCCTATGCGCAAGCTGGCTGAGTTTACCCGTTTTGAGGAGCGTAAGAGTTTCGGGGACACTTTATCGGTGGATGTGTTTGTGGAGGGAGAATATGTGGACCTGGTGGGTCATACCAAAGGCAAAGGGTTTGCTGGCGTTATGAAGCGTCATGGTTTTCATGGGGTAGGGGATGCCACACATGGTCAGAAGGATCGCTTGCGTGCACCGGGTTCACTGGGTGCTTCGGCTACACCTTCCCGGGTATTTAAGGGAAAGCGCATGGCCGGACGGAAAGGGTGTGATCGCGTAAAGATGATCAACCTGCAGGTACTGAAAATTGATAAGAAAAACAACCTGATCATGGTTAAGGGTGCAGTGCCCGGACCCAAAGGATCATATGTAATTGTGGAAAGATGGAGCTAGAAGTTTATAATATACAAGGCGAGAAGACCGGCAGGAAAGTGGAGCTTTCCCCGGAGATTTACGGCATTGAGCCTAACGACCATGTTATTTACCTGGATGTTAAACGTTACATGGCCCATAAGCGTCAAGGTACGCACAGCACCAAAGAGCGTTCACAGGTAAAAGGCAGTACCCGAAAGATCAAGCGCCAAAAAGGTACGGGTACGGCACGTGCCGGAGACATTAAGTCGCCCATATTCCGGGGCGGTGGTACCATTTTTGGCCCCAGGCCTCATGCGTATCGCTTGAAGGTAAACCGGAAAACAAAGCAACTGGCCAGGAAGTCTGCACTCACCTATAAGATGAAGAACGACCGCATACGTATTGTGGAGGACTTTTCCATGGAAAAGCCCCAGACAAAACGTTGTGCAGAGATTCTGAAAGCATTGGACGTAAAGACTAAGAACACCCTGATGGTGGTTCACCAAAGCGACAAAAACCTGTGGCTATCCATACGCAATATTCCCGGAACGGGCATGGCCAGGGCTCAGGAGCTGAGCACCTACGACGTAATGAAAGCACAACAGTTGGTTTTTACCGAAAGCAGTGTTAAGGCCATAGACAATTTATTCAGTAATAAAACTAAAACTCAATAACCATGAGTGTGATCCTAAAACCCATCATCACGGAAAAGATGACCGCGATGGGCGATAAGTTCAATCATTTTGGATTTATTGTAAGCCGCGATGCCAGCAAGGAAGATATCCGCAAGGAGATTGAGGATGTTTATGACGTTAACGTGCTAAGCATTCGTACCATGATTTTCGGTGGCAAACGCAAGCGTCGTTATACACGGTCAGGAGTAATTTCAGGAAAAGAAAATTCATATAAAAAAGCTATTGTTTCCCTTGAGGAAGGGGAATCTATAGATTTTTACAGCAATATTTAGATATAGGATATGGCTATAAAGAAATTTAAACCAACGACACCCGGGCAGCGTCACAAGCAGATTGTTCGTCATAATGATTTAACGGCTTCCCGGCCTGAGCCCAGTTTGGTGGAGGCTCTTCACCGCAAAGGTGGGCGCAATTCCCAGGGGCGCATGACGATCCGTTATGTAGGCGGTGGACACAAGCGTAAATACCGGGTCATTGACTTCAAGCGTGACAAGGACAACATGCCTGCTACGGTACAGACTATAGAGTATGATCCCAACCGTACGGCCAATATTGCATTGGTGAACTATACGGATGGAGAGAAGCGCTACATTGTGGCTCCTCAGGGGCTGCAGGTGGGCCAGGAGGTGGTTTCTGGCACCGAGGCTGCTCCGGAAGTGGGGAACTCTCTTTTCCTTAAGGATATTCCTTTTGGAACGGTTATACATAATGTGGAACTGCGACCCGGGCAGGGTGCAAAAATGGCCCGCAGCGCCGGTTCATATGCACAGCTCATGTCCAGAGAGGGAAAGTTTGCTACTATTAAGCTCCCTTCGGGCGAGACCCGCATGATCCTGCAATCCTGCAGGGCCACCATCGGCATGGTATCCAATGAAGACCATGAGCTGGAGGTATCCGGAAAGGCCGGTCGTTCCCGCTGGAAAGGTCGCCGCCCCAGAACCAACCCCGCCAGGATGAACCCGGTGGATCACCCAATGGGTGGTGGTGAAGGGAAATCCTCCGGAGGTATACCCAGATCCAGAAACGGAATACCCGCCAAAGGATTTAAAACCCGGAACAAGAAAAAAGCCAGTAGCATGTATATTATTGAACGTAGAAAAAAATAATCAAACCCCATTGAACTATGAGCCGTTCACTGAAAAAAGGACCCTATATATATTACAAACTGGAGCGTAAAGTCCTTAAAAATGCCCAGGCCAAGAAGAAGAAGGTGATCAAAACCTGGTCCAGAGCATCGGTTATTTCCCCTGACTTTGTGGGGCAAACCTTAGCTGTGCATAATGGAAACAAGTTTATTCCAGTGTTTATCACTGAGAACATGGTGGGCCATAAGCTGGGTGAATTTTCACCCACACGGACGTTCCGGGGACATAGTGGTAACAAAAAATAATTAAGAAAATGGGAACCAGAAAACGCCAACGAGCCGAAATACATAAAGAAGAGCGCAGGCAGAGATATGTAGCGGTGCTGCGAAACTGCCCCTTATCGCCGCGAAAGACACGTAAGGTGGCAGACCTTATACGGGGTAAGGATGTGGATACTGCTTTGGCCTGGATGAAGCACTCGCCCCAGGTGGCGGCACGTTTTATCCACAAAGTACTGTTGTCGGCTATAGCCAACTGGCAGGTAAAGAATGAAGGGGCTCGCCTGGAAGATGCCGCCCTATATGTCAAGGTGATTACTGTGGACGCCGGCCGCTCCATTAAGCGTGCCCGCCCTGCTGCCATGGGTAGCTCCAAGCCGTATAAGAAACGCTCCAACCATATAACCGTGGAACTGGGGTCGGCTGAATTGGAACCGGAAGAGCTGCCGGCAGAGAGTGAAAGCGTGAAACCACAAGAAGTAACCGAAGAGTCAGAAAAAAATTAAGATTATATATACATGGGACAAAAAGTTAATCCAATAGGAAGCCGCTTGGGAATCATCCGGGGATGGGACTCCAACTGGTATGGCGGAAACAATTACGGACCGAAACTTCTGGAAGACGAAAAGATCCGCAAGTATCTCAATGCACGTTTGGAAAAGGCCGGCATATCCCGCGTGATCATAGAACGCACGCTCAAGCTGGTTACGGTGACCATCAATGCGGCTCGACCGGGAATGATCATCGGTAAAGGTGGACAGGAGGTGGATAAACTCAAGGAAGAGCTCAAGAAACTCACCAATAAGGAGGTCCAGATCAATATCGCTGAGATCAAAAAGCCTGAGCTGGATGCTGTGATTGTGAGCCAAAACGTGGCCAAGCAGATCGAAGGGCGCATATCCTTCCGCAGGGCCATTAAGATGGCCATTGCCTCCACCATGCGAATGGGTGCCGAAGGGGTGAAAATACAGGTCTCCGGACGTATTGGCGGGGCAGAAATGGCCCGGACCGAGACCTATAAAGATGGCCGGATCCCTCTGCATACCCTGAGAGCCAATATTGACTTTGCACTGACAGAGGCCCATACCACCTATGGACGCCTGGGTGTTAAAGCATGGATATTTAAAGGTGAAGTGTACGGTAAGCCCGACCTGAGCCCCCAGACAGAAGAAGCCAAGAAAGATTTTAAGCCCGGTAGCAGGGGCGAACCAGGACGGAGAAGAAGAAAGCGAAGAAGATAAATTAACATATAGTTTCCCCACACTATAAATTCGGTAAAGAAAATGTTACAGCCAAAAAGAACAAAATACAGAAAGCAGCAAAAAGGGCGCATGAAGGGCAATGCCAAAAAAGGGTACTCCATTGATTTTGGCTCTTTTGCATTAAAAGCTCTGGAAGAAACCTGGATTACCGGGAGGCAAATTGAGGCTGCCCGTCAGGCTATTGCACGGAGCATGAAGCGTCAGGGGAAACTCTGGATACGCATTTTTCCTGACAAGCCGGTCACCAAGAAGCCTGCCGAAGTACGGATGGGTAAAGGGAAAGGTGCTCCGGAGCTGTTCGTTGCACGCGTACAACCAGGACGTATCATCTTTGAATTGGATGGTGTGCCCAAAACGGTGGCCCAGGAAGCATTGCGATTGGGAGCACAAAAGTTGCCCATCAAGTGTAAGTTTCTGGCACGGTATGACTACTATGAAGTTAAAGCAGAGAAGTAAACACACCATAACGGGCCAAAAGGAGCAGACCGGTACCGGGAGTTCAGCACCCGCCGGCAGAAAAGGAAACCAGAAGCCCTGGAGAACAGTATAAAAAGCAATAACTGCGGTTATTAAAACATAGAACCATGAAACAGGATGTGATAGCAGAGATGTCTACGGACGACCTGAAAGAGAGACTGGAAGCCGAAAATATACAGTTGACGCGGCTGAAGCTGAACCACGCAGTGTCTCCATTGGAAAACCCAATGAAGATCAAAGAATACCGGCGGATGATCGCCCGTATCAAAACGGAATTGCGGAAACGGGATCTGTTTGGAACGAACAAAAAGGTAGAACTATAATATAATTTAAGGGAGCGATGGAAAGAAACCTTCGAAAAGAACGCACGGGTGTTGTCGTTAGCGATAAAATGGATAAGTCTGTGGTGGTACAGATCAACAGACGACAGCGACATCCCATTTATGGGAAATATGTTAAAAAGTCCAGCCGCCTGGTAGCCCATGATGAGAAAAATGAATGCAACATGGGTGATACGGTAAAGATCATGGAGACAAGACCATTGAGCAAGCACAAGAACTGGAGATTGGTAGAAATCATTGAAAGGGCTAAGTAATCATGATACAGCAAGAGAGTAAAGTATTTATAGCAGATAACAGCGGAGCCAAGACGGGCAAGGTGATACGGGTGCTTGGCGGCACCCGGAAGCGATATGCTTCTATCGGTGACAAGGTTATTTTAACGGTAAAGACCGCTCTGCCCGGAGGGAACGTAAAGAAGGGTGAGGTATGTACGGGCGTAGTGGTTCGCACCAGTAAAGAGATCAACCGTCCCGACGGGTCGCACATTCGTTTTGATGAAAACGCTTGCGTATTGCTGAACCCTGCCGGCGAGATGCGTGGCACCCGGATTTTTGGGCCGGTAGCCCGGGAACTGCGGGATAATAAATTTATGAAGATCGTTTCATTGGCACCGGAGGTGCTTTAAAGAACAGAGAGATTATGACCAAGCGTAAACTAAAGATCCGGAAAGGCGACATGGTGAAGGTTATTGCCGGTGAAGACAAAGGCGTTACCGGTAAGGTACTGCAGGTGGATGCCGCCAAAAGCCGTGCCCTGGTAGAGCGGGCCAACATGGTGTCTAAGCATACCAAGCCTTCAGCGGAAAATACCCAGGGAGGAATAATAAAAAAGGAAGCCCCCATTCATGTCTCCAACCTTATGTTGGTGGATAAGCAGGGGAACCCCTCCAAAGTGGGACGAAAAAAGGATGACGACGGCAAAACCATTCGATATTATAAAAAAACAGGGGAGGAGATTAAGTAATGGAATATACACCAAGACTTCTGGAACAATACAGGAAAGAGGTAGTTCCTGCGCTCATGAAAAAGCATGGCTATACCTCACATATGGAGGTTCCCCAGTTGGTTAAGATCACAATGAACCAGGGCGTAGGGGAAGGGATTACGGATAAAAAGCTGGTGGATACGGCCCGTGAGGAGCTGAGTTTGATCAGCGGACAGCATGCGGTGATTACCAAAGCCAAGACAGATGTGTCTAACTTTAAGCTACGTAAGGGCATGCCCATTGGGGTACGTGTCACTTTACGCAGAACCCGGATGTATGAATTTTTGGACCGTCTGGTGGCTATCGCCCTCCCCAGGGTGAAAGACTTCCAGGGCATCAGCGACAAAGGATTCGACGGCAGGGGGAACTATAATATGGGGATTGAAGAGCAAATCGTGTTCCCCGAGATCAGCCTGGACAATGTTAAAAAGATCAAAGGGCTGAGCATTTCCTTTATCACTACGGCCAAGACCGACCAGGAAGCTCATGATTTGCTGAAGTTATTAGGAGTACCATTTAAAAACATGAACGCGTAATATGGCTAAAGAATCAATGAAAGCGCGCGAAAGAAAGCGCAGGAAAATCGCAGCCAGGTATGCAGATAAACGTGCTGCACTGAAAGCGGCCGGTGACTATGAAGGACTGCAGAAGCTGCCCAGAAATGCATCGCCGGTGAGGCTCCATAACCGTTGTCAGATCACCGGAAGGCCTAAAGGATATATGCGTCAGTTTGGCGTATCCAGGATAAACTTCCGTGAAATGGTCATGAAAGGCCTGGTGCCGGGTGTGAAAAAATCAAGCTGGTAAAAGAAAAACAAAGAAACATGTATACAGACCCAATCTCAGATTATCTTACCCGGCTAAGAAATGCCATGATGGCCGGACACCGGGTGGTGGAAATCCCCGGCTCCAACACCAAACGTGAGATCACCAAGATCTTGTTTGATAAGGGCTACATCCTCAACTACAAGTTTGAAGATGACGGCCGCCAGGGGATTATTAAGATCGCCCTGAAATATGATAAAAATACCAAAGTCCCTGCTATTAACAACATGAAACGTGTGAGTACGCCGGGATTACGACAGTATGTGGACGCTGGCAACCTGCCCAGGGTAATCAATGGACTGGGGATCGCTATCATCTCTACCTCTTCAGGTATGATGACCGATAAGGAAGCCCGGTCACGCCATATTGGCGGCGAAGTAATCTGTTACGTAAGCTAAAGAAATAGGAGGAATATAAATGTCACGAATAGGAAGCTATCCCATCGAGATCCCCCAAAAGGTGGAAGTCACCTTCACAGGCCAAACCATTACGGTTAAAGGCCCCATGGGTGAACTTAATCAAGAAGTTGCCCCGGGAATTACCGTGGAGGTGGGGGAAAAGGAGCTGGTGATCAACCGCGGGGATGACAGCAAGCAGCTGCGCGCTTACCACGGGTTGTACCGTGCACTGGTGAAAAATATGGTGGAAGGAGTGAGCAATGGGCATACCATAGAGCTGGAACTGGTAGGTGTGGGCTATAAGGCCAATGCCAACGGGCAAATTTTGGAACTGGGACTGGGGTTCTCTCATAATATATATATGCAGTTGCCCCCCGATGTGAAACTGGAAGCCAAAACGGAAAGGGGAAAAAACCCTTCCATCAAACTTGTTAGCGCCGATAAACAGCTGGTGGGGCAAGTGGCGGCAAAAATCCGGTCCATGCGTAAACCAGAACCCTATAAGGGCAAAGGAGTGCTGTTTAAAGGGGAAGTTATTCGCAGAAAAGCAGGAAAAACTGCTGCGGAATAACCCTTTTTGTTGAATAAAGCTAGGAAATATGATAAACAGGGGAGGAATTAATCCGTATATTTGCAAATTCTTTCACCCTGATAAAAAAACGGACAATTAATACATAAACAATGGCTGTAAAGAATAAAAAAACGGCACGGAGATACAAGATCAAGTGGAGGGTGCGCAAAAAGGTGCGTGGCTCAGCCCTGCGGCCAAGGCTTAGTGTTTACCGGAGTAACCGGGAGATATATGCTCAGCTGGTGGACGATGATGCAGGAAAGACACTGGCATCGGCTTCCTCACGACAAAAAGATATCGCAGAAAAATCGGATATTAACAAGAGTGAGGTGGCCAAACTGGTAGGTACTGCCCTGGCCGAACGTGCCAAAGAAGCAGAGATTCAGGAGGTAGTGTTCGACCGGAACGGATATCTCTATCATGGACGTGTGAAAGCATTGGCGCAAGGCGCCAGAGAAGGTGGACTAAAATTTTAATTATTATGCCCAAGGGAAAAATACAAAAAGTGAAGGCCCCTGATATTGATCTGAAGGATAGATTAGTAGCTATAAACCGGGTCACGAAAGTTACCAAAGGGGGACGGGATTTCAGCTTTGCCGCACTGGTAGTGGTTGGCGATGAGAATGGGGTGGTAGGCTTCGGGCTGGGAAAGGCCAAAGAAGTTACTTCTGCCATTGCAAAGGGAGTGGAAGATGCTAAAAAACATCTGGTGCGGGTTCCCGTATTTCAAGGGACCCTGCCCCACGAGCAAACCGGATACTACAGCGGCGCCAAAGTATTGGTAAAGCCGGCCGGGCCGGGTACTGGAGTGATCGCCGGTGGTGCCATGAGGGCCGTGTTGGAAAGTGTGGGAGTGAAAAACGTGCTGGCCAAGTCGCAAGGGTCTACCAACCCCCACTCGGTGGTGAAAGCTACCCTCGATGCTTTGCTGAGCATGAGAGACCCATTGACTATAGCACAAGCCCGGGGAGTAACCCTGGATAAAGTGTTTAACGGATAAAGCTAAAAGACACCGCAATGAAAAAGATCAGAATAAAACAGGTGAAAAGTGTGATCGACCAACCCAAAGACCAGAAGCAAACCATTAAAGCTTTGGGAATAAAAAGACACCAACAATCTGTGGAACGGGAAGCCACACCGGTGGTCATGGGAATGGTCAACAAAGTGAAGCACCTGGTGGAAGTGGAAGAGATTTAATAACTATTTTTTAACCCTGCATAAGCCTTATGGATTTAAGTAAGATCAAACCAGCCAAAGGGGCTGTAAAGAATAACAAACGACTGGGAAGGGGCGAAGGATCCGGATTCGGTGACACTGCCTCAAAAGGCCATAAAGGCCAGCTTTCCAGATCAGGATACAAGCGCAGGTCCGGATTTGAAGGCGGACAAATGCCGCTGGTGAGAAGGGTGCCCAAGTTTGGATTTAAAAACCCTTTCAGGGTGCAATATGTACCTGTAAACCTGGACACCATACAAGAACTGGTGACCAATAAGGGTATCCGGTCCTTTGATATGGACGTGTTTGTCAATCACGGATTGGCCAATAAAAAGGATAAAGTTAAAATTTTGGGCCGTGGTGAACTCACCGAGAAAGTGGATGTGAAAGCGCATGCCTTCTCGGGAAGTGCCATAAAAGCCATTGAGGAACAAGGCGGCACTGCTACCTCCGGAAAATAGAAGTCGCATGAATAAAACCATGTTCACATGAAAAAGCTGATTGAAACCATAAGGAATATTTACAATATTGAAGAGCTACGGCAAAAGATATTGATCACGCTGGGATTGATCATGATCTACCGCTTAGGCTCTTATGTGGTGTTGCCCGGCGTGGATCCGGCTATGCTGGACCAATTGCGGGCGCAAACCTCAGGGGGCCTTATGGGGCTTTTGAATATGTTCTCCGGAGGTGCGTTCTCTAATGCATCCATCTTTGCACTGGGAATTATGCCCTATATCTCCGCATCTATCGTGGTGCAGCTTCTGGGTATGGCCATTCCATACTTCCAAAAGCTGCAGAAAGAAGGAGAAAGCGGACGGAAAAAGATCAACCAGATCACCCGTTATCTTACCATCGGTATCACCGGAATGCAGGCCCCCGGCTATATTGCTAACCTGGTGAACCAGTTGCCCGCACAGGCTATCTCCCCTTTCGACCCTGCCGTCACCTCTCCATCCTTGTTTTTCTGGGTGTCCTCGGTGATTATCCTTACCTCAGGAACCATGTTTGTCATGTGGCTGGGTGAAAGAATCACGGAAAAAGGCATTGGAAACGGAATCTCCCTGCTGATCATGATCGGTATCATTGCCAATCTGCCCTTTGCACTGGCTGCTGAGTTTGTGTCCAGGCTGGAGCAGGAAGGAGGAGGACTGGTAGTCTTTGTCCTGGAGCTGGTATTCCTGGTGTTTGTCATTCTGATGACTATCCTGCTGGTGCAGGGGACACGAAAGATCCCGGTGCAGTTTGCCAAACGGATACAGGGAAACCGCCAATATGGGGGGGTGCGACAATATATTCCATTGAAAGTGAATAGCGCCGGGGTAATGCCCATTATCTTTGCACAAGCTATCATGTTCCTGCCCATTACACTGGTTGGGTTCTCTGATTCAGCGGCATTATCCGGATTTGCAGCGGCATTTTCCAATTTTGAAGGGTTCTATTATAACCTCACCTTCGCCATTATGATCATCCTGTTCACCTATTTTTATACAGCCATTACGGTGAATCCAACACAGATGGCTGAAGATATGAAAAAGAACGGCGGCTTTATTCCCGGGGTAAAACCGGGAAAGCGAACGGCTGCCTTTATAGATAATGTGCTTTCCCGCATTACCCTGCCCGGGTCCATATTTTTGGCCTTTGTGGCTATAATGCCCGCACTGGTTAGCGTTATTGGGGTAAACCAGCAGTTTGCCCAGTTTTTTGGCGGTACATCGCTGCTGATTATGGTGGGTGTGGTGCTGGACACATTGCAACAAATTGAAAGTCACCTGTTAATGCGTCACTACGACGGGTTAACCAAGTCGGGTAGGATCAAAGGACGGTCCTCTTCGGGAATGGGAGCCTGATAATTTATGATATATTATAAGAATCAGGAGCAGATTGAAAAGATTAGAGCCAGTTCTTTACTTGTTGGCCGGACACATGCTGAAGTGGTAAAAGCCATTAAGCCGGGCGTCACTACGGCAAAGCTGGATCACCTTGCGGAGACTTTTATCCGTGATCATGGTGCCATACCCGGGTTTAAGGGGTATCAGGGCTTTCCCGCTACCCTTTGCATCTCTGTTAATGAGCAGGTGGTGCATGGCATTCCCGGCGATCGCGAGATCGGCGATGCGGATGTGGTATCCATTGATTGTGGAACCATTCTGGAAGGGTATTATGGTGATTCGGCATATACTTATGCCATGGCTAATGTGCCAGAAGACACTCAAAATTTGCTTCAAGCAACAAAGGAGTCTCTTTATCTGGGCATCGATCAGGCTTGGCATGGTCATCGCATGGGAGATATCGGGCATGCCATCCAGCAGCACGTGGAGGCAAAAGGTTTTTCTGTAGTGCGTGACCTGGTTGGGCACGGATTGGGGAAAAAGCTGCACGAAGAGCCCGAGGTATATCACTTTGGCAAGCCGGGCAGAGGCATTCCGCTGAGCCAGGGCCTGGTGATCTGCATCGAGCCCATGATCAACCAGGGCAAACGCTTTGTTATGCAGGAGCGCGACGGATGGACCTTCCGCACCGCCGACCGGATGCCATCGGCACACTTTGAACATGCCGTGGCCATCCGAAAAGACCAGCCCGCAGACGTGTTGTCCAGCTTTGAAGAAATTGAAAAAGCCATCGCACAAAACAGCGATTTGCTAAAAATTTGATATAAACATTAACATATGGCAAAACAGAAGTCCATAGAACAGGATGGAACCGTTACCGAAACCTTGGGTAATGCCATGTTTCGGGTGGAATTGGAGAACGGACACATTATTACGGCCCATATTTCCGGTAAAATGCGCATGCATTATATCAAAATATTGCCCGGTGATAAGGTAAAGCTGGAAATGTCACCCTACGACCTTTCCAAAGGCCGCATCACATACCGGTATAAATAGGAATTATATTTTTAGGATCAACGATAAAAAAACAGAAGCGAGATGAAAGTACAGGCATCGGTGAAGAAGCGTTCCTCCGACGACAAGATAGTTCGTCGCAAGGGGAAGGTTTACGTAATTAACAAGAAAAACCCGCGCAACAAGCAGCGTCAAGGGTAGTATATTATTCATAAGAGGCAATAAACCAATTAACAATATATTTTTATGGCAAGAATTGCAGGTGTTGATTTACCAAAAGATAAACACGGCAGTGTTGGATTAACGTATGTTTATGGCATCAGCCATAGCACAGCGCGTAAGATCCTTGATGACCTGAATATCCCCCGGGATAAGAAAGTTTCTGAATGGGATGACCAGGAGCAGACCAAGATCAGGAACTATGTGAACGACCACCTCACTGTAGAGGGTTCTTTACGTTCGCAGATACAGATGAACATAAAGCGTTTGATGGACATAGGTACCTACCGTGGTATCCGTCATCGTACGGGTCTTCCGTTGCGAGGTCAGAAGACCAAGAACAATGCCCGTACGCGCAAGGGTCGCAAGAAGACGGTAGCCAACAAGAAGATTGCAGCTAAGTAGTATTAAACGTTAAAATCATCAGATTACTATGGCAAAACAAGTTAGAACATCGGGTAAGGGGGGTCGCGGCCGGAAGCGCAAGGTTCAGGTGGAGCCTATCGGGAAGGCGTTTGTCAGCGCCACGTTCAATAATGTGATTATCACGCTCACCAATTCGCGTGGTCAGGTGATTGCCTGGTCATCCGCTGGTAAGCGAGGGTTTCGTGGTTCCAAGAAAAACACACCCTATGCTGCCCAGATGGCCGCAGAGGATGCAGGAAAGATGGCTCATGATGCCGGCCTGCGGAAAGTGAAGGTTTTTGTTAAAGGCCCGGGAAGCGGCAGGGAGTCAGCTATCCGTACCCTCCATTCTTTGGGTATTGAAGTCACTTCCATTGTAGACGTCACGCCACTACCCCATAATGGTTGTCGCCCACCCAAACGCAGGCGCGTTTAATTCACTATTATAAACCTGAGAAAATTACATAGTTATGGCAAGATATATTGGTCCAAGAACAAAGATCGCCAGGAAATTCGGAGAGCCCATTTACGGTCCCGACAAATATTTTGAGAAGAAGAAGCACCCGCCCGGGCAACATGGCAACGACCAGCGACGCAGGAAGGTGTCCGATTACGGGGTTCAGCTTAAAGAGAAGCAGAAAGCCAAATATACCTATGGTATTTTGGAACGCCAGTTTCGTAAGACCTTCCATAAGGCCAGTCAGAGTAAAGGTGTGACAGGCACTGCCCTGCTGCAGCTTATTGAAGCCCGTCTGGATAACGTGGTGTTTCGGCTGGGGATTGCATCCTCACGTGCCGCTGCACGACAACTGGTGTCCCATCGGCATATAGTGGTTAATGGTGAAGTGGTGAACATCCCTTCCTATACGGTCAAACCCGATGATATCATTGGTGTCAGAGAGCGGTCCAAGAGCATGATGGCGATCCAGGATGCCCTGGCCACCCGCAGCAGCAAGTATAGCTGGCTGGAATGGGACCAGGACATGATGGCCGGAAAGCTCCTTAACTACCCCGAAAGAGAAGACATACCGGAAAATATCAATGAACAGCTCATCGTGGAGTTGTACTCCAAGTAACCGCTAATAATAACACCCTGTAAACGAAATAAAGCGAAAACCCATGGCAATTTTAGATTTTCAAAAACCCGACAAAGTGATCATGAACGAAGCCAACGACTTTGTCGGAAACTTCGAGTTCAGACCACTGGAGCCCGGATACGGCGTCACCATCGGCAACGCCCTGAGAAGAACCTTGCTGAACTCCCTGGAAGGGTTCGCCATTACAAAAGTGAGGATCGAAGGGGTGGAACAGGAATTTACATCCATCGACGGCATTATGGAGGATGTTACCGATATCATCCTAAACCTGAAGCAGCTAAGGCTGAAGCAGCAAATCGAAGACCAGTATGAGGAGAAGATAAACGTGGTGATCTCTAACCAAAAGGAATTTACCGGCAAGGATATCAATACGTTCCTGTCCAACTTCCAGGTGATTAACAGCGATCAGCTCATATGCCGGATGGAGTCTTCCGTGAAATTAAATATGGAAGTCACTATAGGCAAAGGACGGGGATACCGTCCGGCGGAAGAAAACAAATCCAGCTCCGACCCCTTGGGCACTATCGTCATGGACTCTATCTTCACGCCCATAGTAAACGTGAAATATGACGTGGAAAACTACCGCGTGGAGCAGAAAACCGACTACGAAAAACTGCTTATTACCATCGAAGGAGATGGATCTGTTCACCCGAAGGACGCCTTAAAGGAAGCAGCCAAGATACTCATCAAGCACTTTATGTTGTTTTCTGATGAGCGAATCACGCTGGATGAAGAAGAGCCGTCCATCACCGAAGAGTTTGATGAAACCTCACTACACATGCGCCAGCTGCTCAAAACCTCGTTGGGTGATGTGGACCTTTCTGTAAGGGCACTGAACTGTCTGAAAGCAGCTGAAGTGGAAACACTGGGCGACCTGGTATCCTACAACCGTAACGATTTGTTGAAGTTTAGGAACTTCGGAAAAAAATCCCTTTCAGAACTGGAAGATCTGGTGAGGGCCAAAGGACTCACTTTTGGGATGGATGTATCAAAGTATAAATTGGATAAGGATTAAGAAGCAATGAGACACCGAAAAGCAATCAATAGCCTGGGTAGAACTCAGGCCCACCGGAAAGCCATGCTTTCCAATATGGCCACCTCTCTGATCTTGCATAAACGCATTACCACCACCGTGGCCAAAGGAAAAGCTTTGCGAAAATATGTAGAGCCACTGATAACAAAGTCGAAAGATGATACCATGCACTCGCGCAGGGCAGTGTTTTCACGCCTAAAAAGCAAAGAAGCGGTAAACGAACTGTTCCGTGAGGTGTCTGTTAAAGTAGCCGAACGGCCGGGGGGATATACACGTATCCTCAAAACGGGAAACCGCTACGGCGATAACGCAGACATGTGCCTGGTAGAACTGGTGGACTATAACGAAGCCATGCTGGAAGCTAAGCAGGAAGAAGATGATTCCCAAAAGAAAACCCGCAGAGGCCGACGCAGAAGAGGGGGCAAGAAAACTACCCCGGAACAAGCGGCACCGGAAGCAGCACAGGCTAAAAAAACGCCGGACAAACCACAAGCACCCACCGCTGAGGCTAAGCTGGAAACTGAGGAAACTACAGAAAAACCCAAAGATGCCCCTGTAGACGAGGCTAAAGAAGCTGAAAAACCCGGCAGTACATCACCGGAAGGGAAAGTAGAGACTAAAGAGGAACCCATAGAGCCTGAGGAAGAGAAGAAAGATGAGGATAAGCAAGAGCCCTCCGGTGAGGATAAAAAAGCGTAGTTGTAAAGCAATTACATGAATATAAGCAGATAACCAGAGGGGTGAACCAACAGTTCGCCCCTTTTTTGTTTCTTTTTTTCTGTGTTTTTAAAATCATTGGTATATTTGCATGGGGTAGGGTATGGGGTGGTAACCAGTCGAAAATTAATAATAGAAAAGAATAACATTATGAGTGAGATAATAGATGTTTTTGCCCGTCAGATATTTGACTCCCGTGGCAATCCCACCATAGAGGTGGATGTGGTAACTGAAAACGAGATATTGGGTCGTGCGGCGGTTCCTTCGGGCGCCTCAACAGGTGTTCATGAAGCTGTTGAGCTGCGTGACGGTGGTGCTGACTATATGGGCAAGGGTGTGCTTAAGGCTGTTCACAATGTGAATGAGATTATTGCCTGCTCCCTTGAAGGGATTGATGTAACGGATCAGACCAGGATTGACCGTATCATGTTGGATCTTGATGATACGCCCAATAAGGAGCGTTTGGGAGCCAATGCCATTCTGGGGGTCTCTCTGGCTTGTGCCCATGCTGCAGCACAGGAAACCATGCAGCCCCTGTTTCGCTATCTTGGCGGCGTAGGCACCAATCGCCTGCCCATACCCATGATGAATATCCTCAATGGCGGCTCCCATGCAGATAACAGCATCGACTTTCAGGAGTTTATGATCATGCCTCTGGGCGCTGAGTCGTTCTCTCAGGCCCTGAAGATGGGCTCAGAGATCTTCCATCACCTGAAAAAGGTGCTTGCAGAAAAAGGATACTCCACTAACGTGGGCGATGAGGGCGGCTTTGCACCAAACCTTAAATCCAATGAAGAAGCCATCGAGACGGTGATCATGGCCATTGAAAAAGCAGGCTACAAACCCGGGGAAGAGGTGTGCATTGCTTTGGACCCTGCCGCTTCCGAGTATTATTTGCCCGAAGAAAACTGCTATCATCTCAAGTGGTCATCCGGCGAAAAGCTTACCCCGGCACAAATGGTTGACTTCTGGAAGCAATGGTGCCAAAAATACCCCATAGTATCTCTGGAGGATGCCATGGGTGAAGACGACTGGGAGGGCTGGAAAGCGCTCACAGAGGCTATTGGCCACCAGGTACAGATCGTTGGTGATGACCTGTTTGTTACCAATACCACCCGCCTGCAAAAGGGCATTGAAATGGGTGTAGCTAACTCCATACTCATCAAAGTGAACCAGATCGGCACGCTGACCGAAACCATCGAGGCGGTTAATATGGCTCATAAAAACGGCTACACCGCTGTGATCAGCCACCGGTCGGGGGAGACGGAAGATACCACCATTGCCGACCTGGCTGTGGCGTTGAATACCGGGCAGATCAAAACAGGCTCTGCCAGCCGGTCTGACCGTATTGCCAAGTATAACCAGCTCCTTAGGATAGAGGAGATGCTGGATGAAGATGCCATTTATCCCGGGAAGGAATTTAAATACCGGAAAAAGAAATAAACCCCAACGTCCTCCCAAAAGCCGGAGGACGTATATTTTGGCTTATGTCGGACATACGCAACACAGCCAATTATTAAAATATATTCGTTCTATGGAAGAGATACGTATGGTTGACCTGAAAAGGCAGTATGAAAAAATTAAACCCGAAGTGGATTCGGCTATCAGTGAGGTGATTGAATCCGCTGCATTTATCAACGGGCCTGCGGTGAAGCAGTTTGCGCAGAACCTTTCCGGCTATTTGGATGGTGCTCACGTGATCCCCTGTGGCAACGGCACCGATGCCCTTCAGGTGGCCCTGATGGCGCTGGATCTGGAACCCGGTGACGAGGTGATCACTTCTACTTTTACGTTTATAGCTACGGCAGAGGTTATTGCCTTGCTGGGCCTTAAGCCGGTACTGGTAGATGTAGACCCGCACACGTTTAATATGGACCTGGATGCTACCCGTGAGGCAATTACCTCCCGTACCCGTGTAATTATTCCTGTTCATCTGTTTGGCCAGTGTGTCCCTATGGATCCTTTGCAGAAGCTGGCCGCCCGGCATAACCTGGCCATTGTGGAGGATACCTGCCAGGCCATTGGCTCTGTGGCCAGGGTAGCGGGTGGTGGTGAAATGAAAGCCGGCACCATTGGCCAAATGGGCTGTATGTCTTTCTTTCCCTCAAAGAACCTGGGCGCTTTCGGTGATGGCGGGGCCATCTTTACCCGGGATGATACGCTGGCTAAAAAGCTGGGAGCCATTGTAAACCACGGTTCATTCAAAAAGTATTATCACGACTATGTGGGGGTAAATTCCCGGCTGGATGCCATGCAGGCCGCCATACTGGATGTGAAACTGCGCCACCTGGACCAATATATCCAGGCACGACGCCAGGCAGCACAACGCTACGACAGTATGCTGCAAGGACATCCGGACCTGCAGATACCCGTTCGTGACCCGGGAAGCACACACGTGTTTCACCAATATACCCTTATACTTAATCCCTCTGTAAACCGGAATATTATGCAGCAATCCCTTAAAGCTAAAGGGGTGCCATCCATGATCTATTATCCGGTGCCACTGCATATGCAAAAAGCATATATGGATGAAAAAGCTCACCCCCCGGGAAAGTTGCCCGTCTCTGAAGACCTGGCTCAACGGGTGATCTCACTGCCAATGCACACAGAATTGGATGAAAAACAGCAAGAGTATATTTGTGAAAATGTGCTGGACTGCCTGGAAAAGAATAAATAATCTTTATCTAATATCGCCAACCCAATGAGAGAACAACAGGAGAAAGAATATTTTGCCCACGAAACCGCCGTTATTGATGAAGGCTGCACCATAGGAAAAGGAACAAAAATATGGCACTTCACCCATATCATGCCCAACTGTATCATTGGTGAACATTGCAATATGGGTCAAAACGTAGTGATTTCTCCGCATGTAACCCTTGGTCGCAATGTTAAAGTGCAGAACAATGTTTCCATATATACGGGTGTGCAGTGCGATGATGATGTTTTTCTGGGTCCGTCTATGGTGTTTACCAATGTGGTAAATCCGCGCAGCGGGGTGAACCGTCGGGGGGAATACGTGAGGACCAGGGTGCGCAGAGGGGCCACCATCGGAGCGAATGCCACCATTGTCTGTGGGATAGAGATCGGTGAATATGCTTTTATTGGTGCCGGGGCAGTCATTATTCGCGATGTAAAACCCTATTCCCTGATGGTGGGAAACCCGGGAAGGCATGCCGGATGGATGAGCCAATACGGCCACCGCCTGAAGTTTAACGATCAGGGGATAGCCTTTTGCCCCGAAAGCGGACAAAAATACCGGCTCGATAATCAAAATGTCACCAAAGTACAGGAATAATACCCCCAGGGTATAACGCTCAAAAGATTATAGAACGGCATTAGGCCGTTATGGATAGTATTGTGGAATAAATCAGCAACAGGTACAACATGTCAAAAAAGATAGCAGATATTGCCATTCCTGATGTGAGTCGGTATGGCATCCGAGAAGTGAAAAAGATCTATTACAACCTGGATTATGAGACACTGTTCCGTCATGAGACTGATCCGGCACAGGAAGGTTATGAGAAAGGGTTTGTTACGGATACCCAAGCCGTAGCTGTAGATACGGGGGTCTTCACCGGGCGTTCGCCCAAAGACAAGTATATTGTTAAGGAAGATGAATCGGTGGATAAGATCTGGTGGGCAGATCCAAAGCGTAAAGGCTCTGATAACCGGCCCATCTCCCATGAGGTATGGGAGCACTTGCGGGGCATTAGTCAAAAGCAGCTCAATGGCAAGACGCTCTATGTTATGGATGCCTATTGTGGTGCCAACGGGAACACCCGGTTAAAGATCCGTGTGATCACCGAAATTGCCTGGGTGGCTCACTTTGTAAAAAATATGTTTATCCGGCCCACCGCTGAGGACCTGGAGAATTTCGAGCCGGATTTTGTTATGCTTCATGCCTGTAAGGCTACCAACCCCCAATGGATGGAGCAGGGCCTGAACAGTGATGTATTTGTGGCTTTTAACATAAAAGAACGTATGGCAGTGGTGGGAGGAACATGGTATGGAGGGGAGATAAAGAAAGGGTTCTTTTCCATTATGAACTACTACCTTCCCCTGGATGGAATGGCCTCTATGCACTGCTCTGCCAATATGGGTAAAAACGGGGATACGGCTATCTTTTTTGGGCTCAGTGGAACAGGAAAGACCACCCTTTCGGCTGATCCACAGCGGTATCTCATTGGTGATGATGAGCATGGGTGGGATAAAGAAGGGATATTTAACTTTGAAGGTGGGTGTTATGCCAAGTGTATCAACCTGAGTGCCGAGAAGGAGCCGGATATATACAATGCTATCCGGCGGGATGCCCTGCTGGAAAATGTGGCATATGATTCCAGCACCGGTGCCATTGATTTTAATGATGACTCCAAGACAGAAAACACCCGGGTATCATATCCCATCTATCATATTGATAACATTGTACGGCCCGTGTCCAAGGGGCCTCATCCGCGAAAGATCATTTTTCTCACTGCGGATGCTTTTGGAGTGTTTCCACCGGTTTCCCGGCTTACAGAAGACCAGGCCAAGTATTATTTTATGAGTGGCTATACGGCCAAGCTGGCCGGTACAGAGCGAGGCATACGTGAGCCGTTGCCCACCTTTTCCTCTGCTTTCGGAGCGGCATTTTTGCTGCTGCACCCCACAGTATACGCCCAGGCACTGGCCAATAAGATGAGGGAACACGGCGCAACAGCATATCTGGTGAATACCGGATGGACCGGCGGAGCCTATGGCGTGGGCCAACGCATATCACTGCCCGAAACCCGTAAAATTATCCGGGCTATCCTTAACGACTCCATCGATGAGGAAGAATATGAAGAAGTGCCCATCTTCGGATTAAGCATACCTAAAAAAGTGGCAGGGCTGGAAGATAACAGCATCCTTAACCCCAGACGTACATGGAAATACCCGGATGCCTGGGATAAACAAGCCCAGACCCTGGCCGAAAAGTTTATTGAGAACTTTGAGAACTTTACCGATACCGATGAAGGAAAACGACTGGTGGCTGCCGGGCCCAAGAACCACTTCATGAAGCAGTTCTATCAGTACTATGAAAATAAACTGACCCAGGCCACACATCAGTACCAAAAGGAGATCAGGCACCTGAGAGATCAGATATATATCCTGCAAAACGCGTTCTCACAGTATGTCTCTTTCAATTCCATCAATACCGACTATAAAAAACGCACCCTTAATCGTCACTTGCCTGTATATGCATATTTTAATACAGATAATGAAGCGGTGATCCTCAAAGCACATGATGAGCTGCTTAACATACTGGACGAGGCCGGGTTTATCTTTTATCACCCGGAAAAAGCTCCCACCCGTGAGAATAATCGCATGGGAATATCCAAGAACCCTATGACCATGCAGCAGGTGTATGAAGTCACTGAAGAGGTGGAAAATGCCTTTAAGCACCCCCACCATGCCCGGGAGTCTTTGCAAGAGGCAGTTCAGCGGTTTAAGGAGGCTGCAGGTTCCATCCCTGAGATATCCATTAAAATGGGACATGTGTTCATTGCTAAACAAACCGTGGTGAAAGGGGTGGCCCAGTGGACCGCTAAAGACTTGTCCGTATCTGCCATGATACACGTGGATAAGCATCCGGAGTTGCTGAAAACCCCGGGAACCCTGCTTAAAGAGGTGGCTGCATTCTGATCTTTTTCAGAAGGGCACCGTTGCCGGGCCCAATATTACCGCTGCCTTATCCGCAACGCTCGAAAACTTAACATGGCTTTTATTCTGTCTTTGCCGGTGGTACTTTTATCATCAGAAAGTATAAACCCCAAAAACCAGAAGCCATGAAAACATCTGTTCAAATTTTAAAGCGTATCCCGGCAATAAGTGCCCTGTTATTCTTATTGTTGAGCCTGGTGGTTCTTTCTCCCCATGCCTTTTCCCAGGGAGCTATCCACGGGAAAGTAGTTCTTCCTGAGACCGGAGAGACCCTACCGGGAGCCCATGTGGTGATCGAACACGGAAACAATGTGATTGCTGATGTCACCGACCTGGATGGGAACTTTCGCCTTCGTCCACTGGATGCCGGCACCTATACTGTGACGGTGACCTTTACCGGCTATCAGAAAGTTGAAGTACAGGATATCAACGTTTATCCTGATGAGATCACCCGCATAGATAATGTGGAGCTCACATTTGGTCAAGATCTGGACCCGGTGGTGATCACCTGGGAGCGCCCCCTCATTGATGAGACGGGCCGCATGACCCAGGCACTGGATCGAAAGGACTTTGAAACCATGCCCACCAGAGGTGATGTAAAAACTACCCTTACCGCCATCAGTACAAATCTGGTTATCAATGAAAACACCCGTGAGATGCACTTCCGGGGCTCCCGTGCCGATGATTTTATTTATATCATTGACGGCGTTAAGCAGCGGGGAGGAGAGCCTTATATCCCTTCGTCCGCTATAAAAAGCATCACGGTTTATGCCGGTGGAGTGCCGGCACAGTACGGCGACTTTACAGGAGGAGTGATCGTTATTGAAACCATAAGCTATTTGAATGCCGGGCGATAATTAGTTTATGACCAAAACTTAACAAAAAAGGAGGGGGTTATGAAACGGCAATTATTTCTTCTCTTCATAGTGGTGTTTGTTGGTTTGCCGCTAACCGGACAGGTCGTTGTTGAAGGCCTTGTTCTGGATGCCTCAGGCGACCGGCCGTTGTCACGGGCCCATATCCTGGTGGAAGGTACTGCTCAGGGCAGTGTGTCAGAGCAGGACGGGACATTCCGGGTATCTGTCCGCCAGCTGCCGGTTCGTCTGACCGCATCCCACCTTAATTATCAATCACAAACCCTTATGGTTACCGGCACAGCTGCCCCGGTAGTCTTTGGCCTTTCCCGGGTCTCCAGCCACCTGTCCCCTGCAGAGATCATTGCACAGCGCCCCCGTAATCTTATCCCCGATGAACCATTATATGTTGCCGACTATACTTTTTATGGCGACTCCCTGCTTATGCTTACCTATCCGGAAAACCGCCACCGAAAGGCCCGGCTGGTACTTATGGATAAACTGGGCAATGAGCTGAACAGCAGACCCGTAAATAAGCCCCGGCAACTGGTGACCGGCCCCATGAGGAACGTGTTCCTGTTTACAAACGATTCCGTATACCAGGTTTTTATTTGTGATAAACATATACACCTACTGTATCCTGAAAGACCTAACCACTTTCTGGAACGGCTAATGGCTATTACCGGAAAGATCAACACCTATTATTACGTGAGACACCATACCCATAAAGGGCAGGTCCTTAGCTATTATCGCTACGATGACCAAAACGGGGAGAGCCAGCTCTTCACCACCATAAAGAGCCAACTGGGTCTGGACCTGCTGCGTTATGACTTTCCCTGGAGGATTGCACAGGAAGGGTTTACTGAAGCAGACCTGCGCTTTGAAGAAATGGCCTTTTACCGACCCGTGTTCGCACCCATGGTCACCCTGAAGGACTCTGTGCTTATTATGAATTATCCGGAAGATAGCCTCCAGGTGTATACACCGGAAGGAAACCACCTGTCATCTACACCCCTTTACTTTCATCATAACGACCAGTGGCAGGAAGCGCTGATCATCGACCAACCCAAAGGCCAGGTGTATGCCCTGTTCTCACAAAGAGGAGTGAAAAGGCTGGAAAGGATCGACCTGGAAACCGGAGAGACCAGCCCCGCTGCTTCGGTGGAGGGATTCCGGTTTGCCGAAAATATCCAGGTGCATAATAATGCCATGTATTTCCTCTATAAAGACTTTGCTAACCAACGGTATAAAAAGATCTACAGAATGCCGGTGGAATGATTCGCCCGGAGGGTTTCGGGTTTCGCATTCGTCTACCGTAGGTTGTGGTGGAAAACATTATTCTTTTGTGTGTAGGTACAGACCTGTTGGACGGTGTTGGACTGTAGTGTGGTGGAAATAATCATTCTGTAGTTTGTTGGAAATTTGTGCATGGAAATTTGTGCATGGAGGTTTTATATTCTGTAAATTGAATCTGTTTGGCGGCTTATGGGGGTTATATTTAAAAACTATACCTTACCTTTGTACTCTGTACGAATTTATTATTTATGGCGTCATTGAAGGTAGTAACCATTTTAGGTGCCCGTCCTCAATTTATCAAGGCATCTCCTGTAAGCCGTGAGATCCAGGGTTCCTCAGGTCTTACAGAGGTATTGGTACACACGGGTCAGCATTTCCATGCCAACATGTCGGATATTTTTTTTCGCCAGATGGGCATCCCGGAGCCGGATTACCATTTGGGGGTTAACAGTTTATCTCATGGAGCCATGACCGGCAGGATGCTGGAGCAGGTGGAAGGGGTTTTACTTCGTGAGAAGCCCCACTGGGTCATGGTTTACGGGGATACCAACTCCACATTGGCAGGGGCGCTGGCGGCAAAGAAGTTGCATATTAAGGTGGCCCATGTTGAGGCGGGTTTGCGCTCGCATAACATGAATATGCCAGAAGAGGTAAACCGTATCCTTACCGATCGTATTTCCGATCTGTTGTTGTGTCCGGTTCCCAACGCCCTGAAAAATTTGGAGGCGGAGGGTTTCAGTGCTTTTCCCTCACAGGTAGTGTTGTCGGGCGATGTGATGCAGGATGCTGCTAATTACTATCGTAATCAGTCAGTAAAACCTCAGGAGTCTTTGCCTGAGCGGTTTGTGCTTGCCACGGTACATCGTGCCGAGAACACCGGTTCTGTTGAAAAGCTTACTGCCATCTTTCGTGGGTTGGAGGCCATCGGCAGTCATTGCCCTGTGGTACTGCCTCTTCATCCAGGCACCCGGAAGAAGATGGCCCAGTACGGTATCGCCCCTCATCCTGATAAAGTGCATATTATTTCTCCGGTGGGATACCTGGAGGTTCTTTATTTACTGGAGAATGCAGAGATGGTGATCACCGATAGCGGGGGGATGCAGAAGGAGGCCTATTTTTTTAACAAGCAATGTATTACCCTTCGTGGTGAGACGGAATGGACAGAGTTGGTGGAGCACGGCTTTAACCGGTTGTGCAAGCCGGGAGAGGATGATATGTTACAGGTATATCTGGCGGTTCGGGACCAACAGGCAGACCCGGTGCCGGGCTTATATGGTGGTGGAAAGGCTGCCGTCCGTATTGTATCTGCCTTATTAAACTATCAGAAGGAGGGTATTTAGTTATGGTCACAAATAGTGAAGAGGATCTTCCCCGCATTTATTTATCTCCGCCCCATATGAGTGGCAGGGAGCAGTCTATGGTAGAAGAGGCCATAACCGGCAACTGGGTTGCACCTGCGGGCCCTCATCTCGGGTTGTTTGAGCAGGAGCTGTCTGCTTATTTGGGTTGTGGGGAGGCGGTGGCATTAAGTAGTGGTACAGCCGGCATCCATTTGGCTTTGATCATGCTGGGTGTTAAGGCGGGCGATGAGGTGTTGGTTTCCTCCTTTACCTTTGCCGGCACGGTAAACCCGGTGGTTTATCAGCAGGCTGTTCCCGTTTTTGTGGATAGTGAGCCTCACACCTGGAATATGGACCCGGTGCTGCTGGAGGAGGCCATTAAGTCACGTATGGCCCGGGGCAAAAAGCCCAAAGCCATTGTGCTGGTACACCTTTACGGCATGCCGGCCAGGATGGAGGAGTTGTTGGCTATAGCACAGCACTATGATATTCCGGTGATTGAAGATGCCGCTGAAGCCCTGGGCAGTCGCTATAAGGATGTTCCCTGCGGCACGTTTGGTTGTATGCGTGTATTGTCGTTCAATGGCAACAAAATCATTACCACCAGTGGTGGTGGGGCCTTGCTGGCTGATGCCCCCCATTATACCCAGCTGGCCCGAAAGCTCTCCACTCAGGCACGGGAAGATACCCCCCATTATGAGCACACCATGATAGGATATAACTACCGGATGAGCAATGTGTTGGCGGGAATAGGGCGTGCTCAGCTATCGGTGCTGGAAGAACGTGTGAAACAATGCCGGGCTAATAACCGGTTCTATCGTCAGCTGCTTGAAAATTACAGCGTCATTTCCTTTCAGGATGAACCCCCGGGCCATTATTCCAACTACTGGTTAACTACTATCCTGGTGAACCATCAGGGGACGGATAAGCAGCCACGGGAAAGGTTGCGAAAGGCATTGGAAAGAAGCAATGTGGAAAGTCGTCCTCTATGGAAGCCCATGCATATGCAGCCCGTATTCAGAGATGCTCCGGCCATAGTGAACGGTACGTCTCAAATGCTTTTTGAGACAGGGTTATGTTTGCCTTCAGGTACCAACTTGTCGGAAAAGGATAAAGATAGGATAGCCAAAGTCATAAAGGATTTTATGGCATAAAAAAACACCGGCAGGGGCTACCTGCCGGTGAAAAAAAACATGAAATGAGCCAGGCTCAATTCACGGTTTGAATCTGACGTACGATCTCCAGTCCACGGTGTATGGCTTTTTCGTTATCGGGGATCATGTGATGGTACCTGTTTGGCAAAGACTTTTTCAGTCCCAGCACCACATTTTCCAGTTTCACGTTATCTTTGATCTTAAGATATGCTCCTAATACTATCATATTAAAGATCTTTGCCATTCCGATCCTGGCGGCTTCATCGGTAGCATCCACACGATAGATATTTATATCTTCTCGTTCCGGGTGCCTGGTGATACCGTTTCCGTCGTAGAGTAGTAGTCCTCCCGGTTTCACGCTTTTTTCGAATTTATCCATTGACTGCTGGTTCAATATGATGGCAGTATCAAAAGTATTCAGGATAGGGGATGATATTCTTTCATCGCTGAGTATTACGGTAACATTGGCCGTTCCTCCGCGCATTTCAGGGCCGTAAGAGGGCATCCAGGACACTTCCTGGTCTTGCATCATGGCAGAGTATGCCAGGATCTTACCCATGGAAAGCACTCCTTGTCCGCCAAATCCGGCTATGATCAATTCTTCGGTCATGGTTTTAATGTTTTAGGTTTAACGTTAGAATTATTTATCGTCCGGGGTTTTAATATCCCCCAGGGGGAAGAACGGGAACATATTTTCCTCCATCCATTGGTTGGACTTATTTGGTGTCATTTTCCATCCGGAGTTGCAGTTGGATACGATTTCCACCAGTTGGGTACCCTTTTTTTCCTGTTGATACTGGAACGCTTTTTTCAGCGCTCTTTTTGTTTTTCTCACATGGCCGGGTTTGTGGACGGCCTGTCTGGTAACATAGTGTGTTCCGGGCAGGTTGGCCACCAGTTCGGACATTTTCATGGGGCTCCCCATCATTTTCACATCCCTTCCGTATGGGGATGTTGATGACTTCATGTTCTCCAGCGTTGTTGGCGCCATTTGCCCACCGGTCATGCCATATATTCCATTATTAACGAATACGATGACTATATTTTCGCCCCGGTTGCATGCGTGGATCGTTTCCGCTGTACCGATGGCTGCCAGGTCTCCGTCGCCCTGATAAGTAAATACGGCGTGGTCGGGGTATAGTCTGCTAATGGCGGTGGCCAGTGCCGGCGCCCTTCCGTGCGCGGCTTCCTGGAAGTCCACGTTAAAGTACTCGTAAGCCAGTACGGAGCACCCTACAGGAGCAATTCCAATGGTTTTGTGTTGCAGGTCCAGTTCTTCAATGACCTCTGCTACCAGCCGGTGGATGGTGCCGTGCCCGCATCCGGGGCAATAGTGCAACACCTTATCGGTAAGCACCTCTGTTTTTTTATACGCGAGATATTCCGCTTTTTTTATGTCTTCCATGATCAACCTCTTTTAAAAATGTTTGCGTACCTGTTCAATGATTTCTTCCGATGAGGGCATATTACCACCCAGCCGGCCGAAGTGTTCCACAGGGACTTTTCCGTTAACAGCCAGTCGTATATCTTCCACCATTTGTCCGGCATTCATTTCCACAGACAACATCCCTTTCACCTGTTGTGTCATTTCCATAATTTTCTTCTTTGGGAAAGGGAACAGGGTGATTGGTCTGAGCAGTCCCATTTTAATGCCTTGTTCCCGGGCCTCTTTCACCGCTTTTTGGGCGATACGTGCGGAGGTTCCAAAGGCGATAATGAGGTATTCAGCGTCTTCACACTGTATGGTTTCATATCTTACTTCATCTTCTTCCACTTGTTTATATTTCCTTTGGAGCTTGTGGTTCAGCTCTTCCTGTTTGTCTGACTGGAGTTCCAGGGAAGTGATGATGTTATGGTCACGGCTTTTGGGTTTTCCGGTAGTGGCCCAGGGGCATTGTTTAACGATTTCCTCAGTGGTTCGCCGTTCTTTTTGCTCTGTGAGCTCCACTTTTTCCATCATTTGCCCGATAGCTCCGTCAGAGAGGAGCATCACCGGGTTTCGGTATTTAAATGCCAGTTCAAATCCCAAAATGGTAAAGTCATACATTTCCTGTACGGAAGAGGGTGCCAGGGTGATCAGTTTATAATCGCCATGTCCTCCTCCTTTAACTGCCTGGAAGTAGTCAGCCTGTCCGGGTTGGATGGTGCCCAGCCCCGGGCCGCCTCTTACTACGTTTAGGATCACGCAGGGCAGCTCTGCCCCGGCCATATATGAAATACCTTCCTGCTTTAAGCTGATTCCCGGAGAGGAAGATGAGGTGATCGCCATCTTTCCTGCCCCGGCTGCCCCATAAACCATATTGATGGCTGCTACTTCGCTTTCTGCTTGAAGTACAACCATGCCGGTACGCTCATGTGGCTTCTCGGACATCAAATACTCCAAAACCTCACTCTGAGTCGTTATGGGATAACCAAAGTATCCATCAGCCCCGACACGAATAGCCGCTTCACCAACAGCCTCGTTGCCTTTCATTAATCGGAGTTCCTTCTTCATGCCTGTAGTCTTTTTAATTGTTATTTCACTTCATTTTCTTTTTGTAAACGGTGATCACACCGTCAGGACAAACTATAGCACAATTGGCACAGCCAATGCAGTTATCCTGAGCCTTGAAAGCGTACTTGAACCCTTTCGCATTTACTTTGTCTGACATCGCAATGGTATCGTTGGGACATACCGGGACACATACCTGGCAGCCCTTGCATCGCTCAATATCAATGACAATGTCTCCTTTTATCTTTGCCATATCTTTGATCTGTTTAGGATATTAATACTATTTTATTACTTTTTAACCGCACGAAAGTACTAAAAAAAAAGGAAATAAAACCATGGTAGTGGCTATTGAACATCCCCTTTTTCCAGTTCTTCACTGGTGGCGTTCCTCACTTCTTTAACGGTGCCCGAAAAATAAACGTCTTTACCGGCCAGCGGATGGTTAAAGTCTAAGGTTACGTTCTTTTCATCCACTTTTCTGATGAATGCCTGATGTTCATTGCCCTCTTCATCGGCCAGTGGAAGCAGCGTATTTTCCTTCAGCAGCTCTTCCCGTTCGTTGCCCTCATTATCCCTGATAAACTCCTTGGGCATTTCCATGATTTTTTCTTCATCATAGGTGCCAAATGCCTCCCCGTCTTTATACTGTACACTAAACTCTTCCCCGGCCTTTAAGCCATTCAGGGATTCTTCCAGCGTGTCTATAAGGTATCCGGAGCCAAATAAAAAGGTGACAGGCTTATCATTGGCTGTATCTTCCAAAACTTCTCCTGCCTGATCTCCCAGCTGTAAGCGGAAATCCATGGTTACTACTTTGTCTTTTTCAATGGTCATATATAAAAATTTTAAATTTTAATAAATTAAAGAAAACAATTAATCATTCTTCTTTGGTTTTGAGGGTTCCTGCATACTTATATTTCCTTGTTTTTTTAGGAACTGCAGTCGTTTGAGTATGGGCGGATGTGAGTAGTATGCTTTCACGTAGGCCGGGTGTGGGTAGAGGTTGGACAGGTTGTGGGCTGCCAGCTTTTTCAGTGCCATGCCAAGTGCATTTGCACTGTATGTATTTGCGGCAAATGCATCGGCCTGGTATTCGAACTTCCGTGACAGGATATTTCCCAATACAGTAAGCAGGAAGTTGACAGGGGTTATGAGTAGCCCGAAAGCCAGCATGCCCATATGGAAGCTTGCCTGGTCTGCACCCAGTGCCCGGGAAAAGGCGGGATACTCCAGAAACTGTTGAAAAGCAAAGAGAAATATTCCCGTTTGGATAATCCCTGTTCCGGTATGGATGAGGATATGTTTCTTTTTATAATGGCCGATCTCGTGAGCCAGCACAGCCACCAGCTCTTCATCGCTATGCCGGTCAATCAGGGTGTCAAACAGTACGATACGTTTTCTCGGCCCCAGGCCGCTAAAATATGCATTGGATTTGGCCGATCGCTTTGATCCGTCAATAACAAAGATGTTGTCCAGTTTAAAGCCTTGATCCTGTGCAAATTTTTGGATTTTCTCCCTCAGTGGGCCATCTTCCAGCGGGGTTTGTTTGTTGAATAAAGGCACAATAAGGGATGAATAGAACATGTTTAGAAATATCATGACCATGGTGATCACCAGCCATGCGATCACCCAAAAGTAGCTTCCGGCGATCTGGTAAAGCCAGATAATCACGCTTATTAGTCCTCCGCCCAAAATGATTGCCAGCACCCACCCTTTAAGCATATCGGTAAAAAAGGTGGCCGGGGTAGTGCGATTAAATCCGAAGCGTTCTTCAATGTTAAAGGTTCTGTACAATGCCAGCGGCAACCCCAGGATTTGGGAAACCAAAGCCAGACTGCCAAGAAAAAGCAGGCTCAGCAATATTTCATGGTCAGTGTATTGCCGCCAAAAGCTATCCAGCCAGCCAAAGCCTCCGGAGAGTAATAAAACAAGGATGGCGGCAAAGCTAAGGGATGACCCCAGCAATCCCATGCGGTCGTTAGCACGCTTATAGTGTTGCGCCTTGAGGTATCGTTTTTCATCGTAATAGTTTTCCACCTCAGCGGGAAGGGGTCTGACTTTGTTAAAAGTATTAAGGATATCCAGCCATCGCTGGGCAATAAAGTCCACAACGATGATGGCAACAATTATATAAAAGATGATCTGTTCCATAGGGTTAGTTTGTTATTCTATTATAATATAGCTTTTTACAGGGCTCCATACGCTTTTCGGATGATCCATTCCATGGTTAGGAGCCCCAGTAACAGGAAGAATATCCATCGCAGGTGGATCCATTCCATAGTCTCCATAACGGTGTATGTCATGGGTTTTATGTCTTTTTTCCCGAGGATTTCCGGGATCTTTTCCAGTTGCCGGGGCATGATCACCGTGCCGTTATTATCGTTGGCCAACTGATGTAGTAAGCGGTGGTCGGCGGTAGTGTTCATGCTTTCCAGGTTTACCTCTTCCACCACAAACCGTCCGGTGTTCTCAAAGTCCCTTCCTCCCAGGGAGGTGGTGGCCCGGTACTGATACATTCCGGGTGGCATACGCCGGATATTCAGGCTATAAACCTCTCTGCTGCGTGTCATCACATGGGGAAACTCTTCTCCTTCCTGGTTGGTGATCAAAAAGTCCACTTCCGGCTCATTGATAAGCTCAAAGGATTGGTTATACAGTTCTGCACGGAACCTGACGGGCTGGTGTTGTCCAAAACGGGTGCTTCCACTGACGCGGAACTGGCCTTTGTCATCGCTTACTACCAGGAATTTTATGGTTTTTCGCACCAGCTCATCCAGGAACTGGTGATTATCTTTTCTCATATAATTAAATACGCGCCATTTCCATATTCCTTCACCCATCAGGATGGCGTATTTGCTTCTTCCGTCCTGAGCAAACGCCCATAGTGGCTGGGAAGTGTTGACGCTTCCGATGCGTTTATAAGCTAATATTCCGGCAGGGTCTGGTGCAGATAGTCTACCATATAAAGAGGTGAGGGGAGGCAGGGATGGCAGCAGTCCTTCAGGGTCTTTTTCCAGGTTGAACAGGGCAAAGTTTTGGTTTAGTACGCCGGCCACTTCCTGTGGGGTGAACCGGTTGGTAGTAAAGTTCAGGTCACCGCTGTATCGGTTGAGCAGGTTCACATCCACTTCCGGCCCTGCAATAAACCATACGGGCACCTGGTTATTGGCCAGTTGTTGCAGCATTTGGGCGTTTCGCCGGTCAGCCTGTGGCAGGCCGTGCATTACCACCAGGTTATAGGCGTGGGCATTTCCATGGAACTGGTCTATCAGGTGTAATTCCGTGTCGTAGTTGGGGTTGTTCTCTATAGCCCGGCGAATAGTGGCCAGGTCAGGATGTGGGCGTCGCCCCAGAATAAGGATGCGTTGCCGGGTTTTCAACACCTCTATATAGATGTTTTGCCTGTTGTTGGCCACGTTTTCCTCCTCTTCCAGGGGCCTTATCCGGATATTATACTCCCGTATCCCCGTTTCTTCGGCCTCCATCTCAAACGAAAAGGTTTTGCGGTAGTGATCAGAAGGGATGGTAATCCTTTTTTGGGCAATCCGTTCACCATCCTGATGGATCGTAAGTGTGGAGGTTTTTTCTGCAGCATTTTCTGCTATTACTTCCACCTCCACGGGGAACCGGTTTCCCTTATATGCTATTTTATTATGACGTACTTCGCGGATTTTCAAGTCGGTTTTCACCGTAGTATCTCCCATTGCCACGGCATGTATGGGATAAGTCATGTTGCCTGCCATAAACCTGGGGCTTCCCCCTCTGTTCACCAGGCCGTCGCTGGCCAGAAAGACTCCGGCCAGGTTGCGGTTTCCAAAAGTGTTGTCCACATGAGCCAATACTGAACCCATATCCGTGTAGTCGTGGTCATAGTCATGTCCCAGTCCGGGGACCACCTCCTGCCCAAAGGCAAAGGACTCTACCTGATAGGTGTCCTCCAGTTCGGCCAGGATGCTCTTCAACTGGTCCAGATAGTCATGCCGGTAAAAGGTGGAGTCAGCTGTCATGACCATAGAGCGGGAAAAGTCTTGAGCAAAAACCACTATGGGCTTTTCTGTCTCATGAGAGAGCTTCCTTACAAAGGGGCCAAGCAGTAAAAAGGCTAAAAGAGCAACCAGTATGGCACGTGCTGCTGCTAAAACAGTACGTGCTAAGCCCGGAAACTCGTTGTGGCGCTCGCGATAGTATAATATGGCGGCATACAGTATGCCGGCGAGCAAACAAAGAGGTATAAACCAGGGTGAATACCGGAAAAACAACTCCATATTCATCATAAAAGGCTCGTATTTAATATGATAGCACTTATAAATAAACCTATTTGGCGGTTTGAAAGTGCAAAGATAGGCTTTTTTAAAAACCCTTTTCACCGGAACGGATCAGCTTGCCAGGGCAGGGAGGAAATAAAAAAACCCGGCAGGATAACATGCTGCCAGGTATATGAATCTACGAATACGTTACGGCATGAAAGCGTCCGGGATAAAAAGGCAGGTATGATTATCAGCGATTGCGAAAAGCATACCCCTTTAGGCCAGACACACGAAAGACACCGTGGTATTGGATGCTATTATCCGGAGAGCCGGAGGGTTAGCGCTTTTCTGCAATACGTGCTTTCTTCCCGCGCAATCCACGGAAGTAAAAGATGCGCTTGCGGCGTACTTTACCCCGCTTGAGCACCCTGATTTCCTGAATGAACGGGGAGTGAGCAGGAAAGATCCGCTCAACACCTACTCCTGAGGCAATCTTACGCACGGTAAATGTCTTGTGAGCACCATTACCCTTTACCTGGAGTACCGTGCCCTGGAAAGTCTGAACACGCTCTTTGTTGCCTTCCTTGATGGCATAATCGATGGCTATGGTGTCACCCGCTCCGAAAACGGGTAGCTTTTTCTTCTCTATGTAGGTCTCTTCCACATATTTGATCAAATCCTGCTTATTCATAACTAGTGTTTTTCAGGTTCGCTAAAAATGAGTGCAAATATACATCTGTTTTATTAACCCACAACAAAAGGTTTGTTTTTTTTATTAACGAGCCAGGACAAAAGAACCACCCCATCGCTTAAGGTCAGTTTGGGGTTTGTTTACCTTTTAGCAGGTGTGTTTTATTAAATAGGTATGAGTCCAATCTAAAAAGGTTACTTTTGATTTTCAGCGGCTGTGAAAAATGTGTGTTTTCAGACCGGACTCAGGGGTGTTTTATCCATTTGCAAAAAGCATGTTTGGGTTAACATATTGTTGTATTTTTGTGGCGCTAAAGGGGAAAAAGAACAGATTTATGGAAGACTTTCGTTTAGACCGTATTGAGGATGCCATAGAGGCTATTGGGCGGGGTGATTTGGTGATTGTGGTGGATGATGCTGACCGTGAGAATGAGGGTGATTTTATTGTAGCAGCCAGCAAAGCCACCCCTGAGGTGATAAATTTCATGGCCTCCCGTGGTCGTGGTCTCATTTGTGTTGCGCTCACTGATGAGCGTTGTGGTGAGTTGGATTTGGAAATGATGGTAAGCCGGAATACGGATGCTTTATCCACCAATTTCACTGTTTCTGTAGATTTAAAGGGTCATGGGGTAACCACGGGGATTTCCGCATCCGATCGTTCCAAGACCATTCAGGCGTTGGCCGATGCCCGCACTGGCTCTGGTGATCTGGGTCGTCCGGGCCATATATTCCCTTTAAAAGCCCGGAAGAACGGTGTTTTGCGGCGTGCCGGCCATACAGAAGCGGCCATCGACCTGGCCAGGCTGGCCGGACTGTATCCGGCAGGAGCACTGGTGGAGATCATGAATGAGGACGGTACCATGGCACGCCTGCCCGACCTGATGGAGGTGGCCAAAGAATATAACCTGAAGATCATTAGCATCGAAGACCTTATTGCTTACCGAATACAGAACGAAAGCCTTATCCATAAAGAAGAAGTGGTGGATATGCCTACTAAGTATGGCCATTTTACACTGCATGCATACCGTCAAAAATCTAACAACGAACCACACTTTGCCCTGGTGAAAGGGCACTGGAAAAAGGACGAAGAGGTGATGGTACGGGTGCACTCCTCCTGCATGACCGGCGATATCTTTGGCTCTTGTAAGTGTGACTGTGGCGACCAACTGCACCTGTCCATGGAAATGGTGGAAAAGGAAGGTAAAGGTATTGTGCTGTATATGAGCCAGGAAGGAAGAGGAATAGGGATATATAACAAGCTGAAAGCATATCATCTCCAGGAGCAGGGCATGGATACCGTAGAGGCAAATCAGGAGCTGGGGTTCGACCCCGACGAAAGGGATTATGGCATTGGAGCACAAATACTTCGAGATCTGGGCATCATCAAAATGAAGCTGATCACCAATAACCCGGAAAAGCGTGCCGGGCTTAATGGCTTTGGAATCCAGATCACAGAAACATTACCCGTAGTGGTACCCCCCTCAAAATATAACCGGTTTTATCTGGAAACCAAACAGAACAAAATGGGCCACCGGATGAAATAGGGCCCGGGGCAAAAAGCTGCTGAAAATCAAAAGTAACCTTTTTAGATTGGACTCAATGCTTAGTATTTTAAACAATCTGCCTAAAAGCTTGTAATTTAAAAAAATGCATTATTTTTGTCATCTAATCCCAAAAACCGTTACAATGAAAAAGATTATGTTTTTCCCTATGCTGGTGCTGGCACTCCTGGTGGCCATTCCGGTAACGGGACAAGGTAACCAGGAGTCCGGTGATGGCGAGCCGTTGTTATCCAAGCGGGGTCATCATATTCTGCCTCAGGCCGGTGATTTTGCCTTAGGCATTGATGCGGGTCCCATTCTCACTTTTGCCGGAGAGCTGGTACAGATCAACAGCGGAGGGCCGTTTGTTGATCCTTCTTCCTTCGATTATGCCGGTCCGGGCCAGGCCATTTATGGCAAATATTTTGTCCGTGAAGACTTTGCTTACCGCTTCCGGGTGCGTATAGGTTATAATTCCAACACTATGCGTAATCGTGTGACGGATGATTCCTATGATGGGGATGTGGCTGACTATATCCCTGCTGAGGACGATGTGGTTGATAAACGGGTCCAGTCTTTTACCAATATTCGTCTTTCCGGGGGTGCGGAGTGGCGTCGGGGTTATGGCCGTTTACAGGGCTTTTACGGTGGTGAAGGCTTGTTTATAATTCAAAACGGCACAGTATTCAACCCTAACGAGCGCTACGTTTATGGTAATGAGCATAATGAAGATAACCCGGCGGCAACTACCACCACTGACTTTGGTACAGGAGCCTCATCTCTTGAGGCGCAAAGGATTATCAGTGTGAATCAGGGTCTGGGATTTGGTCTGGGGCTGCGCGCCTTTGTGGGTGTGGAGTACTTCTTCGCCCCGAAAATGTCCATTGGCGGTGAGTTCGGCTGGGGACCTACCTTTATGGGACAAACCAATACGGTGGAAACCACCGAAGCATGGGATGCCGTAGAGAATGAGCTGGTGGAAGCGGAAACCGTGGAAGCCAACCCAAGAAACTTTAATCTGGACACGGATAATAACTTCGGTGGAATGCTGTTTTTGCTGTTCCATTTTTAAATGAATCCAACGTATAGTCGTTGATCAGCAGTGTACCCATCACGGGCAATGACCGCTAACCGCCGCATTGCCCGTTTTTTTATTCTGTGATTCCGGCACCTTCAGCCATCACTGCTTGCACAACCCTCCGGGGACCTCTGCTGGCGAGCCACTGTAAACCCCACGGGAATCCGGAGTCAGTTATTTCCCTGGGTGGGATAAACAATTTGGCGGGAAAAATGTATCTTTGTTACGACTGACCTTCGTTTCATCTATGAACCTGACCATCGAGAACATATTGTTGATTGGCTCCATATTGCTTTTATTGAGCATTATTGCGGGGAAGACATCCTATAAGGTGGGGGTGCCCACATTGTTATTTTTTTTGGCTATTGGTATGCTGGCCGGCTCTGAGGGGGTAGCCGGCATTCGTTTTGACAATCCTCAGGCAGCACAGTTTATTGGTATCGTTTCTCTGAACTTTATACTTTTTTCCGGTGGTCTGGATACCAACTGGAAGTATGTTCGTCCGGTGCTCAGGGAAGGCCTGGCCTTGTCTACTGCAGGGGTGTTGTTTACAGCTATTACCGTAGGGTTTTTTATTTACTGGGTTACCGATTTTTCCATTTATGAAAGTTTATTGGTGGGATCCATTGTTTCATCTACGGATGCTGCTGCGGTTTTTTCCATACTGCGTTCCCGGAGTCTGGCGCTGAAGAACAACCTTCGTCCGGTGCTGGAGTTGGAGAGCGGCAGCAACGACCCTATGGCTTATGTGCTTGCCATTAGCTTTTTAACCTTAGTGACACATGAGGATCAGAGTTTGATCAGTGTACTTCCCATGTTTTTTCAACAAATGCTGGTAGGAGCAGCGGCCGGATATCTTTTTGGAAGGCTGAGCAAGTTTATCATTAACCGTATTAAGCTTGATTTTGAAGGGCTCTACCCGGTGCTGGTCATCGCCCTGATGTTTATTACTTTTTCTTTTACCGATTTTGCCGGTGGCAACGGCTTTCTGGCCATATACATATCGGCTGTATATTTGGGAAATCAGGATCTTATCCATAAAAAAACCATCTTTAAGATGTATGATGGTTTGGCCTGGCTTATGCAAATTGTGCTGTTTTTGACGTTGGGCCTGCTGGTTTTTCCTTCTGCTGTGTTTCCGGTAATAGGTATAGGCCTTCTCATTTCTTTATTTTTGATGTTGGTGGCCCGGCCGTTAAGTGTTTTTCTGAGCTTGTTGCCCTTTAAAAGTTCTCCCCGCCGTAAGCTATATATCTCCTGGGTGGGTTTGCGCGGTGCCGTGCCCATTGTGTTTGCCACATATCCATTGCTGGCCGGAGTGGAAAAGGCGGATATGATCTTTAATATTGTGTTCTTTATCTCCGTAAGCTCGGTCATATTACAGGGAACAACCCTTGCTGTGGTGGCCAGATGGCTCCGGTTGTCCCTGCCTGAAAATGTAAAGCCGGTGTCGGAAACCGATAAGCTGATCTATGACTTTCCCAAAAGCGTGATGAAGGAACTGGAAATTATGCCCGGAAGCCACGTGGTGGGCAAGAAAATCGTAGACCTGGGATTCCCGCATAATGCTATTATTGCCATGATACGCAGAAGCGGAAAATATATCACCCCCGGAGGGTCAACACGCATCCATGCTCATGACCAACTGGTGGTGCTGTCCGATACCAGGGAAGGGTTTAATCAGGTGGAGAAATGCCTGGATAAACCATGTGAGACAGGAAAGGAAATTGGCGAGGAAAAATAAGGACGGGTTATGCCCGCAGGAAAAGGGTTTTAATAATGCCATGCCGCCCCTTCGGGGCGAACGGTGATGCGAAAGACATAGCGGTCAACTCATCTTTGAAAAAGATAAAAGGTGTTCATTTACCCATTTATTTTCAGTTACCGGTTTGGGTCCCGGGGTTTTGTACACAGGGATAGTAAAAACTGAGCTCCTCCATCGGGGTTTGATTTTACCGAGATGGTTCCTTTGTGGAAGTTCACTGCATTTTTTACGATGGCCAGTCCCAATCAGCTTCCTCCAATGGTTCTGGCCCGTCCCTGGTCGATCCTGTAGAACCGTTCAAAAACCCGGTTTTGATGTTTTTCCGGTATCCCTGTGCCATTATCAGAGAAAGCATAGTATACATAATCCTGTTCTTTCAGGTATTCTTCTATTTTTATGACCACATTTGTTCCTCCATAGCGGAGGGAGTTTTCCATAAGGTTCTGAAAAACAGAGTACAGTAGTATTCTGCTTCCCCAAACAGTGGTTTTGGGGTTCAGGGTATACTCCAGTTTGGCATTAGCATTATCAATCTGCCATTGCAGGTTTTCCTCCACGTCTTTAACCAGGTTCATAATATTTACATTTTCCATTTCAAAGGCATCAGATGCTTCTTCCATTTTAGTAAGGATGGAAATATCCCTCACCAGTTCAGACAATCTTTCTGTTTGCAATGCTGCTTTTTGGAGGAAATGTTTCTGTTTTTCTTCGGGGATATTTCCATTGGCTATCAGTGTTTCTAAAAATGCTTTGATGGAGCTTACCGGTGTTCTCAGTTCATGGGCGATATTGGAGGTCATTTGTTGTTTTAGTTGCTTTTGTTTTTCACTACGGGTCACATCATGAATGCTGATCTCATAGCTTTTATCGTGAAAGATAATGCATTGGATATGGAAATAGCGGTTATTTATATTGATTTCGAAGCGTTTTACCGGCAAGGTGTGCTGATGGAGCCACTGGTCATTGTTTAGATGTTGAGATAAAAAATCTTTAGCCGGCCGGAAAGCTTCAATATTTAGAAAATCGCTGGCGCTAAGGGTAGGAGTAGGGGCAATTATATTTAAGTGCTGAATAAAAAAGTTACTGGCCAGGATCTTTTCATGGTTTTTGGAGAAAAAGGCCACTCCTTCCTGTGATAGTTGCAGGTGATGTATAAGCTTTTCTTTTTCGTTATTTAGATCCTGGTTGGTTTTTTTCAGCTTTTTATAAATGCCAACGATTTGCTTTCCGATTGTTCCCAGCTCGTTTTCAGGGAATTGTATTAATGGGGGGATAGGTTCATTTCTTCCTGCTTTCAGGGCAAAGTCTTTCAATTGTACCACAGAACGGACGGCTTTTCGGGATACCAGCATCATGATGCCGCTGGTTATGAAAAATAATATGAGGATAAAGTACAAAAAAGTCACCTCTGCCTGTAAAAAGTTGCGGATATTTATACCATACAGCACGGCAGCACGTACATAGTAGTCATCATATTTTTCGGCATAATAATAAAATTCCTGATTGGTGGTGGCAGACTTTCGTATATTGGATCCCCGGTGGTCATAGCGGGCTTGTTGAATCTCCGGGCGCCCGCCATGGTTTTCCATAGCATGATAATGTTGGTCAAAGCTGTCGTAGATAACCTCTCCATCCAGGGTGACTATGGTAATACGAATATCTTTTCGTGGCAATATATTCACCATGGAATCCAGGCGGGAGTAAACAATTTCACGGGTTTCATCCTTCTGGTGTTGTATATAGCTGCTCACAAAGCTTGCATATCCCCCAAGCATTTGCTCCAATTCACGTGTTTTGTGTTGTTTTTCACGATGATACTGAAAGGCAGCCATGGCCGTGGTGAAAAAGATGAATACTATAAAGAAATAAAAGAAAAGAGTCCGCCCAAATGATGTTTTTCCAGTCATGATGTGATGGGTTTTAATATTCAACTGTCTAAGATCTTTATGTTCATTCTTTCGCCAATAGCCAATTCGCATATTATCCTTTGTGTATCCAAAGTTTTTACTTTGAAGAGTTGAGATCTTCCACATGTAGTTTTAAGATTATTAATGATCAAAGTGTTTTATTTCAGGAGGTCCGGGTCAAAGCAATATCCATACCCTGACCGGTTTATCAATCCTTTTCCGTATGGGCCCAGTTTTTTTCTGATCCGGGTAATGTTCACATCTACGGTTCGGTCGCTAACGATGACTCCCTCTTCCCATACGTTGGCCATAATTTCTTCTCTGGAAAAAACCTTTCTGGGGCTATGGGAAAGCAGCAGCAGGATGTCAAATTCTCTTCGTGTAAACAACAGTGTGTTCTGGTTCAGGGTCACCCTTTTCTCCCGGGGGTAAATATTCATGTCATTGATTATTATCTCTTCTGAATTTTCTCCCTCGTTTCCTGAGCGTTTCAGTACTGCTTTTACTCTGGCGATGACCTGTTTGACAGAAAAGGGTTTTGGGATATAATCATCAGCGCCCAGGCTAAAACCGGTTAATGTGTCGTTTTCCGTATCTCTGGCTGTGAGAAAAATTATGGGGGTTTGAAGTTTTCGTTCCTTCCTTACCTTTTCTGCCAGCTGAAAGCCAGACATTTTACCCATCATAATATCCAGCATCAGCAGGTCATACCGTTTTAATTTCAGGGTTAAAGCCTCCTCTGCCGAGTTTGCGCTATCCACGTCATAACCTTCATTTTCCAGGTTAAAGGTTAAAATTTCACACAGGTCCTGTTCGTCATCCACCACCAGAATCTTTTGCTTTTTCATGGGTTTATTCCTTCCTCTCGTTTTTCCATTATTTCCAGAGCTTCTTTATTTTTATGTCTAATGTCTTTTCCTTCAATAGAGAAGATGGCAGCTTCCGCAATATTGGTAGCCATATCTCCGATACGTTCGATTCGGGAAACGATGCTTCTCAATATCATAACGGTGGATATTGCTTCCGGTGTTTTGAGCTTACTGGCTTTGATGTTGATCAGTTTTTTGGTAAAGGAGCGGTAAAAGTCGTCCACCATATCATCATTTTTAATGGTCCAGATAGCATAATCCAGGTCGTTATTGGAAAAAGCCAGCAGCGATTTTTCCACCATTTTCCGGGTAATTATTCCCACATTATTCACAGGGTCAATGAATTCCATGAATAAGTCTCTGTCTTCCACTCTTCTAATATGTCTGGCCATATTAATTGCATTATCTCCGATTCTTTCCATCATAATGGCCAGGCGGTACATGGCCATCAGTTGTCTCAGTTCAGAGGCTACCGGGTTATACAATACGATGGTGTTGATCACATTTTTACTAATTTTCACCTCATATTCATTGATTTGTTTTTCCTGGGATTTAATGGTTTGGTATATATCTTCCGGGATCAGGAAAGGTGTTTCACTTTCGAGGGTGTTTTCCAGGATATTCAGTTGATTAAGGATAAGGCCTGAGCAGGATTCGAAATCTCTGGTCAGTGCTTTAAAGGCCTGTTCTTTTTTAATGCTCATAGTATTAATATTTGTTGTTGTTTATCCAAATTTTCCACTGATATAGTTTTCTGTTCGTGTATCTTTCGGGTTATTAAACAGTTTATGTGTTTTTCCGTACTCAATCAGTTGGCCAAGATACATAAAAATGGAATAATCCGACACTCTGGTGGCCTGCGCCAGGTTATGGGTAACGATAATAATGCTGTAATTTTTCCTCAGTTCCACGATAAGGTCTTCGATTTTCGCTGTTGACTTAGGGTCCAGGGAGCTGGTTGGTTCGTCCATTAGGATCACTTCGGGCTCAATGGCCAGTGCTCTGGCGATGGACAGTCTTTGCTGTTGTCCTCCGGAGAGGCTTCCTCCCGGGCTTTTCAGTCGGTCTTTCACCTCCTCAAACAGGGCTGCCTGTTTCAGGGCTTTTTCACACACTTCGTCCAGGAGCTTTCTGTTTTTTATGCCCACCAGTTTCAGTCCGGCCACCACATTGTCATATATGGACATGGTGGGGAAGGGGGTTGGCTTTTGAAATACCATGCCGATTTTCCTTCGGATGGTTACCGGGTTTACCCTGGGGTCATATATGTTTTTACCATCCAGCAGTACTTCTCCGCTGATAACCGCGTCGCGGGTCAGGTCGTGCATGCGGTTCAGGGCCCTCAAAAAGGTGGTTTTGCCACACCCTGAGGGGCCAATAAGCGCAGTTACCATGTGGTTATATATGGGAAGGGAAACATTATCTACGGCTACAGTGGTTCCATACCGGATATTCAGGTTTTTTGTTTCCATACGCACCTCCTTTCCTTCTTTTTTGGCGGCTTTTTCCATATTTTTCTCTCTATTGCCCGCTGATTGCATGCCAGTTTTTATCCTTCCCGGCCCATTATTATCCGCCATTGGTTTTTGGGGTCCGTTGTTATTCCCGTGGCTATTTGGAGGATTATTTTCATTTGAAAAGGCTTTCCGCACCTTATTAAACAGGTTGTTCTTAGTGGGATGGCTTTGTATTTTTGTCATTACTTCCATTGGTATACTGATTTACATTGATTATTAATGCTGAGGGGTTATCTAATATTTCTTTTCTTTAGTCAGCATTCTTGCTGTGATAAACAGGGTAATTACGAAGGCGAGCAGTACAATTCCTGCGGCCCATCCCATGGCGTGCCATTCTTTGTATGGGCTGATTGCCAGGCTGTATAGTCTTTGCGGGAGAGTATCTACGGGGCCCATTATCATACCTGTCCAATGATTGGGCAGGTAGTTATTTCCGAAAGAGGTAAACAGCAGAGGGGCGGCTTCACCTGCAGCTCTGGCGAATGCGATAAGGAACCCGGTTACCAGACCGGTTTTAGCGGCCGGCATCACGGTTGACAGCACCACTCTCCATCTGGGCAGGCCTATGGCCAGTCCTGCTTCTCTTATGGTCCATGGGATGCTCATTAGTGCGCTTTCGGTAGACCGTGCAATGATGGGTATCATCACAAAGGCCAGTGCTACTCCTCCGGCCAGTCCGGAGAACGTGCCCATAGGTTTTACAATCAGGGCAAAGGCCAATAGTCCTTTCAGGATGGCCGGCATTCCGTTGAGTGTATCGTTAATGATTCGTAGCATGGGGTTTAGCTTATGGTCGGGGTATTCTGAGAGCATTACGCCTGCACCCAGTCCAACGGGGATGGCGATGATCAGTGCCAGGAAGTCCACCACTGCGGTACCCAGGATGGAGTGGACCAGTCCTGTAGGTCTTCCTTGCATAGCGCGGGCAGGGGAGCCCAGTTCATGGATAAAGAAATCCGCATTAATGGCGGAGGCTCCCTGGACCACCACATAACCGATAATGATGAGCAGGGGGGCCATAACCAGGATGGTACTAAAAACCAGCAGGCTTTCCATAACCCGGTCTCTCAGGTTTCGTTGTTTTAATGATTTTACGGGTTTTATCATATCAGGTGTTCAATAAAGGTTTTATTATCAATAGGTTTTATTATCAATAGGTTTCATTGTTCATATGGCTTGTCCGCCCGTTATGGACAGTTTTCTGCTGATATATGCGGCCACCAGGTTTACGATTAGCGAGATGGCAAACAGGGCCAGTCCGATGGCCATCAGGCTGGACAGGTGCATGTTTCCCACGGCTTCCCGGAATTCATTGATGATAACGGAAGGCATGGTCGCAGCGGGTCCAAAGATGGAAAAGGGGAAGTTGTTTTTGTTTCCGATAAGCATGGCTACGGCCATGGTTTCACCGATTGCTCTTCCAAAGGACAGCATGGTTCCGGCCATTATTCCTCCTCTGGCATAAGGGATTACTGCCATTCGGATCACTTCCCATCGGGTAGCTCCCAACGCCCATGCTGCTTCTCGCTGCTCCCGGGGCACCTTGTCAATGGCATCCCGGGTGAGTGCCGTAGTGAAAGGGATGATCATCAGGGCCAGAATAATGGTGGCGGTAGTCATGCCATACCCAATGGGACTTCCTAAGACAGGAAGCAAAGAAGGATAATGCTCTGTGGCAAAGTTGACCACCGGAAGGTAAACCGTTTCACGCATCCAGGGGGCAAAAACAAAGATGCCCCATATGCCCACCACCACGCTGGGAATGGCGGCAATAAGGTGAACCAGGTTTTCAATGATCTTTGATAGCCAGGAAGGGGCATACTCAGCCATAAATATGGCAATGGCAATGGCGGGAAAGAAGGCAATGGCCAATGCCCCGATGCTGGTTACCATGGTTCCAAAGATAAAGGGTAAAGCACCAAAGACATATTGAACACCGGGGTCCCAAACACTCCCCTTAAGGAACCCGATAACGCCAAACTGATGGATGGCCAGGCTGCCTTCTTTATAGAGCACCCAGGCCATCGACAGGGCAAGGAAGATAATGGTCAGTCCCAGCAGGACTACCACTGTGAGAAATATTTTATCTCCCAGCCAGCGGTAAATGACCGGTAAAGGTCTTTTTAACAAATCACTTTGCATAATTTTTTCAATAATTATTCAATGAGGGTGGAAAAAAAGAAGGGAAGGGTGCCTGTGTATTTAGCACCCCTTCCCAGCCAATGCAAACCAACTAAATCAAATTCTCCTCTTTGAGGATTTCTTCGCCCAGTGGTTCTCCTTCCCACTTTATTTGTCTGATCATATTCAGGTTTCTGTCAATGGCAGCCTGTGGCAGACGTGCGTATCCCAGTCCTTCGCACAGCTCTTGTCCGTCGGTAATGGTCCATAGGAGGAATCTCAGCAGTTCTCTTGCCTGCTGTTTTGTTTCGATGGCGTTGTTTTTTTCCAGGTTTTCATACACCATCATCCAGGCAAACCCTGCGATGGGGTATCCGTATTCTGCCGGGGTATTGGTAAACAGCACCCTGGTATCTTCGGGCAGGTCAATATCTGCAGCTTTTGTGGTGGCTTCAAAGCTGGGTTTGATAATATTTCCGGAGGCATTTTTAATATATCCGTAAGACATATCGTTGAGGAAGGCATAGGATAAGCTATTATATCCTATGGCACCTGGTGTGTTCATCACCGCACCGGCAACGCCTTCGTTTCCGTTACCGCCTACACCCACCGGCCAGTTTACGCTGGTGGCATAGCCGATTTGTTCTTTCCATTGGTCAGACACTCTGGAGAAATAGCTGGTCCAGATATTGGTAGTCCCTGATCCGTCGGAGCGGTGAACCACAGTGATAGCCATATTGGGAAATACTTTATCAGGGTTTAATGCGGCGATTTTGGGGTCATCCCATCGGGTTACCTTTCCCATATAAATATCTACCAGCAGGTGGGCGTCAAATACCACTCCCTTTTCCAGTCCGGGCACATTATAGGTAGCTACCACATCGGCCAGGGTAATGGGCATGTTAAAGGCCTTTCCTCCGGTTTTGTTCTCCACATCTTTCATGATGTCATCCGACAGGAAGGCTTCCGACATGCCAAACATAATGGTTTGTTCAATAAATTGCCGAATGCCTCCTCCCGATCCGATGGATTGGTAATTCACGGTGATGTGCCCATCGGTATGGTCCCGGTATTCATCAGCCATAGCCGTAACCAGCGGTGCCGGGAAGGAAGCACCTGCACCCAGCAGGTCCACCCTTTGGGATTCTTTACTGTCGCCGGTGCCACTGCCGCCACAACCGGCAAGGATCATTAATGCCCCGGCCACAACCAGTAAACGGGTTGCACTGAAAATAGCCGAAGGTCTTTTCAGGTGGATGGAATGGAATTTCTTCATTGTTTTTTTCATTTTTTCGTGTTTTTCTGTTAGCATTTTTGTGAAATTTTGCTTCTTTATGTTATCCTCCAGGGGGTGCTTGCGATTTATATCTTTTTCAGTGCAAGGATAGTTGGAATACGTTACAGGATAATCACAGAATTGTTACATTGTGGTTACACTGATATCAGAAGTTGTATTGAGCTCTGGCCAGTCCCAGGATTGGTGTTTCGCCGGAGTCATCCAGGGACACATAGATCATATTAGCCATAAATCTCAGCTTGGATGTAATATAATAGTTAACGGCTGCGGTAATATTACTTTGTTCTCCCCCGTTTATTCCGGCGTCATTCAGGTTGATATTGCTGTATCTCAGGGCCACTTCCCAGGCGCCGGATTCTTTTTCTGGGGATATGCTTCCGGGTGTTCCTCCGGAGTATGAGCGGCTTTCTCCGGTTAACACATAGCTGATCTGTGCATGGTATCCCTGGAATGCGGGGTTGCTGCCTTCGTATCTGTTGATGGCGCCATACAGGTATTCTCCTTCCAGGGAGAAGGGTCCGTTTATATAGAGGAGTTCAAAGCCTGCTTTTAAAGTGTTTTCCACATTGGTAACCGGAGCATTGATCAGCCGGATGCTGCCCCCTTTGCTGTCGCGGGCTTCGGGACGGTCCCGGTAGGAGATGTCTGTGCTGTCCATCAGGTCTTCATACACTACCGATCCTCCCAGGTGGAGGCGACCACTGCCCACTTCAGGCGAGAAAAAGGTTCTGAAAGCAAACCCAAGGGGCATATTGCCCTGATAATCGCCACGGCCACCCAGCTTGCGCCCAAATACCATGGCCTTTAAGCCCAGGTTTTTCTGACTGTAGGAGTAGGCCATCCCAATACGACGGGAGTCGGTGATCACATTGGACGGAGAAGCACGCTCGATAAAGGTGATGTTGTTGGAGCTGGTTAGCTCATTGAGCCCCTGGGGTACCTTGTACTGCCCAACCCAAAGACGGCCGCCATGGTCAAAAGACCGCCGCAAACGGAAGTCATTGGGAGAAACCCCGCCATCCGCAAAATCCACCTCAATGCGACCATCCCAGTTCTTTGTGATCGTGCCATTTACCCCAATCCGGGCCCGACGGTTGTTGAACCCATTGCTGAATGCATCCGCATCACTGATGCCGTAAAAAGCATCCATATGCAAACGCCCGCGGATATTGAAATCCTGTGCCTGTAAAACGTAACCGGGTAACATTATTAAAGCCATAATAATAACGACCGGAAAACGACTGAAATTCATTTTTCTTTTCATCTTTTTCTGAATTAATGATTATTGTTTTGTTTTCAGGTGCAATAGTAGGCCGGCAATGTTTCATATATATTTCATGATGGTTACGTTTCCGTAAAGGAAGGAGCTGCCAGCGCATGCCGGAAACCGCATGCCCCTCTGGTTTCCTTTTAGGGCGAGGGGGTGGGTGAGGGGTGAATGAAGCGACTTAAGCGATGAAGCGACTTAAGTGACTTGAGGGAATGAGGCGACTTAAGGGAATGAGGTGGGGGGTGAATGAAGCGACTTAAGCGATGAAGCGAATAAAGTTGGAATCAATAAACGATGAGTCCAGTCTAAAAAGGTTACTTTTGATTTTCAGCGGCTTTTTGCCCCGGACCCTAAAGGGTTAAGCCGCTGAAAATCAGCCACCCTTTAGGGATGGGGCAAAGCTGATTTTCAGCGGATGTGAAAAATGTGTGTTTTTAGACCGGACTCAACGATTCAATGGATAAACGATTCAGCAAAGAAGTATAAGCAGCAGAAGATAAGAAACATATAAAATTCTAAACAGATAAAACTAAACGGTGCTTTCTTCAAGGTTAATTACAGCCTTTCTGTATTATGACAAACAAATATTATGTTTTTCAATGTTTTTCCAGTGGTAAGTTCCGGATGCCATCCATATTAAAGAAGCCTCTTCCGAGGTGTTTTTGCAGGAAGTCGTACATAAAGCTGTTGGCTCCGTATTCTATGGTATACACATTGTATCCCAGCAGTGCCAGCCAGGCTGCAGCGGCCTGGGTAGAGCTATTTGAGTAGCAGTATAGCACAATGGGTTTGTCAGCCGGCAAGGTATTGAGATAAGTGTCTGTGAGCAGTGCAGAGGGCGGGTCATAACAAACGGCGTTTTCCAGGTGTCCCATATTATATATAGCATTAGGCCAGTAGTTTATAAGGTAGTACTTGTCCGGGTTGTTCACCACTTCATCAGCAGTGATCAGGGAATTTTTGTAATCTGTGGCCAGCAATTCTTTGGCCCGTTCATAAAGGATTTTCCCGGGGTCCTCATAATTGGAATAGATAACCGGATATTTTCCCGGTTCATTTTTCGGGACCGGTTTGGTTGTGAGTTTTCCTGACAGGTGGGATGAAAGGGCTTTGGCCCAGTTATCCTTTGCAAGCCGGCTGTTCCAGCCAGCCATTCCCCAGCGCACATTATAAGTATTGGAGTATCCCAGTATCCTCAACACCGCATTAACCCGCATGGATTCCTGATGGTCTGCGGAGAAAAGGAATATGGCAGAATACTCATCCGGTGTGATGCGGTTCTGAAAGTAATCCAGGATTTTTTCCGGGCGTACATTAACCGCTCCGGGAACGTGTCCGCGGCGGAAATCTTCTGCTTTACGAACATCAATAGCCAGGATGTTGTGGTCCAGGTTATGGTAAACCTGCTGTGCTGATACCACCGCCGGGAACTCCCCACTGTGGAAAAAGTTTGCATGGGACTCCATATAGGTTGCCAAAGTGTCAAACCTGTCCGCCTTTTCCCGCGTTTTTTTTTGGTCTGAAAGGTTTTGACAAGAGGCTAGCAAGAGGCTGGATGACAGTAAGTATATCATTATCCTTGCCGATAGATGTATGGTTTGAATAGCCATTATAACTACGCTTTGGTTGGTGATAAATGGTTTTTCTGAAGTGCAAAAATAGTACTTTTAGGGAATCGGATTAACGGTTTTTATGCCCCTCTGACTCCCCTAAAGGGGAGGCCCCGGCCACCGCGCGCCGGCCATTTTGCGCCTTCTATTTGATACATCTGACAGAAAGGCCTATATTTTTCGGGTTATAGTGTCTGATCATTTGTCCGGAATAATGAAACACGTACCAGTACCATGCTTGTTGCTTATCAAATTCCGTTTGTGTCCACCAGTATGCGCCATCATTTTCCGCGTGGAACTGTCCGTTTTGGTCTCGTCTTCCGGCGGGTAGGGCGTTAAAGCCATAGTCGTCGGCGCCAAATTCCCAGGCATCTTTATTTTTCAGGGCATTTCCTTCGGTACACACATGTCCGCGGTTGGTTAAAAAGTCTTTCAGTTTCTTCCAGTCATCATCGTTAGCCACGCGCCATCCTTTGGGGCATAGTTTTCCGGAGGCGGTGGCATACCAGTTATACAGGGCGCCATACGTGGCGGCATGAGCGGTGTCGTTATGGTACCAGCTATAAGCGCCGTTAGCCAGGTTGCTCCATTCTTGCTCATCCCTGACGTGGTTGATGGGGGTTCCATCATTATAGGAGGTGGCCTGCAGGTTTTTTGTCAGCCACTTTTGTTCTCCCATTTCAATCACAGGGTAGTGATTCCCTTCAATATCTGTGATGGTGCTGTCCTTTTGATTGTTGTTTCCGTTGCCGGGGGGATCATGTTTCTCCTCCTCTTTTTCGCAGCTCATAACGGCAACAGCTACCATCAATGCGATGGTCAGTTGTATTATAAGGGGTTGGATTATAGCATTATGACACTTCATAGCAATAAGAAAACGGGACCAGCCCGTATTATATTGCCTGGTCCCGTTTACGCATGGGGTATTATATTATTTGATCAGCGGATCATTAGTGGTTGCCCGCCATGTGTTTCCCCGTCGATTTTAATAAAGTACACTCCTTTGGGCAGGTCGGAGGACAGGTTCAGCGTATGCTGTTGTTTTCCTGCCGGGAGGGTTACGGTTTGCACTTTTTGTCCCAGGCTGTTGTATATCTCAAGGGCTTTATCAGTGCTTAAGGGTTCTGCCAGCATCAGTGTAACCTCAGTGGTGGCAGGGTTGGGGAAGAGTTCTATTTCCTGTTCATTATCTTTACCGGTGATTACGATCGTCTTTGAATATTCATACTGACCATCGTAGTCAATCTGTTTCAGCCGGTAGTAGTAAACATCCCCGGATGCTTCGTTATCTGTAAATTCATAACCAACAATTTGATTAGTGTTTCCGGAGCCACTTACAGAGCCCATGAAGGTAAACCCTTCTCCGTCGATGCTGCGTTGAATTTCAAACCGGTCATTGTTTATTTCAGAGGCTGTGGCCCAGTGAAGCTTTATATTCGAATTATCCAGCCGGTTTCCTGAAAATTCAAGCCAGTCTACCGGCAAAGGGTTATCATCATTAGCTGCTGTCAAGGTGCTGAATGTTGTGATGCCGGTGGCTGTTATTATGTTGTCATTCGTATTTACTGAACTGCTTATGAATTCCCAGGTGGCTCCACCATCACCTGAGCGCCACAATTGTAATGTTGAGCCATCATCATCCTCATACAGCTCGCTGTCAAAATAATGAAATGTTATATTTACATCAAGGTCGGAAGTATTAGCAGGAGTTATTTCAAACCATCTTGATATACTTTCATTTCCATTTCCGGATTGGGTATTGTGTCCACGGGTTATGGTTGTTTCGCCTGGAGTATTTGTTGCTGAATTTACATTAAGCTCAATTCCGATATTTCCCAGGGTATAGTTATCTGCTGAACTTAAATCTCTGGTCGTTACCACTGTTCCGGTTTGTCCTACAATGCGTTTATCATTCGCCTCGCCTTCAATTACAGCCTTGGGTCCAAGGATAAGGGTTTTTCCATTGAGATCAAGGTAGCCGTTTGACAAAGTCAACCTTCCATTCACAGTAATATTATCCTTGAGCTTAACATTATTCATGTTATGGATTTTCAAAGTATCAAAAGTAAAGCCCGGAATGTCTTGCGGATTGTTTCCTGCAAACACAAACTCCCCTTTACCCACTACCCTTCCACTACCTGTTGCTTCGTTAATAACAGTTAGCGTATTGCCTTCTGTTATCTTTAAGGTAGACGTATCTCCTATCTCTATATCATATACGATGGCATTGGAACTTAAAGTCGGGTGTTCTCCAGTTATACCGGTTGGAATAATAACTATAGCAGTATCTGGTGGGGAAGTGATTGGATTATTTTCCCAGTTAGTATTAGTTCCCCAATCATCATTACCAGCATCTATCTTCCACGTCCACGTTCCGGGGGGAGTGTATATGCCTCTTAGAAAAGGATAACCATCATTTGTTCCACCATCAATATCCCAAACAGTAGTAAAATCCCAGCCGGCGCTGGTAAAAGTAGTCTTAGTTTTCATATCTTTGGTTGATTTTCCTGTTCCAGCTGCGCTTTCATTTTGGTCACTTGTTGTTTCATCCCAGAAAGAGTTTGTCACGGTGCCTATGTTATTACCGGAACCTAAAAGACCAATTAATCCGCCTATATGAGAAACGGTTCCACCTGAAGGATCGACAGACACCGCCCCGGTAGAATATGAATTAACCACGACCCCTCTGAATTCTACACATCCGGCCAGTCCTCCCACTCTTTCGCTACCACCAACAACAGTCACTGATCCCCGGGCGTAAGAATTGGAGATAACTCCTTTTTGGTTACAGCCGGTGAGGCCGCCAATTTTATCGTTGCCTTGCCCAGATTCTGTTCTGTTTTTAACACTAACATCAGCGTATGACCGCAGGATTATTGGGCGGAATCCGTCCGCATTGCCCGGATTGGTTTGGAAGCTGTTATTGGAACCTACAAGGCCGCCTGTGGCACCGGTTCCCTCCACAGCCCCTGTGGCACTGCATTTTTCAATTATGGTCGTTTCATCACCGGTCACCCGCCCTACAAGAGCGCCGGTGCCTCTTTGACCCTTTACATTAACATTTTCAAGGTGGAGGTTGCTTATTTTAGCACCTACCCCAATATGACCGAATAGGCCGACGTTCTGTTCTGAGCTTCGAGCAATATAAAGATTACTTATCTTAAAACCACCTCCATCATAGGAGCCAGTAAATTTCGCTCCATCATTAGTGGAGTCTACTCCAATCGGTAACCAGCCTTTGCCATTATTATAGTTTGCATCATCTGTTGCTGATGTATCAATATCATTCATTTGTTTAAAATAGTGGCCCGATTTAGCTCCACTATTTACTTCCTGAGCCACCCATTCCAGCTCATTTAAACTGGTAATTTCCCATGGACTACCTGAAGAGCCGTCTCCAGTAGTAGGTTTTTTTGCTGTTTGCCCCATCACCCCCACTCCCCAAAAGAGCATTGCGATTAAAATGTAGAATGTTTTGGTTTTCATGGCTTTGTTTTTTTATTGGTTTATACCTGGCTTTGGGTTTTAGAGATAAAAAACCCGGAAGCTTTTTTTTTGACTAATACAGGAGGATAAATTGGCTTTATTGTTAAAGCCTGAACACAGCGTTGTAATAAATATTATTTATGGCCATGTTTAATATATTTAAAACCTCTACTTATCAGCATGTAAATATACAAATTATATTTAGAGAAACAAGCAGAAAATAATAAAGTTTAATTATTTTCATATTTTTTATTTTTCATGATCACGCATTAAAAGATTTAATATTCAGCGGTTTAACTTTTCCGGGGCGGGGTAAAAAGTTTTTGAAGATCAAAAGTGTATTTTTACTGCCCATTGATTTATGTCTCAGAGATGGCCTGTAATTGTTCCATCAGTTTTCGTTCTTTGTTTTTGGTAAGGCTCAGTTCTTTGATCACCTCTTTTTCCCTTAAGAGGTACGAACAGGTTACTATACCCTTATCCATCAGCAGGGTTTTCTGTTTTTTGGTAAGTTGGCTCAGGATGGTAACGGGAAAGATCTTCACTTTTTCAATAATGTCTTTCAGTCCGTATCCTTTGGGGTAGTCCCATCCCAGCAGTTGCAGTCCGCAGCATTTGGCATACTGCTCTGATTCAGATGTAAACCGTGAGTTGGTGACCACCCATCCGGTAAAGTTAAAGCCGTTGTAGGCGTTTGACTGCTTTCGTTTGGCGATGATATCATCCACCCGTGCCCGCACATAGAGGGGCACCTGGATGCTGATGCGGGAAGACTGGTTATTGGCATACTTACATTCCACCAGGCTTTGGCTTTCTCCCCGGGTTGCGATCACATCCATCTCATGGAACACACATTGCCCTTCCACCATCTGGCTCACGAGGATATGATAGCCCTGCTTTTCAAACAAGGCTCCGATAAAATGTTCAAAGGGGTATCCAGTGGGGCCAAGCTCCATCAGTGCTTTTTTCAGCTTATAGCGCAGGGCACTCACTGCATTTTTTTTATTCAGTATTCGGTATGCCTGCGTATAGAGTTTTTTAGTGCTCACGCCGTCCGTCATCCACTGCTCCACCTCCGTCACCACCTTTTGCACCGTCTTTTCGTCGGTGCCGGCGTTTTTCAGTGAGCGGATCAACTTTTTCCGGTCAAAAGGCTCTTTTTCTCCCGATGCCTTTTGCACCATTATTTTATTATTGTTCTTTTCCATTTGTTTCTCTCTTATTCACAAACAGCTTAAACACTTCCATCCCCAGGAGCATGGGCACGGCCAGCGCCAGGATATAGAGCCATTCATTGAAGGTTACCGGTTCCATTCTCAAAATATTTTGCATCAGGGGCAGTTGCATGCTCAGTATATGTATTCCCTGAGCAGCCATTACGCCAAACACCAGGATCAGGTTACGTTTCAGGGGCACTTTAAATGCCGAGGTGCGTTCAGACCGGCAGTTAAAGGCGTGGAAGTTTTGCATAAACACCATCAGTAGCAGGATAATATTCCTTGCGTGGAATTCTTCCATGGAGGTATGGGTGTTGAGCCAGTACCATAATCCGAAGACTATTCCTCCCATGATTATTCCGGATGTGAGGGTTTGTTTGATCATCATCGGATTAAATATCCGTTCTTTGGTTTTTCTGGGTGGTCGTTTCATGGCTCCGGGTTCACCTCCTTCGAAGGCCAGTGCCACGTCTTGTATTCCGTTGGTGACCAGGTTTAGCCACAGCAGTTGCACTGCCAGCAGCGGCAAAGGCAGTCCGGCGAAGATGGCAGCCAGGAACAGGATCACTTCCGCTGCGCCGGTGGATATGAGCAGGTATATCACCTTTCGCACATTATCGAAAGCATATCGTCCTTCTTCCACTCCGGCGACGATGGAAGAGAAGTTATCATCCACTACGATCATGGCGCCCACTTCTTTAGCCACATCCGTTCCGGAGCCCATGGCCACGCCGATATTGGCTCTTTTCAGTGCGGGTGCATCATTCACGCCGTCGCCGGTCACGGCAACGAACTCTCCTTTTTTTATAAGCACTTCCACGATCTCCAGCTTTTGTGCCGGCGACACCCGTGCAAACACGTTGGTAGAAGCCACCAGCTCTTCGTATGCCGGGCTGTCGGTGGCTCCGGCCTCTTTTAGCATTGTTCCGTTGACCACCGGGGTGTCCCTGCCGGCGATCCCCAGCTCCCGGGCTATGGTTCCGGCCGTTTCGGGATG
>PWNQ01000058.1 GCA_003557725.1 Bacteroidales bacterium | reverse complement strand
ATGGGTGTTAACGCTATGGGCGTTAGGGCTGGAATAGAGAGGGCTTCCGAGGAGGTCGTTAAGGCGCTTAAGAGCTTGGCCAAGCCGGTCAAGGATCAGGAAGGCATTAAACATGTTTCCACCATCGCAGCCGAGTCTGAAGAGATAGGTGGTATCATAGCTCAAACAATCGATAAAATAGGAAAGGACGGTGTTGTGACAGTTGAGGAGTCACAGTCCTTCGGTGTCGAGTCCGATGTGGTTGAGGGAATGCAGTTCGATAACGGATACATCTCACCGTATATGGTGACCGATGCCGAGAGAATGGAGGCCGACTACAAAAATCCCGCCATTCTCGTAACTGACAAGAAAATATCAAATGTAAAGGAGGTGCTTCCTCTTTTGGAGAGACTGACTCAGAGCGGAACCAAGGATCTGGTCATAATCGCCGATGACGTCGAAGGAGAGGCACTCGCCACCTTCGTGGTTAACAAAATGAGGGGAAGCTTCAATACCTTGGCTGTAAAGGCTCCCGGATTTGGTGACAGAAAGAAAGAGCAGCTCCAAGATATTGCCGTTATGGTCGGAGCTACCGTCATCAGTGAAGATGTAGGGCTTAACTTCGAGAACGCTGATATCGCCATGCTCGGAAAGGCTAACAAAGTTATCTCTACCAAAGAGAACACCACTATTGTTGGCGGAAAGGGCAAGAAACAGGAGATGGACAGCAGGATAAGTCAGCTCAAGTCTCAGAGAGACAAGAGCGAGTCCAAGTTCGATATTGAAAAGTTGGAAGAGAGGATAGCCAAGCTTTCGGGAGGAGTCGCCGTTATCCGTGTCGGAGCCGCGACCGAAACCGAGATGAAGTATCTCAAGCTGAAGATCGAGGATGCTGTGAACGCGACCAAAGCAGCCATCGAGGAAGGAGTCGTTGCCGGTGGAGGTACTTCTTTTGTGAAGATAATTGATAGGGTTCAGAAGGCTCTTGAGAACGAGATGGGAGAGAGTCGCGAGTTCGAGACCGGAGCATCTATAGTACTTAAAGCACTGGAAGCGCCTTTAAGGAACATCGTTAAGAATGCCGGTAAAGAGGACGGTGCGGTTATCGTTAACCAAGTGAAGAGCAGTAAAGCATCTTCAGGATACGATGCCGCCAAGGACATCATGGTAGATGATATGATCGCCGCCGGAATAATCGATCCGGTAAAGGTTGCCAGAAGCGGTATTCAAAACGCCGCTTCTGCCGCCGCTATACTCCTTACCACTGAAGCATCCGTTGCCGAAGAGCCTGAGAAGGACGGCGGAGGTGACGCCGGTGCCGGAGGAGGTATGGGAATGGGAGGCATGCCCGGAATGATGTAAGATCTCCTCAACATCTCAACAGTAAAAAGACCCCTTCGGGGGTCTTTTTGTTTTTGTCGATACTATTTATCTGTGGAGAGTAAAGCTCTTTACTGTTTGCTATTGGTGAATATTGCCTATATAATTTTATATACCCGAGAAATAAGGCGATTTACAGATTTTTACGGAATGTTCAGAGGGGAGGCATACCGCCAAGATGTCAACTTCGGAAAGTTTTTATGCATAGAAAAATAAAGAGGAGCATTTCCTTTTTAGTGTGGCTGGTAAGTTACTTTGTTGTTTTTGTTGTTTCGAAGCCGTTCGTATCGTTAAGCGTTAGCTATGAAGACAGGGAATTCAAGGGTGTGAAAAGACCAATGATAGTAACTTCCAATCACAAAGGCCCCTTTGACCCATGGATGATCTTCCTATCTCTACCTTTTAGGGTATATCTGAGACTTCTGCCCATTAGACCTTTTGCTAAAAGGAGGTTTAAAAATAAGCGGTCCTTATTGGGTTTAATGTCATTATTAGGTATTGTCGGTTTCATCTACTATATATACAACGTTATAACGATACCCGACTCTGACTCATTTGAAGAGAAGATACAGCCACTTGTAGAAACCCTGAAAAGTAAAGATACGATTTTGATGTTCCCGGAAGGGAGCTTTTTTTTAAATGACGGAGTGGGAGAGTTTAAAAAAGGGACCGTTGTTCTCCAAGAGAGAACCGGAGTACCTATATTACCCTGTGCCGTTCGTTATGGTGAAAGGAAACTATTCCGTCGTAAGATGAATGTTTCATTCGGAGAGGTTTTTTATATTCCGGAGCACTTAATAAAAGGTGAAGAGGAATATACAGAAGCAAGAGAGTGTTTAAGAGGGAGAGTCTTGGAGCTTTATAATAAGATGTGATAAAAAGGAATTGATTTTATTTTTATGATAAAGAAACGTCAACTAGAGATAAAGAGAGAAAAAGATAATAGCTGTTTAATAGATTTTGGAGTAGCAGAAGAAAGTGATATGGACGCTGTCTACCGCTTGAGATTTAGTGTCTATTCCCAGAGAGGGTATATAGACCCGGAGAGGTTCCCTGACGGTAGAGAGTTTGATCATTATGACGAAGAAGGTGAATCTGTTCACTTTATAGCTAAGATAGAAGACAAGGTAATTGCTTGTGTTAGGGTTATCAAAGATACCCCTCTACCTACAGAGAGATACTTCTCATTCATGCCTCCAAAGGAAATAGAGAAGATAGACCCAGAGAACAGATGTGAGCTGGGCAGACTTATAATTATTCCGCCGAATAAAGAAAAAGGTGAGTATCTTCCCAGGGGGTTGGTTATGTTGATGTTGATAAATGTGTTGGCTGTACACGGAATGGAGAACGGCGTTATGGGCGGTTACTCTTTTGTAAAAAAGAGTTTGGAGATAAAGATGACAAAAAGAAAGATGCCGTTTAGGAAGATAGAGGGTTTTAAGACTGACTATCCTGATACAGGAGTTCTGTATAATTATTTTAATCAAGAGAGTGATCCGGTTGTTCCGATATTCTTTATGACGCAGCAGTTTATGGATTACACTAATAGGTACATTAATAATAAACTTCTATTTAAAAAAGTTGATGAAGAGGGTTTATTGCTGAGATCAAACCTGTATGTTAAATTCCTTCGGTTTTTAAGAATCATTTGACATGGAATTTCTAGAAATAAACCTAATACTGTTATCGGTGATCGCATCAGCAAATGTATTCATCGCCTTTCTTTTAAGAGAGCATAGTAGGGGCCGGCTATCAACTTTCCTTTTTTCTATGGTGGCGTTATGTTCCGGTCTTTGGGTGGGAATTGGTGTTTTAAGGTACTTTGTCTACATTCTTATAGGGAGTGCGACTTCGCCTTATT
>PWNQ01000184.1 GCA_003557725.1 Bacteroidales bacterium | reverse complement strand
AGGCAACCATGCGCGATGGCCCTCCCCTTTAGGGGCCGGGGGCGCGCGCCGGGAAATGATGCGAGGAGGCGAAGAAATAATTATGTCACCCCTTCAGGGCCTGCTGTGATTGTGAGAACCGCTTTGCTAAACATATAAAAATCATATTATTCGTGCATTCGTGGCAACGAACAACGAACAAAATTTTAAACACATGAAAGCCAGTAAAACCATCATTGCATGCGAAAGCCTCCGGGACAGCCTGGAGAAGCACCACCAGGAACAGAAGGGGGTGCAACTGGTCTTTCTCTCCCAGGAGCTGCACCGCCAGCCAAAAAAATTGCACCTTTGCCTGCAGGATGCCATCAACCGGCATGCTACCCAAACAGAGCAAATCGTACTGGGATATGGACTTTGTTGCAATGCAACTGCAAGGCTTAAAGCCCCGCAAATTGGGCTGGTTATACCCAGAGTGCATGACTGTATTTCCCTGTACATGGGGGGAAAAGAAAAATATTTCCAACTGTTCAGAAAATACCCGGGAACCTACTTCTTAACCCCGGCCTGGATACGTAACCAAAAGGACCCGCTAGGCGCCATGGAAAATGAATATACCCGCCGCGTGGGAAAGGAAATGGCCCGGGAAGCCATGGAAACTGAACTAAAAAACTATAATTACATCGCTTTTATCAATGAAAACACGAAAAATACAAACCTATACAGGGAGCGGGCAAAAGAAAATGCCGCATATTTTAACATGAAGTATCTGGAGATAGACGGGGATGATTCCTTTATAAAAAAAATACTGGAAGGTCCCTACCATCAGAAGGAATTTGTAATATTAAACCCCAACGAAGAAAGTAAACAATCAGAATTTTTAAAATAACAGGAGAATATATTATGGAAATAGTAGGCGAACTGATTAATGCCAGCAGAAAGAAGATCCGTGATGATATCAGGGAAAAAAACCGGGAGGTTATTGCAAGTGTAGCCAAAGAGCAGCATGAGCATGGTGCCAGTTTCATCGATGTAAACGCAGGGATTTTTGTGGGAAAAGAGGCCGACTACCTCACCTGGTTGGTCAGCACAGTGCAGGATGCCCTTGATGCTCCCTGCTGTATCGACAGCCCGGACCCAAAGGCAGTGGAAGCGGCCATGAAAGTGCATAAGGGCACGCCCATGCTCAATTCCATTTCACTGGAAAAGGATCGATATGAAGCTATGTTGCCGCTGATACGAGGCACAGATGTGAAGATCATTGCTTTATGCATGAGCGATGAAGGAATGCCCTACACGAAAAAAGACCGGCTGAAAATTGCGGATAACCTTATCAACGGACTAATCAAGAACAATATAAAAATGGAAAACATCTATGTGGACCCCCTGGTGCATCCCATCGGATCCGGAAACCACCTGGGTAAAGAGTTCCTTGACAGCATCCGCTCCCTCCATGAACAGTATGAAGGCATCCATACCATTTGCGGGTTATCTAACATATCCTATGGGATCCCCAAGCGGAAGTTTGCCAACCAGTTGTTTATGGCCATGGCCATCACCTGCGGGCTCAATGCCGCCATTCTCAACCCGCTGGATAAACGAATGATGGCCAATATTATCGCAGCAGAAACACTGATCGGAAAAGATGACTATTGCATGAACTACGTGCAAGCATACCGGGACGGACTGTTTGATTTAAATCAGTAAAAGAAGTATTAATCCATGAGTCCGGTATAAAAACACACATTTTTCACATCCGCTGAAAATCAAAAGTAACCATTTTAGATTGGACTCATCCATTGCTAATCCAAAAAAGGCAAAAAGTCATGACTAAAAAATCATATTCAAAGGTGGTTGAAACCGCCAGAAACTATTACAACAGCCAGGATGCACAGAATTTTTACAGCATTATCTGGGGTGGTGAAGACTTACATTTAGGGATTTATAACAGTTTAGATGATGATATTTTCTCGGCCAGCCGGCGTACCATAGATGAAATGGCGCTTTATGCCGGGAAGCTGAACCCGGAAACCCGGGTGATGGACCTGGGCGGTGGCTTCGGAGGAAGTGGCAGACACCTGGCCAAAAATACGGGGTGCCACGTCACGGTGCTTAACCTTAGTGAAGTAGAAAATGAATATGGCAGGGCGCTGAATAAACAGCAAGGGCTGGAACACCTTGTGGAGATCATTGACGGCAGCTTTGAAGAGGTGCCCTTCCCCGATGAATCATTCCACGTGGTATGGTCGCAGGATGCCTTCCTCCACAGCGAAGACCGGGAAAAAACCATCCGGGAAGCAGCCAGAATACTGAAAAAAGGGGGCGACCTTATCTTTACTGACCCCATGCAAACAGAAAATTGTGATGAACAAGTGCTTAAACCAATATACCAACGAATCCAGCTGGCATCCCTGGGTACTCCCCGGTTCTACCAAAAACAAGCTGAAAAAAACGGACTCACCCTGAAAAACTTCCGGGAAATGCCCCTCCAACTGGCGAACCATTACGAAAAAATACTTATGGAAACCCAGGATAACAAAGATAAACTGGAGGGAAAAGTGTCGGACACCTACCTCACCAATATGAAAAACGGCTTGCAACACTGGATCGATGGGGGAAGAAACGGAAACCTTACCTGGGGGATATTCCATTTCCATAAAGAATAATGAGATGGCTCTGAAAGCAAAAAGATCTTAACTCCGCTGATATTATAATCCGGGAAACCTTACGCTGCATTATGCGTAAAAGAGTGATGTATAATGCTGGCAATCCCAAAAAAAGGCATTTGACGTATCTTTACCTGACCAATGAAAAAGGTTAAGCATTGGGCTGCAACCGGGTAGGTGAAAGAATATTTTGAGGCCTTAAAAACTTTTTTGGATTTTTTTTGTCTGTATTAAGTAGAATATATTATTTTTGACCATTAAGAAAACAGGTGTTTTTTTTGGAGGCTGTTATGGATGTTTATCTATCCATTATAAACGCCCTGCAAAAGTTTTCCTCCATAAACTGCATCAACCGCGCACTACAGAATGAAAAAATGCATACACATGAAAACATTATTCATTAGCAGACAGTCCGTGTTGTTACCTTTACTGGTTTTGACACTGGGATTACTTTTGATAAGCATTTACAGTTACGGCCAAGCCGGCAACTGGCTATCTGATGACAGCTCTTTTGGTTCCAGGTCACCGGTTATTATTGACGTTTACCCCCATGTAGAAACGCTGGAGCACGGAGGCAGTTTGCCTTCGGGCTGGGAAACCCGCAGTAGTGGGGGGGGGTTCATCTGGCAGGTGAACTCAGGGGCAACCCCAACTGCCAATACAGGACCTTCGGGTGATCATACGACGGGGACAGGGTATTACCTATATACCCATGCGGCCTCGGGCAATACCGGCGATGAGGCCAGCCTGGTTTCTCCTGAGCTGGACTTTTCGGGCCTTACCCACCCCAGGGTGAACTTTTGGTATCACATGTATGGCAGCCATATTAACAGCTTATCGGTAGACGTGGCTATTGGAGGCACCTGGCTCAATAACATAGATGTGCTCACAGGCCAGTCCCAGACCAGTGCAACAGACTTATGGCAAATGCACAGCACCGACCTCACCGGCTATGCCAACCTGGACAGTATTCGCTTCAGAGTAACAAGAGGTAATGGCGCAGAGGGAGATGTGGCTCTGGATGATATTGCTTTTGGTGAGCCCATTGCCATAAACCTGGGGCCAGACACCACCATTTGCGAAGGGACCTTAGCAACGCTGGATGCGGGAAGTCACCCGGGAAGCAGCTATAAATGGTACACCACATACTCCAACTCGCTGATCTCAGTAAGCCAATCTATCCAAACCGATTCAGCAGCCTCCTATTATGTGGTGGTCACCGGGGCCGGACATTTTTCCGGCACCGACACTGTAAGTGTCCATGTAGACCCTGTGCCCCCGGTAAGTCTGACCAGTCACAGTGGGCCTATTTATTGTCTTAACAGCCCGCTGGACACCCTTACCGGACTTCCTTCCGGTGGCATTTACACCGGCAACGGGGTTTTTGCCAATACCTTCAACCCGGCCTCTGCCGGAGTGGGCACTCATACCCTTTATTATCAGTTTACCAGCCTCAGCGGATGCAAAGGAACAGACTCCATAACCGTAACTGTACATAATGTTCCCAATGTGAATGCGGGGTCTCATGTCCATATCTGCCCGGGAGACACTGCCACCCTCACCGCCACCACCAATGCACCCTTTCTAAGCTGGAGCACCAACCAGTACACCAACTCTATCCAGGTATCCCCTGCAGTTACCACCACCTATACGGTGACGGCCACCGATAATGCCGGATGTACCAACACAGACAGCGTGGATGTTATTATCAGCCCCCTGCCGCATATTGACTTTGGCGGTGACACCATTAACGCATGCGCAGATGGCACTACAGCATTATATCCCGGTGACTTTCAGGCTTACAACTGGTCGACCGGAGAAACAACGCCTACCGTATACGTAGACTCCTCCGGCGTGGGCCTGGGCGGATACAAAACCGTTTCCGTTACCGTAACCGATTCACTGGGGTGTAGCAACAGCAAACAGGTAACCCTGCAATTTGTCCAAACCAGCACAACAACCATACAAGGTCCTGACACTTTGGATTATTATGGATATGCCGTATTCAATGCCGGCACCGGATTTCAGAGTTACCAGTGGTCTACCGGCGACTCCACTCAAATGATCATCCTGGAAGAGCACAACCTGCAACCGGGGCAAAATTCCATTTACGTTACCGTAAAAGACCACAACGGGTGCCCCTACACGGCTACCAAAACCATCTTTGCTGACCCCACCTCCAGCGTGGAAGAGCATAGCTCAACCCCAAAAACAACCCTGTACCCCAACCCGGCTGATGGAAACTTTACGCTTGACATTGAGTCACTGGAAAAAGAAGCAGCCCTAAAAATATTCAACCTTACCGGTCATGTGGTATATGAACGAGTGGTTCACCCGGGCAAAAACCTGAGCCTGATATTCCACCTGCCGCATCTTGCCAAAGGAACATATATTTTACAGCTTGTCAATCAGGAAGCAACCGTTAACCACAAACTCATCATACGTTGATTTTGTGGCCTAATGTGGTTAAAAAAGGTCGGCTGCCGGAGCCGGCCTTTTTTATTTTCCTTTTTTCAAAGTTTTAGTCTTTGTTTTTTATCTTTGCAACGCCTGACCAGTTCCATTAAACCATCATCCCTCAAATGATACATTTTTTTAAAGATCAACGGAATATAATCTCAGTTGATGCCTCCGGGCCGTTGACCCCGGAAGATATAAATAAACTGACCTGGCTCTTCAGCCAGGCAGCCTTTCTCAACCAAAAAAGCATATCCGGATATTTTCTTGGGCCACGGCCTGAGATGGTCACCCCCTGGAGTACCAATGCGGTGGAAATAACGCAGATCACCGGCATAAAAGGCATCCGGAGAATGGAGACCTTTACGGCAGCAGAAAGACAAACCCCTTTTGACCCCATGCTGAAATACCAGTACAATGGACTGGACCAGGACATCTTTACCATTAATGTAACCCCCGAAAAGGTCTTTCCCGTTGATGATATTGCCGCATATAATGAGCAGGAAGGATTGGCTCTTAACAAAGAAGAAGTCCGGTACCTGGAGGATCTTGGCAAACGATTAAAGCGAAAACTTACAGACAGTGAGGTATTTGGATTTTCTCAGGTGAACTCGGAGCACTGCCGTCATAAGATCTTTAACGGTACTTTTATCCTTGACGGCTACGCCATGCCTGCCTCCTTGTTTTCACTTATCCGGAAAACATCCCGCATCAATCATCACAATTTGGTTTCTGCTTACAAAGACAATGTGGCATTTATTAAAGGCCCCTCTATAGACCTTTTTGCTCCTGAGAGACAGGATTCTGCCCAGTATTTCTCTATGCGGAGGGTTTCCTCGGTGATCTCTCTGAAAGCAGAGACTCATAACTTTCCCACTACGGTAGAGCCATTCAGCGGTGCTGCCACCGGAAGCGGCGGAGAGATCCGGGACCGTATGGCCGGAGGCAAAGCCTCCATGCCCCTGGCGGGGACTGCCGTGTATATGACTCCCTATCCGCGCCTGGAAAAAGGCCGACCCTATGAAGAAGCTATTAAACCCCGAAACTGGTTGTATCATGACCCTAAAACCATATTGATCAAAGCCTCCGATGGAGCCAGCGACTACGGCAATAAGTTTGGACAACCGCTCATACGCGGTTCGGTGCTCACTTTTGAGCACGAAGAAAACAATAAAATAATGGCTTATGATAAGGTGATCATGATGGCCGGAGGAACCGGGTTTGCCAAAAAAGAAGACAGCCTCAAAGACACCCCGGAGAAAGGGGACCTGATAATTGTATTGGGCGGCGACAACTACCGCATTGGAATGGGAGGAAGCTCAGTATCTTCCGTAGCTACAGGAGAATATGGAAACAACCTGGAGCTAAATGCTGTGCAACGGTCCAACCCGGAGATGCAAAAGCGGGTATATAACGTGATCCGGGCCATGGGTGAATCCAGTTTAAACCATATTATTGCCATTCACGACCATGGAGCTGGCGGCCACCTCAACAGCCTGTCAGAGCTGGTGGAAGAAACCGGAGGGGTCATAGAAATCCACAAACTGCCCCTGGGCGACCCTACCCTGTCGGCAAAAGAAATCATTGGCAACGAATCACAGGAACGCATGGGGCTGATAATTAAGGAAAAAGACCTTCCGGTGCTGGAACGTATTGCCCTGAGGGAGCGGGCTCCAATGTATGTGGTAGGGCAGGTGACCGGCGATCACCGGTTTGTAATGAGGCAGGAATCGTCAGAAAAAACTGCCGTAGACCTGGAAATCAAAGATTTATTTGGAGATCCGCCAAAAACTATCATGCGTGATGTCTCCATTCCAACCCGCTACCAGCCGGTAAGCCACCAGCAGGCTGACCTGGAAGAGTGTTTGGAAAATGTGCTGAAGCTGGAGGCGGTAGCCTGTAAAGACTGGCTCACCAACAAGGTAGACCGAAGTGTTACGGGACGTATTGCCATGCAGCAAACCTGTGGCCCGCTTCAGCTGCCTCTGAACAACCTGGGCATTGCCGCCCTGGACTATAGTGGCACCAAAGGCACCGCCACAGCTATTGGACATGCGCCGGTAGCTGGGCTGATCAACCCGGAAAAAGGCTCCGTGCTGTCTATTGCCGAAGCCCTCACCAACCTGGTATGGGCACCCCTGGTGGAAGGCATTAAAAGCGTTTCCCTTAGCGCCAACTGGATGTGGCCAGCCAACAATAAAGGGGAAGATGCCCGCCTGTATAAAGCGGTAGAAGCAGCCAGTGACTTTGCCATCGACCTGGGCATTAACATCCCCACAGGAAAGGACTCCCTGTCCATGAAACAGAAATACCCCGGATCAAAACAGGTGTTGTCTCCGGGAACAGTGATTATCACCGCCGTTGCTGAAGCTGAAGAGCTGCATAAAGCCGTAACGCCCGTGTTACAAAATAAACCGGGAACAAAAATCCTCCATGTGGACTTTTCCAAAGACCTGCCCAACCTGGGAGGAAGCAGCCTGGCACAAACCATGAGCCAGCTGGGAGACACAGCACCCACCGTGGAAGACCCCATGTACTTTAAAAGAGCTTTCCAATGTATCCAGGAGATGATCAGGGAAGAAATGATCCTGGCCGGGCACGATATCTCCGCAGGAGGCCTGATCACAGCCCTGCTGGAGATGACCTTTACCTGCCCTGATGTAGGACTGGAGGCCGATACGTCCTGCCTGCTGTCAGCAAACCCCGTCAATGCTCTGTTCAATGAAAACCCGGGAGTGCTCATCCAGGTGGAAGACGACCAAAAAGCAAAACGGATGCTGAGCAAAATGGCCATATCATATAACGAAATAGCCAAGGTTACCCAAAAACGCCTTCTGAAACTAACGCATAAAGAAGCATATTTTGAACTGGACATCCAAAAGTACTTCCAAACCTGGCTAAAAACCTCACGCCTAATGGATAAAGAGCAAAGCGGCGAAAAGCTCTCCACTATGCGTTATGACAATATGATCAGCCATGCCCTTTCCTTCCGGTTTCCTCCTAATTTTAAAGGAGCATATGAAGACCTGCTTGTTGACCCCGTCCGGAAAAATCGCTCCGGAGTTAGTGCAGCCATTATCCGGGAAAAAGGAGTTAACGGCGACCGGGAAATGGCCTGGTCACTCCACCTGGCCGGGTTTGATGTAAAGGATATCCATATGACCGACCTGATCAGCGGAGAAGAGACCCTGGAGGATGTTCAAATGATCGTATTTGTAGGTGGGTTCTCCAATTCTGACGTGCTGGGATCCGCAAAAGGATGGGCAGGAGCCTTTCGCTATAACGAAAAAGCACGCAAAGCACTGAAAACGTTTTATCAACGTAAGGACACCTTAAGCCTGGGCATCTGTAATGGCTGCCAGTTGATGAATGAGCTGGGACTGCTGTATCCAGACCATAAGGAACACCCGGTAAATAAACATAATGATTCAGGAAAGTTTGAGTCCGCTTTTATCAATGTGACCATCGAGGATACGCCGGCCATCATGCTCAAAGGCCTTGAAGGAAGCAAGCTGGGGGTGTGGGTGGCACACGGTGAAGGAAAATTCCACCTGCCATCTGATGAAACCCGCTACATTATTCCGGTAAAGTATGCCCACAGCACCTATCCGGCCAATCCCAACGGCAGCCCCCGCAATGCAGCAGCCATAGTTTCCACAAACGGACGACACCTGGCCATGATGCCACACCTGGAACGTGCAGTAATGCCCTGGCAGTGGGCATACTACCCCGAAGACAGACCCCGGGACCAGGTGACCCCCTGGATGAAAGCATTCCTCAACGCTTTTAACTGGATCAAAGCACTACAGAAATAAAAGGAGGTAAAACAGTGGAGATGAGGCTTACCCGGGCCCGGTGGAAAAAGATCACCATCGATTGTTAACGGCTTTTTTCAGTCCAGCCTCTTATCTAATTTACTACGATTTTTTCACTCACAATCTGTTTATGGCCTGCCTTAATCACGAACAGGTACATTCCTTTAGCCAGGGGTTCCGTACGAAAGCTCACCTGGTGTTTTCCCGGCCCCATGTATTGTTTTCGCAGGCTTTTAATCTTCCTTCCCTGCATATCATAAACCTCCATGGTAGTCCATTGTTTCTCATCCAGTACAAACTCAATAAACACCCAATCATTTTGTGCTGCAGGGTTGGGATACGCTTTCAATCCGGAGATATATTCCGGCGAACGGATGGCGGTAGTACTGTCATCCAACTGGCTGGACAATTCAGACACCCAGGTCCCCTGAACGAAGTAGCTGTGTACTCCGGAGGAGACACGGTGACCAAAAGAGGTGGTAACCCATACCCTTCCCGGATGGTTGTAGCGGGGCTGGCTGCCGGTAAAGTCACCCCAGCGGTCGGATCCGCTCATAATATTCACCACCGTTGATCCTTCTTTCAAAGTAATGCGTGGCGAATAGTTGTTATTACCCTGATAAAACATGGCTGAACTACCCGGGTAAGTGTTGACCCCCGAGTGATTAAAAGTAATAATGGCATGGTGACTGCCGGGGTCTGTACCTGTATAGGATATCTCAGGATATCCATAGTCCAGGGTATCCCGCAGGATATTTCCCTGGATATATGGCTGGGCATTCAGGTCAAATATTTTTCCATGATAAATGGTGGCAAAGCCATCCAAAGTATCCACCGTATTACCTGTAAACTGAATCATTCCATCTTGATAAAAAGCGCCCAGTACGCGGGCATCATTAGTTTGCAGCTCCCTGTTAAAAGGCTGAACAGCATGCGGCGGGGCACCATAGGTGAAGTCTGCCGTCAACTCCCGAACCGTAAGCTGCGTATTGGGATCATGGTGCGTACCGGTGAGCTCCACCAAAAAAAAGGTGTCGTTTTGCAGCGCAAAATTCCGGTTGGATAAAAAGTACATATTGGGGCCAAAGGTCTGGTTTCCTCCAGGTACCGGGGTAAGGTTCCGGATAGGTTTGCCGTCATAATGGATATCATGCCACATGACCGCATCCAGATCAAACCCTTGATAACCACTATATTTATCTATTTGCCAGATGACACTTTGCTCAAAAGACTCCTGCCACGTGCCTCCGTAACTCAACAAGTTGGCAGTAATAAACAGCTCGTCATCGGTAACGGCAATAGCAGGAAAGTCGGTCCAGTTGGTATCGGTGGGCAACGGATCTCCGGGTATTTTATACATATTCCACATGGCCGTGGGGTCCGAAGAGGTGGAAAAGCCCACAATGATATTGGTAAGCGTATCCGAGCTGGCTCCGGCCAGGTGGACAAAAACAAAACGGTCAGCCTCAGGGTCATACAACACCCTCGGGTCGTACTGGTGAGAAGAAATGGTATCCAGTGTGTCTGCAAAAGCATTCAGAGACATGGTCTTTAACAAGGAATCCTGGTCCACATCGTAAATGTATAAGTTGGAATTAATGGCCGATATAAGCATTCCGTCATTACTGATGGCCACGGTATTGTCATTGGGAACGCCGAAGTTAAACGCATTACCCTGAAAGTTTCTCAGCACAACAGGGGTATCGGCGTTAAAGGTAACGCTTCCTTTAACAGGAGAAAAATCCTGCTTCCGTGGATAGCGCTGGGCCACTTTTTCTTTTATCTCGTCTAAGCCTTTGCCATACTTTTTATTGCCTACCACCATTTTTTCCAGGGTAAGTATATTGAGGGCCCATGGCTGGTGGTGGTTGGTCTGGTCAATAACTGCATGGCGGGGAAAGACATAACCAGTGCGGGTGGCTGTTTGCCCCTGGGGTGAAGCACCCTGTCCGAGGGTCAGCAAAGGACAAAGCAGTCCTGTCAGTAAAACAATAAACTTATTCATATTTTTTTCTTTTAGATATGAGTACGGTCTAAAAACACACATTTTTCACATCCGCTGAAAATCAAAAGTAACCTTTTTAGATTGGACTCAGATATGCATGCAAAAATAAACACTTTTTCCAGAACCATCAGGTGAATAAATGCACGCCGTTTCTTATCAGGCTTTATTACCTTTGCAGCAAGAAACAAACAGAGATCATGACCTATCAGACGCACACTTTGGATAACGGCATCCGGCTGGTGCATAAGCACTGGCCTTCCATGGTAGCCAACTGTGGTGTGATCATCAACACAGGCAGCAGGGATGAGAAGGCCAGGGAGAAAGGCATGGCCCATTTTATAGAGCATACATTGTTCAAGGGAACCCGCCACCGCAAAGCCTGGCATATTCTCTCCCGTATCGAGAATATGGGAGGTGCCATGAATGCCTTTACTACCAAAGAAGAAACCTGTATCTACAGCACTTTTCTCAGGCAGGATTATGGCCGGGTACTGGAGCTATTTGCTGATATCTCCACCAATTCTACCTTCCCCGTTAAAGAGATTGAAAAGGAAAAAGAGATTGTACTGGATGAGATCGATTCATATCTGGACAACCCCTCCGAAGCCATCTTTGATGAGTTTGAAGAGCTGCTCTTCCAGGGGCACCCCCTGGGCACCAATATCCTGGGCACCCCTGACCACGTGAGATCCTTTACCCGTAAGCATATCCTGCGATTTATGAAGCATAACTACTATGCCGACCAAACCGTGATCTGCTCTGTGGGAGACATTCCCTTTTCAAGATTTATCCGCCTGGCTGAAAAATACTATGGAACAATATCCACCGAAAAAAGCAAGAAAACCCGGATACCATTTAATGGAAAACCCGGGTTCCAACAAGAGAAAAAAAGATCCAACCATCAGGTTCACACCATTATGGGCTGCCCTGCACACGCCTGGAACCATGCCAACATGTATTCCATGAGCATGGTTAATCATGTGCTGGGCGGAGCCGGAATGAGCAACCGCCTGAACATGAACATCAGCGAAAAATACGGGTTCTGTTACAACCTGGAATCCATATACCAACCCTACTCCGATACCGGAACATTTATGATCTATATGGGAACCCATCCGGGATACATGGAAAAAACCATTTCGCTGGTGAAAAAAGAAATGCAAAAAATGAGGGAGATAAAACTGGGCACATTACAACTTCACCGGGCTAAAAAACAACTGGCCGGACAACTGGCCATTGGAAATGAATCCCCTTTGAATCAAATGTTTAGCATGGGAAGAAGTATGCTATTGTACAATAAAGCCATCCCTGTAGAACAGGCCATCCAAAAGGTAGAAAACCTGACCAGCGAAACCATCCTGGAAACGGCCAATGAAGTACTGGCGCCAGACAACCTTTGCCGACTGAGTTACAAATTGAAATAAAGAATAAAAATTCCTCCCCACAGCATACCAGGAATGACGGATAATCATGGCACCCCTTCAGGGCCTGCTGTGATTGTGAGAACCGCTTTGCTAAACATATAAAAATCATATTATTCGTGCATTCGTGGCAACGAACAACGAACAAGGAACAAAAAAATAAATACATGAAACGCCCATGACAGGATTTTTGACACACAGGAGGATGATTATTTCCTTACGGAAAGCTCCCGCGCGCGCCCCTCTAACTCCCCTAAAGGGGAGGACCGGGCCAACCCGCGGCAGT
>PWNQ01000116.1 GCA_003557725.1 Bacteroidales bacterium | reverse complement strand
TGGCCCGGTCCTCCCCTTTAGGGGAGTTAGAGGGGCGCGCGCGGGAGCTTTCCGGTAAGAAAATAATCATCCTCCTGTGTGTCAAAAATCCTGTCATGGGCGTTTCATGTGTTTATATTTTTGTTCGTTGTTGTTGTTCGTTGTTCATTGCCACGAATGCACGAATAATATGCGGTGACATTATTATAAAAGGCCAAATAACCATGCCCTCTGCCCCATGCCCTATTAGAGGGGCGCGTGCGGGACCTTCGGCAGGGGGAACTATCAATAATGAACAATTTCCTTTACACAAAGTTCAACCAGGCCATATGGTCTGAATACAATGTTATTGCCTAATTAATGCAGGGGCATGGCAAATCGTTTCACATCTGTGGCGGTAATTTTTTTATCCACCAGTATGACCAATCTTTCCATCACGTTTCTCAGTTCCCGGACATTTCCTGTCCAGGGGTTATTTATCAGTTCATCCATAGCCTCCGGTTCGATTTCCATTTCAGGCACTCCCTGTGTTTGGCAATGTTCTTTGAGGAAATGCTTTACCAGCAAAGGGATATCTTCTTTTCGTTGGCATAATGGGGGTACATGAATAATGATCACGCTAAGTCGGTGGTACAGGTCTTCGCGGAAGTTTCCTTTGGAGATTTCTTCCTGTAGGTCTTTATTAGAAGCGGCCACCACTCGCACATCCACCTCCACATCATTCTCACTGCCCACACGTGTGATCTTACGCTCTTCCAGAGCTCTGAGCACTTTTGCCTGAGCTGCCAGGCTCATGTCTCCGATTTCATCCAGGAACAGGGTGCCGTTGTTGGCCTGCTCGAAGTTTCCTTTACGCTGTTTGTGGGCCGAGGTAAAGGATCCTTTTTCATGGCCAAACAGCTCGCTTTCGATAAGTTCAGAGGGGATGGCAGCACAGTTTACTTCCACAAAGGGCTCTTCAGCCCTTTTGCTTTTTTCGTGAAGCCACCGGGCCACCAGTTCTTTTCCGGTACCGTTGGCTCCGCGGATAAGCACGCGGGCATCGGTGGGAGCCACCCTTAATATCATCTCCTTTACCTGCACCATGGCCGGCGAATCTCCGATCATCTCTGTAGTTTTCACCATCTTACGCTTTAGCTTGCGCGTTTCACTCTCCAGTCTGGATTTATCCAGAGCATTGCGGAGGGTGATAAGCAGCCTGTTCAGGTCCAACGGCTTTTCTATAAAGTCATAAGCCCCTTTCTTAATGGCTTCCACCGCCATCTCAATATTTCCATGTCCGGAGATCATCACCACCGGGGCATTGCTGATCACGTTCATCCGCTCCAGCACCTCCGTACCATCCATTTGTGGCATTTTAATATCACAAAGGACCACATCAAAGCTATAGCGGCGAACCATGTCAATGCCGCCGGGCCCATCTTCCGCATCATACACCTTATAGCCTTCATTTTCCAGGATATCCCTAAGGGAATTGCGAATACTCCTCTCGTCATCAATGACCAGGATGCGTTTTTTCACCATGATTTTATTTCTTTTGATGGATCATTTGACCTATTGCCCCCTCCGCCATTGAATAGAAGGAGGCATATATCTTTTCGGGGTTTATTTTACTGATAATATACTGTGTTACCATTACAGCGGGGACAATGGTATCCACACGAAACAGGGGTAGTCCTTTCATCTGCTTTCGTTGTTCACTGTTGGCGTTCAGTATTTTCTGAAAGAGCTTTTCCAGCGGCTCCCGGTGCAGCTGCACGGAGGGGGGCGGGCATTCATTGGCATTATCGTGGTGGTGTCCCATCATCTGGGCAAAGGTTTCAAAAGCTCCCGAGCATCCCACCAGCACCTGTTGCTCTTTAGTGGCTTCCCGGAACAACGGTTTAAGCTCCTGGGTGAGCTTTTGGTTGACCCTTTCCATATCCTGGGGAGTTACAGGATCAGACAGCCGGGAATCACGTAATATAGGGAAGGCTCCCAGCGGAAATGAGCGCAACCAGGTTCTTTTTTTATCCGTTGCCCTGATAAACTCCAGACTGCCACCACCCATATCCATTATGAGCATGTTTGGAGGCACCCGCCCTTTCATGGCATGCCACACCCCATTCTGTATCAGCTCTGCTTCTTTTTGTGCAGAGATCACCGCCGGAAAGACATTGGTCTTTTCTTCGATGATCTCCAGCAGTTGACGGGAATTTTGGGCATCACGAAAAATGGCTGTGGCAAAGGCACCGGACACTATGGCGCCATGTTGCCGGGAGATGCGGGTAAACTCTTCTATAGCATTGACAGCCCGCTCCATGGCAGGCAAAGGGATCAACCCATACTGATAACTGCAGGAGCCCAGCCGGACGCCCCGCTGCTCCACGCCAATAACACGAAAGCCATCCCCGTCCAGCTCTGCCATGGTCAGCTTGAAGGTATTGGTCCCCATATCAATTACGGATGTTCGCATAATAAATAATATTTATCCATAAAATAAAGCCTGAATATTCCCACGCAATTGAAATGTCAAAAGTACAATTTTTCCAACAGTATGGCATGCACCGCTTGTCAATTTGTCACCCGGACGGATAAAAACACTTCTGGCGCAAGATTTGCACTGATGAGGGCAGAGGGCAGAGGGCAGAGCGTAGAGGGTGTAGGGTAGAAGGTTAGGAGCAGTGGCTGTAAACACCAATAAACCATAAGCATATGAACTATAAAGATTATTATAAAATACTGGGTATAAATAAGTCGGCCACACAGGATGAGATCAAAAAGGCCTACCGGAAGATGGCAGTGAAGTATCATCCGGATAAAAACCCGGGAGATGCCTCGTCGGAGAGCCGGTTTAAGAATATTTCCGAGGCCTATGAGGTATTGAAAGACCCGGAGACGCGGGGGAAGTATGACCGTCTGGGAGCCAACTGGAAGCAATATGAGCACGCCGGAGCCGGCACAGGCGGGGGCGGCACATACCGCCAATATCAGTACCGGCCGGGACAGGATAGGGATTCCGGGTTTGAAGACTACTTCGGTAGCTTCGGTGGCAGCGGGTTTTCTGACTTCTTTGAGCAGTTCTTTGGCAGTGGATTCTCCAGATCCACAGCCCAGCAGGAGTTTTCGGGAAGGAACCGGCAAAATGCCTACACCAAAAGAAGCAGAGAGTCACTTAATCTGTCAGGAAATGTATTTATCAGCCTGGAGGATGCCTACCACGGAGCCAAACGCATACTGAACACCCAGGACGAACGGTTCCGGATTACTATCCCCAAAGGGGTTAAGGATAAACAAACCCTGCGCCTGAAAGGGAAGGGACGCAAAGACCCGCAAACGGGAGCGCAAGGGGACCTGCTGCTCACCATCCGGATCAACCCCCACCCGTTTATGGAGCGAAAAAATAACAACCTGGAAACTACAGTAAACGTGGATGCCTTCACCGCCATACTGGGGGGAGCAATAGCGGTGGACACACTGGAAGGAAAAAGACAGATCAACATCCCGGAAGGTAGCGACAGTGGGAAGGTGTTCCGCCTCAAAGGACAAGGAATGCCGGTGAATAACAGCCAGCAAAGGGGAGACCTGCACGTGAAAGTCCGAATTACCGTGCCGAAAAACTTAAGCAGCAATCAAAAAGAACTGCTGAATAAATGTAAAAAGCAGAAATAATGGTCGGGACCGGGCTAATATGGACACATTTTTTAAGCCCTTATTCTGTTTTTAGTGAAGACTCTAAAGGGGATAACACCCGCAGTGATGTGCCACCCCGCACCAAAAGAATAAAATGCCCCCGGAGTGGAGTATTGAAAGATTAAAAACTATTCCTTTGTTACCAGAACAAGATCTTCATTAGGATTAACCCCGTAATAATAAGCCTCTTCTTTATCAAACAGCTCATTATTAGAAACAACGTTTAAAGTAAATCCTGCATCTTGTAATTCATTAAAAAAATGCGTTTCGCTGAATATCCTATAATGATCCGTTTCACCATAAAAAAATAAACGAAGTTTATCTGAATCAATCCCATCATCCTCAAAGTTACTTTTTAATAATTTAGAATAAGGGGCTTGTAATATTGCAACACCATTGAATTTCAATACACGATAAATTTCTGATATTGCTTTACGATAATCAGGAATATGCTCTAATACATGATTGCATATAACCAAGTCAAAGTGTTCTCCATCATATGGAATCTCAGTTGCATCTATTTTTTCTGTTTCCTTATCCTTCGGATATAAATCACCTTTAATATATTCGGGTGGTTTTATAATAGATATTTTTTCAGAAATATGTTTTTCTGGTGCGAAGTGTAAAATTTTTGCTTTTTTTATAAAATCCCAAAAGTTTAATTTATCAAAGTACATAAAAAGATGTCTTTCTCTGTCGTGAGCGTAACAATAAATGCATGAAAAGGTATCAAAATCACTGTCAACCATTTTTATCATTTTATGAAAAGAAGGTTGGTATTTAGTGCCTTTTTTATACTTTCCAAACCATCGAAAAGTATTATTACAAATATTACACCTCCTGGATACTCCTGATTTATTAATGATAATTGATACTTCTCGGGACGCTTTATCAGCAAAAGTTCTAAAAAAATGACTTATTGGGGCAGATATTTGATTTATAATTTTCATTGGTATTGACTGTTTTAAGTTACATTTTGCTTAGTCATTTACTCAATTCTGATGGTGGTTATTTTTATGATTTATAACTGATTCCGGTATAAAAACACAAAATTTATCACATCCGCTGAAAACCAAATATGCCCATTATATAGCGGACTCATAACCCATTATGTGCATATATAAAATATTCTATTAGAGATATTGTAGCAGGGAGCAATGCTTTATTTATATAATGGCCAGGTCTAAAAACTATTTTTAAGTACGAACTTAAAATTTTTATTGTGTACAAATATATATGAAATATTTAAAATAAAGACAGCAGAATAAGTAAACAGATAAAAAAATCCATATCAAAACTATTAACAAGTATCTATTTTGCGGTTTTTGCTTTTAAAGGTACATCAATAACAATATTACGGGGATAATCACTCCGGCGGATACCAGGACCGCTCCCCTTCCTTTAATTCCATTCTTTCCCCGGAGGATAAACATACCACTAACAGCCAGCAGGATAAGAGATACAGCGAAGAAGTCGGAGAACCATTTCCATAGCTCTCCCGGGTTATAGTGCAGCAGGTTAACCTGGTAAAACACGGGGCGGCGTCTCATATGCTCCAGGCGCCCCCTACCCGTCTCCGTGTTGACCGTCAGTGAACCACCGTCGATAAAGATCTTTATCTCACCGGGAAAAGGAGCGTAATGACTGCGGTACTTATCTTCAATTCCATGGCCGGACAATATCTCCAGGGCCTCATCACGGGAAAGATCATCTCCGCTGCCTAAAAACGACGGAGAAACCTGTACCTCCTTATTGGTAATGATGTAACTGGGATTCCAGTCCCCAATATGGTTCAGTGCGATCCCTGATAATCCAAAGATAATACACATGCCAACAGAGAAATACCCCAGATCACGGTGTATGATTCGATTGATTTTTCGCCAATTGACCTTCATATGACTTTCCTTTTATCACAAACACAAATCAATAACCCTGTAAAACACCTTTGAGCAGATGTTTTACAGGGTTGTCCCCTTTGATGGGCTGTAGAATACCTTCTGTTCCCCGGTGGTTTTTGGAGGGTGAAGTGAGGAAGAAACCCGGAATTACTCTTTTTCCTTAATGGATTTTGCTTCCAAAGAGAAAAAGGACAGGTAATCTTTGTCACTTTCTTCAATTTGCTTGCGCATACCGGCAATCTTTTCCAGCTCGCCATCCAGTTCAGCATGATCATGAGTCTCTGTATCGCAATGGAGGCCATCATGAATATGATGTTCCTCAGGCAAATCTTCTTTCAGCTCCATTTCCCAGTTGTCCAGATATCCCTGGTCAATACGGCGCTCTTTCAAAATGCCTGTTACCACAAATACTTTTCCTTCATCTTCCTGCCGGAAGTCGGGCGTATTCTTTCCGGGGACCACCTTCAGGCGTGCCTCATTTCCTTCAGTCCGCATAAACTTGCGTTTGCCACCATGCGCACAAACATGAAGGTTAACCCCTTCTACGGTTACCTCTTTGTCAACATGCTCTTCAGCAACAGCCATCAATTCATCCGTACTTAATACGGCAACATCTTTTTTATCCTCGTCAGGTTTATCGACCTGAGAATCTGTGCCACAGGCAAATAAAAACACTGAGGCCGTAAGCAATACAAATAATTTTTTCATAATAAAACATGGTTTTTAAGGTTGCAAATATAATACATTTTTAATGTGCGGTGGTTGGTTGAGTGCATGTATGACCGTTCACTCTTTATCCAGGATTTTCATTTGCGCTTCCAGCAGTGCGATTTCCTTACGAGTGGCATGGATTTTTTTCTGAAATTCCTCTTTCAGTATATCTGCATTTTTGGTATTGGCCAGGAATCCCGTATTATTTTCCCACAGTTGCACATCTTCCTTAAGCTTATTAATTTTTTTCATCAGTATTCCCCTCTCCTTTCTCAGCTGCCTGTCACCTCCTTCAGTGTCCTTCAGTTTGCTCACCCGGTTTTTGTATTGGTCCTGGTTCACTTCTGTCCGGGATATGCTCAGCTCGTCCATTCGTTTATCCACGGCCTCCTGATATTGTTTTTGTATTTCATCCTTTTTGCTGATGGGCACAAATCCAATATCCATCCATTGGCGTTGTATTTCTTTGAGGGTCTTCAGGTTTTCGTTTTTATCATCGCCAAAGGGGTGGGTTTTGATCTTTTGGATCAGGGACATTTTCTTTTCCAGGTTTTCCTTTTCCCGGTCTTTCATATTTTTGAAGTGGTCTTCCTTTCGGTTAAAGAAGGCATCATTGGCGGTTCGGAATCGTTTCCACAGTTTATCTGAGTGTTTACGTGATACCGGTCCCATTTTTTTCCATTCCTTTTGCAGGTTGATAAGTGCTGAGGTAGTTTTTTTCCATTCGGTACTATCCTGTAGCGACTCAGCTTCCATGCAGAGGTTCACTTTGCGGTTATAATTTTCCCGTTGTTCCTCTTTCAGGGCGTCAAAGAACTCCTTTTTCCCTTCAAAGTAGCCATCCACGGCGGTTTTGAACCGTTTCCATATCAAGTCATTATGTTGTTTCGGGGCAAAGCCGATGGATCGCCACACTTTCATCAGCTCTCTCACTTCACCGGTAGTATTATTCCAGTCTTTAATAGTTTTACATTCCTTTTTCAGCACCTCTTCCATTTTTTCACACAGGGCTGTTTTGGCGTCCAGGTTTTTCTGTTGATCTTCCTCTTTATGCTGGTAGTGTTGCCTTCGTCGGTCATGGATCTTTTCTGTGGCGGCCTTAAAGCGGTTCCACACCTCTTCTTTTTGCTCATCAGGCACGGGGCCGGTGACACGATACTTCTCGTGCAGCTCCTGGAGCTGCTTAAACGACTTGTTCACCGATTTTTCCAGGATCAGCTCTTCCGCTTTTTCACAAAGATCCACCTTTTGCTCCAGGTTTTTGCGCAGATCCAGGTCTCTGAGCTCCTTATTGATCTTTACCTTATCAAAAAACTTCTCCACCAGGAAGTGGTAATTTTTCCACAGCTCATTGACTTCCTGTTTGGGCACCAGTCCGATCTCTTTCCATTTGCCTTGCAGCGCCTTAAAATCGTCGTAGGTTTTTTTCAGGGTCTCTTCCGAGTTGATAAGCTGGCGCAGCTCTTCCAGTATTTCTTTCTTCTTCAGCAGGTTCACCTGCTGTTGCTGTTCCTGTTCTTTCAAAAAGCGCATGCGCTTTTCTTTATACTTATCAAAAGCTTTACGGAAGCGTTCCTCCAGCATCACTCTGCCGGGCTGGGGCTCTTCTTTCTCCTTCTCTTCCTTTATACCCTCTTCTTTTATGCCCTTTTCTTCCAGTTCTTTTATGCCCTTTTCTTCCGGCTTTTTTTCCTGGCTTTGTGATTGTTCTTTTTTGGGGGCACTATCAGACAGCTTCTTCAGCTCTTCTTTTTTTGCTTCTTCCGTTTTTTTCAGGTATGCCACCTTTATAAGGGCCACTTTTTGTTTATGGTCCAGCACATCCTCCAGGGATACCAGTTCTTCCAGTTCTTTCACCAGTTTTTCCCGGTCATACTGGTCATACTCCGGCAGGTTTTCCTCCTCTTTTTTTCCGGGTTGGTCTTTTTGGCCACTGGTTTCATTCCCATCGCCCTCCTCATCCTCGTCATCCGCCGGGTTGTCCTCGCCAAAGTCATAAAACTCTTCCGTGGGCTTTCCTTTCTTTTTTTGGGCTGCCTGTTTTTGGGGTTCTTTTACCGGGTCTTTGTTTTCTTTTTCACTTCCGGGTTTGGGTGATTCCGTTTCTTTTTCACTTCCGGGTTTGGGTGATTCCGTTTCTTTTTCAGCGGCGGGCTCCTCCTGATGGTCTTCCGATTTTTTTTGAAAGGCAGCTCTGGTGACCATCTCCGCCATTATCTGGGCCGGCTTCTTTCCGTCTGACGGAGCCGCTTCCGGGGTGTCTTTACCATCGCTTTTCTGGTTGTCCTTCGACTGGAGAGGGTCTTTTTGTTCTTCCGCTCCGGAAGGGTTGTCGGGTTGGGGTGTATTGTCCTGGGAGCTGTTCATTTCCTCCGGGGAAATGTTTTTACCGGTTTCTTTTTCCATAGGGATACAGATTACAATTGAATGTTTTGAAAGATAGTGTCTTCACTACTATCACAGATAATTACTTAATGGATGCGGCCTGTATTCTGCCGCCTAAAATCACTTTTATAATGGTTATCAATCACTTTTCCACTGTCCTTGCCGGCATTTTGCTTGTTAAATGTATGGCAAGGGGGGCACAAAAATACTATTCTTTTGATATTGAAAGGAAAAAATGGAGGAGTTTTCACTATTAGGGCATTTAATCCAGTGTATGGCGGTTAAAGAAAATGTATCCGATATTCAATCCATAGCCCAGCGGGTCTTCATGTCCCTGGTAGTAGTTCAGGTACACGCTAATGGGCCCGATGGGTGAATGAAATATGAGCCGGGATGAAGCCAAAAAGTATCTACGGTCAAACCAATCACCGAAGAAGGCGGTTTTTGTTTCTCCGTGTGATCTGATCTCTCTTATTGGCTGAAAGCCGTACAGCTCATTGCGAAACTCCAGGTTATCCCTCAGGGAAACCATTCCTTTCACGCCCCCTGCCAAGTAGTTATGCGCTCTGAACTTTCTAAGAAAAATGGTTTTGATCTCAGGCAGGGGGGCATATGCTTTGGACATCAACAGTGTAGAGGTATGGTTGGAAAACAGGGCCCGGTTGGAGAGGAACAAGTCTCCCTGATACCCCAGGTTCAGCCATGGGGTAACCGGTTCATATTTTTCATACCGTAGACTGGCTTCCACCCATTGGTGTGCCTTCTCCTGCTCTCTGTATCCGGGGAATGTGGTTCCGGGAACAAAGAACTCGGTTCCTCTGAAGTGTTTAATTTCTAATGTAATGCGGTTTCCGGTGGAAGGGAACTGCCTTCGGTTTAGGGTATTTTGCTCAAAGTAGAAGAACATATTCTGGTTATTGAAGGTAGTCTCATCCACTGTATCTTTCCGTGTAAACTGGTTGGTCTGGTAATATTTATTATTAAGGATTCCCAGGGATATTCCTGCTTCCACTTTGACCTGGTCGGTCATGGGCATTCCAAACATCACCTTATTATGAAAGTCATTTTTAATAAGATAGGAAGGGGTTTTATCTTCAAAGAATGCGGTAGAAGTTTTAAAGAAGTCCCATTGGTTGTAGAAAGTTCCAGCCATGAGGTAAAAGGGAGTTTTTCCGGGGAAGTCCACCCGTCCGGCGGCCCCCACCGACGAATAGAATCTTCCGATATAGGTATTAAGCCACACGCTGGAAGCGCGTCGTCCAAAAAACCGATATTTTCCCTGGAGGAAAGCTTCATTGATTGGAGAAGAGGACACGGTACCTCCGAATTTCACTTCAATACTTTTATCTTTTATAATGTGCAGGTTCAAGTGATAGTACCCTGATGGCTGGTGATATTCTGCTTCGGGGAATATATAGGCGATGCGGTCGTCGGCCAGCACGCGGAAGTAATCTTTTTTTATCTGCTCCACGCCGATGGTGTCGGTTTCATGGAATAGCACACTTCTCACATACTGGGCCTCATTATCCTGTAGTCCACTGATATTAATACGATTAAAGATCAATGGGGGCATTTTACTCCGGTATGCCTGTCGTTTCTCCTTTACTTTTTGGGGGGATATACTATCCACCAGGAACATTCGTATCTCCTTCAGGCTATTGATGGCAGCCTCATATCCACTGTCTATGAGTTCACTGCTCTTGCTAAAGTCGGTGAGCCCCAATCGGGGCACCTGGGGTTCAATAAGCACCGAGCTTTCACATATCACATCATATTGTGTTCGCTCCATCATTATGGTTTGCACCTGAGAGATAATATCCCCCATATCAGCGTCGCCATATTCATCGGCAGCCATTGAGCCGATGATCATATGGGGTTGAAAAGTTTCCAGCATCACATCAGCGGGAAAGTTATTATACATTCCTCCGTCCAGCATCAGCTTTCCATCGATCTCTACCGGTTTGAAGTAAAAGGGAAAGGACATAGATGCCCGTATGGCCGTTCCCAGGTTTCCACTATCCAGCACCACGGCCTGGTTATTTTGTATATCGGAAGCTATACAGCGAAAGGGGACAAACAAGTTGTCAAAGCATCCCCTGCTCAGGGCAGTTGCGGGGGTAAAGATTTGCATAAACGCGAAGTCCATATGGAAAGTTTCCACCAGGTTGGTGGGCAGCAATGGTTTTCGTCCGGCAGAGTCAATGGCCAGGTCCAGTGTTATCCAGGCCGGGTTTTCCTGCTCCTGCATATATATATAGGTGTATTCTTCCTCGATAATGCCTTTGGCCCAGCGGAGGAAGTCCTCACTGTTGATCAGCGAGTCCATCTCATGGGGTGAATATCCTGCCGCATATAGCCCTCCGATAATGGCTCCCATAGAAGTTCCGGCCACATAGCTGATGGGCACGTGGTTTTCCTCCAGTGCCCGTATTACTCCGATATGAGCTACTCCTTTGGCTCCACCGCCACTAAGGACCAGTCCCACCGTTTGCTCCTGAGCAACACCGGTTAGCGGCATTATACCCATCATTAAAAATACAAGCAGTCTGACTAACCTGTTCATCTTCTATAAAATATATAAAAATGGCCACCCTCTGGAAGCCGTGGCTAAGATACAATATTTTATGTAATGATGCGGCTGGTCATTTGCCGGCGGGCAGCTATAAAGACGGCACTTTCCCTCTGCCATTAAATCTATTGCAGAGCCTGCTTCAGGTCGTTGATAATATCTATTTCATCTTCGATACCAACGGATAGTCTGACCAGTCCGGAGGATATTCCGGCTTTATTACGCTCCTGCTCAGAGATTTTAGAGTGCGTCATGGATGCGGGGTGCTGAATAAGTGTTTCCACGCCCCCCAGCGAGACGGCCAGCAGTGCCAGCTTCACCGAGTTCATCATGGTCTTTCCGGCTTTCAGTCCCCCTTTCAGGCCAAAGCTGATCATGCTTCCAAAGCCTTCCATCTGCTCTTTAGCCAGTTCATACTGGGGATGGCTTTCCAGCCCGGGGTACTTTACCCACTCTACTGCAGCATGATCTTCCAGAAAACGAGCTACCTTCATGGCCGTTTGCTGTGAGCGGTCAACCCGGATCCCTAAAGTCTTCAGTCCACGGTGAGCCATATAGGCCTGATGCGGATCCATGTTCCCACCCATGTTCACCATCACATTCTTCAACAACGCATGGTGCTCTTTGGTTTTGGTCACCAACATGCCTGCCACCACATCGGCATGGCCATTGATAAACTTGGTGAGCGAGTGAAGCACAATATCTGCCCCCATCTCCAGGGGTCGTTGCAGGTGCGGACTGCAGAAGGTGTTGTCCACACAAAGGGGTATGTTGTGCTCTTTGGCTATGGCAGCCACCTTTTTAATATCGGTGATCTCTATGGTGGGATTGGCAGGAGTCTCAATAAATATGAGCTTAGTGTTTTTCCGGATGGCCTGGCGCACATTTTCCGCATTGGTGGTATCAATAAATGATGATTCAATACCAAATCCGGAAAAGATATTTTCCATCACTCCTCTGGAGGGTCCATAAATAGCGTTATGCCCGATCATATGGTCCCCCTGCCCCAAAAAGGCAGTGTAAACAGTGGTCACCGCCGCCATTCCGGAGCTGGTGGCCACCCCGCCACATCCATTTTCCAGGTGTGCAACAGCATCTTCCAAAGCTCCCACCGTGGGGTTTCCCAAACGGGTATAAATATACCCCTCCCCTTTGCCGGAAAACAACTCCGCCCCATGATCCGCATCACGGAAAGCAAATGTGGAGGTCTGATAAATGGGAACAGTGGCACTTAAATACTTATCGGGAAAACTCCCCCCGTGAACCATCTTGGTGTTATTGCCTTTATTGCTTACATCCATAATAAATACCTTAATTTTAAATGTTAAATAATAAAGAGTCCAGTCTAAAAACACACATTTTTCACATCCGCTGAAAATCAGCTTTGCCCCATCCCTAAAGGGTGGCTGATTTTCAGCGGCTTCACCCTTTAGGGTCCGGGGCAAAAAGCCGCT
>PWNQ01000150.1 GCA_003557725.1 Bacteroidales bacterium | reverse complement strand
GCTGAAAATCAAGCACAATCTATTCATACCAGGTGTATTTATGGCAATCACAAATATAAGAAAAATAGTATCTTCGCCGGGTGATGATTCATGAAACAACCGACCAGTTATTTGTTGATGCAGCAAGAATACTGCTTCGTTCCTCCCACACGGTAGCATTTACGGGTGCCGGCATCAGTGTGGAGAGTGGTATTCCTCCATTTCGGGGGGCAGGGGGTTTATGGGACAAGTATGATCCGGGCATTCTGGATCTGGATCGTTTTCATGACGATCCTTCAGCCACGTGGAAAGTGATTGCCAAGCTATTTTATGAATATTTCCAGGCCAGCCATCCCAATGCGGCTCATCTGGCCCTGGTTGAGCTGGAAAGGCAGGGTCTGCTTCGGGAGGTGATCACGCAAAACATTGACAACCTGCACCAAAAGGGTGGTTCCAGAAGGGTACATGAATTTCATGGCAATGCCCTCCGGCTTCAATGCACGGGCTGCTCAGCCTTTTACCAGCCAGACGAGAAGCTATTGAGTCAGTTACCCCCCCGGTGTGATTGCAGCTCCGTACTCAAGCCCGACTTCATCTTTTTTGGTGAGATGATCCCGGAAAAGGCCCTGCAAGCCTCCATGCATGCCGCCAGAAAAGCAGAAGTATTCCTTGTTATCGGCTCCACGGGCGAGGTATTTCCCGCAGCACAGATCCCGGCTATGGCCAAACAAAATGGCGCACACATAATTGAAGTGAACATCACTGAATCATTGTTTACCCCGCAGATCACCGATATTCTCCTAAAGGGGCAAGCCTCCGGGGTAATGAAAACCCTGCTATGCACGCTGGAACGCATAAAAAAGGGAAACAGCTAAAGGGATAACTGATTTTTAGCGGATTAACCCTTATTCCCTGGGACAAAAAGCCGCTAAAGATAAAAACAACCTTTTTAGACTGGCCTTCTGCGTTTATTTATAATTTTGCACCCTTTTAAACCGTCCGCAAAGCATGGGTATAAAACAAGAGATCAACCGCAGGAAGACATTTGCCATTGTAAGCCATCCCGATGCCGGGAAGACCACCCTCACCGAAAAGTTTCTGTTATTCGGGGGTGCCATTCAGGTGGCCGGTGCTGTGAAGTCCAACAAGATCAAAAAGACAGCCACCTCCGACTTTATGGAGATCGAGAAACAACGGGGCATTTCGGTGGCTACTTCTGTGATGGGCTTTGAGTACAGGGATTTCCAGGTAAATATTTTGGATACTCCGGGCCACCAGGACTTTGCCGAGGACACTTTCCGTACGCTCACGGCGGCAGACAGCGCCATCGTAGTGATCGACGCCGCCAAAGGCGTGGAGCCACAAACGCGAAAACTGGTAAAAGTGCTGCGCATGCGGGATACCCCCATAATTGTGTTTGTCAATAAGCTGGACCGCCCCGGAAAAGACCCCTTTGAGCTTATGGATGAAATGGAAGAGAACCTGGATATCAAAGTGAGGCCATTAAGCTGGCCCGTAGGGATGGGGCCGGATTTTAAAGGCGTTTATGATATCTACGGAAAACAACTTAAGCTGTTCAGAGCCCACGAGAAGGACGAAAAGGAGAACACCTTAGTATTTAAAGACCTGGATAATCCGGACCTGCACCAGGCCTTCGGCGATCAAATGGACATGTTAAAAAGCGACCTGGAGCTCATTGAAGGGGTATACCCCCCCTTTGAACATAGAACCTATCAGGATGCTTCCATTACCCCGGTATTTTTTGGCAGCGCATTAAACAACTTTGGCGTCAGAGAAGTGCTCAACTGTTTTTTGGATATTGCTCCGGGTCCGGCCCCGGGAAAAGCAGAAGAACGCACCGTGAACCCGGAAGAAGAAGCCTTCACCGGGTTTGTGTTTAAAATACATGCCAACCTGGACCCCAACCACAGAGATCGAATTGCCTTTGTAAGAGTAAACTCCGGGATGTTTAAACGAAACACCTTCTACCATCATGTGCGCCTAAACAAGCAACTGCGATTCTCTTCACCCACCGCATTTATGGCCGCACGGAAATCGGTGGTGGAGGAAGCATGGCCCGGTGACATCGTAGGGCTACATGATACAGGGAACTTTAAAATCGGCGACACCCTTACCGAAGGAGAAAAACTCCACTTTGCAGGAATGCCCAGCTTCTCACCAGAACTGTTCAAATATATCGAAAATGCAGACCCCATGAAGTACAAACAACTGCATAAAGGCATAGACCAGCTCATGGATGAAGGAGTGGCACAACTGTTCACAGGAAAAGCCTCCGGACGAAAGATCATTGGAACAGTAGGACAACTGCAGTTTGAAGTAATCCAGTACCGCCTGCTCCACGAATATGGCGCCAAATGCCGCTGGGAAAATATCAACCTTTACAAAACCTGCTGGATAACATCGGATAACAAAGAAATGCTTAAAGACTTTCTAAACAGAAAGAATAACCAAATGGCGGTGGATAAACAGGGCCGGGACGTCTTCCTGGCCGAATCCCCCTTTGCATTGCAAATGGCCCGCGATAAATATCCGGATATTGTATTCCACTTCACTTCCGAGTTTTAATAATGCCCCGCCCCCGTCATCCGGGCTCCCCCCATACCGCATGAGCCACAAAGCAAAAAGCGCCATCTGCTATCCATTAACGGATACCATATAACGCTTTTCTTTTTGCGGAGACGGAGGGATTCGAACCCCCGGAGGCTACTAACCTCAACGGTTTTCAAGACCGCCGCAATCGACCACTCTGCCACGTCTCCGGTGCAAAAGTAATATGTTTTATCAAACTGCAAACATAAAAGCAGAAAAAATTACATTTTATCTAAATAACTGATATACAATAACCGACCTCATATCCAGAATAAAAATGCCCCGGCACCTTTCCCTGTTCAGAACATACCGTTAACTGAGTCCATGGATTCTTTCCCTGACCAATGAACAAAACCCCCTGGTTTTTCCTTATATTTGATGCCACAATAACCAACCTCTCTCGTTATGTATAAAAACCTCATTTACGGCATTTTACTGACAGTACTCATGTGTTTTTCCGTCAAAATGTTTGCTCAGGACGAACCTATTCAGGGTTATCTCACTTACAGTCAGTTTTACTCGCCCGGTACCGGGCCATATCTGGAAACCAATCTGGCCATTCAGGCTTCTGATCTGGTTTACGTTGTCAATGAAAACGGCATGCATCAGGGCACAGTGGAAGTCACTCAAATGTTTCACCGTGGCGATTCGGTGCTAAACTACCGGAAATACCAGCTGAACAGCCCGGAGGTAGAAAACGTGGAGGCCATTGATTTCAACCTGATTGACCAGCAACGGTTCTCGCTGGATACCGGGTCTTATGTCTTTGAAATTCTCATTAAAGACCTGAATAACGACCAGGAGCCATTGCAGCATCAAATACCGGTGAGCATTATGTTTAACCATAATGAACTGGAAATATCCAGTATACAGCTGATCCAATCGTATACAACAGCCAAAGAAGAAACACCATTTACCCGCAGCGGAGTGAATACAGTACCCTATGTATCCGAGTTTTATCCTGAAAAAGTGAACACTATGGCCTTTTTTGCCGAAATATATAATATGGATAAGGTCCTGGGAGAAAATGAAGGTTACCTGACCCGCTTTTACCTGGAGTCTTTCGAGACCAACGAGATCATGGCCAACTATAGTGGCTTCAAGCGCATGAACGCCCAGCCGGCCAATATTTTTTTCCATAAAATGGATATCAGCAATTTACCCTCAGGAAACTATAATGTTGTAGTGGAAGTGAGAAACCGTAACAATGAAGAGGTGGGCATGCGTAAAAAGTTTATCCAACGGTCCAACCCCGGTGTAGCCTATGAGCTGGCTAACCTGGAGGCCATTGACATCACCCGGCGCTTTACGGAAAATATGAGCCGGGACAGCCTGCTGCATTATATCCCTGCATTGACCCCCATCAGCAACTCCAATGATAAGCTGTTTATCCATTCTAACCTGGAGGATAAAGAAACCAACACCCTGAGGAAGTTCTTCCTAAACTTCTGGTCATCGAAAAACTATGAAGACCCGGAGAAAGAGTGGCTGGAGTATTATGCCATGGTGAAAGAGGTAGATGCGTTTTATGGGACCATGATCCGCCGGGGGTTTGAAACGGACCGTGGCAGGGTTTACCTGCAATACGGACCGCCCAACAGCATTACTTCACGGTCACATGAGCCCAGCTCCTACCCCTATGAGATATGGTACTATCATCAGCTTACCGATGCCCAGTGGAACAAACGGTTTGTATTCTACAACCCCGATCTGGTTACTAATGACTATGAATTACTGCATTCCAATGCCATCGGAGAAAACTACAATCAAACCTGGAAGCATGACCTGCACAAGCGAAACACCATGAATATCGATCCTTACAACACGGAAGACGTGGACCGGTGGGGGTCTGAAGCGGAAAGAATTTATAACAACCCCTACTAACCCTATTAATCCCATGACCACCGTTGCCGTTGTCATTCTTAACTGGAACGGAAAGAAGTATTTGAAAAAATTCCTTCCATCTGTAATTAAATATTCCGCACACCTGGCCGAGATCGTTGTTGCCGACAACAATTCTTCCGACGACTCCGTCCCCTTCATAAAAGAATCATTCCCGGAAGTAAGGATCATTGAAAATGAAAAAAATGAAGGCTTTGCCCGTGGGTACAACCAGGCATTCAGGCATGTAAATTCCCGGTATTATGTCTTACTCAACTCCGATATTGAAGTAACGCCGGGGTGGCTGGAGCCGCTCATACAGTTTATGGATGCCAACCCCGGCGCAGTAGCCTGCCAGCCCAAGATCAAAGCCTACCATAACAAGGATTATTTTGAATATGCCGGCGCGGCCGGAGGGTTTCTGGATAAATACGCTTATCCCTTTTGCCGGGGGCGCATCTTTCATACCGTGGAAAAAGACCAAGGACAATATGATGATCCCCTGGAAGTCTTTTGGGCTACCGGGGCCTGCATGATCACTCCGGCAAAAGTGTATCATGAGCTCAGCGGACTGGACGATTATTTTTTCGCCCACATGGAAGAGATCGACTATTGCTGGCGGGCAAAAAACCTGGGATATACCGTCCACTGCATTCCTCAAAGCACTGTTTATCACGTAGGAGGAGGCACATTGCCCAAAAACAACCCTTATAAGACCTTCCTCAACTTTCGCAACAATCTGCTTCTGATCTATAAAAATAACCCACCGGCCAGGTTCCGTAAGATATATTTCACCCGGATTTTCCTGGATGCCCTGGCAGCTATAAACTTCCTTGTCAATGGCCAGGCCGGTGACTTTAGCGCGGTGATCAGGGCCCACTTCCACTTCCTTAAAGGCAGGTCGTCGGTAACCCGGCAAAAAAACACCATCCCTTGGGGTGCTTTCCCCGCCGGGATGCTCCCCAAAAGCATTCTAAATGCCTACTTTCTAAAGAAGAAAAAGACCTTTTCCAGTCTGTTCCGCAGTTAGCGAGCCACGGCCTTTCCTCTTCATCCGGCAGAGAGCACACCTTGTGTTGGGGTTCAAAATATTTGCATCCATTATGCCGCATAAAAAATTGTATTTTTGTGAAATTTTAAACATCAGCCATTATGAGTGAATCAGCAGAAAAGATCAAATGTTTAATTATCGGTTCAGGCCCTGCAGGGTATACTGCTGCTATTTATGCGGCCCGTGCGGATCTGCGGCCGGTTCTTTACCAGGGGATGCAGCCAGGCGGACAGCTAACCATAACCACTGAAGTGGATAACTTTCCCGGTTATCCTGAAGGCGTTCAGGGGCCCGAGATGATGGAGCAATTTAAAAAGCAGGCAGAGCGCTTTGATACGGATGTCCGTTGGGGCGTGATCACCGAAGTGGACCTTTCCAGGCGACCGTTTAAGGCTAAGACCGATGAGGGGAAGCTGCTGGAGGCACAGATAGTGATCATTGCTACCGGAGCCTCGGCAAAGTGGCTGGGTCTAAAGTCGGAAGCAGAATACAACGGCTCGGGAGTCTCGGCATGTGCCACCTGCGACGGATTTTTCTATAAAGACCTGGACGTAGCAGTGGTGGGAGGAGGAGATACGGCCGCAGAAGAAGCCAGCTACCTGGCCAATTTGGCACGAAAAGTATACCTGATCCACCGCAGAGACGAGCTGAGAGCCTCCAAAGTGATGCAAAAGAGAGTATTTAACAAAAAAAACGTGGAGGTACTATGGAATACCGTCCCCAAAGAGATCACAGGAGAATCGGAAGGCATGGGGAAAAAAGTTACCGGCGTTATACTGGAAAATGTTAAAACCTGCAAAGAGAAAAAACTGGATATTGACGGCTTCTTTGTAGCCATCGGGCATAAACCCAACTCAGACATATTCAAAGGACAACTGGATATGGATGAATACGGATACATCATCACCAGTCCCAACTCCACCAAAACCAATATTCCGGGCGTATTTGCCGCCGGAGATGTTCAGGATAGCGTCTATCGTCAGGCCGTTACAGCAGCAGCCTCCGGAACCATGGCCGTCATGGAGGCCGATCAGTTCCTGGCAGACATGGAAGAGTAGCCGATAAAACTACCGTAAAGACGAATAATAATAATTATAACAATAAAGGGCTGTTAATCATGATCACAAACCAGCACGTAAGTACGCAGGTATTGAGAGATACGGCCGCAAAGATGATCCTGGCGGCACGAACCGCGCCAAAAGCCAAAGGGAAAGACCTTCTGTTTACGGCCATCATGGAACAGGAATCCATCGGGAAGATCGCTGCATTCCTGATCAGGACAGGAAAAGAAAAAGACCTTTCATTTTTTCAGCGTGATGGCCGCAACCTGCAGGAAACAAAGGTGATGGTCATGCTGGGAACCCCCATTGAACCACTGCAAGTGCCCAACTGCGGATTCTGTGGATTCCCTTCCTGTGATGAAAAAAATGAATACCAAAACATTCCATGCTCCTTTAACAGCGGAGACCTGGGAATAGCAGTGGGATCAGCCGCATCGGTTGCTATGGACCACCGGGTGGATAACCGCATCCTGTTTACTGCCGGAAAAGCAGCCATTGAATGCGGTATCCTGCCTCCTGAAATAAAAATCGCTTACGGAATACCCCTTAGTGCCACCGGAAAAAACCCGTTTTTCGACCGGAAAAAATAAACCGGAACACCCCTGAGTAACCACTATACAAGGGATCTTAACAATCAAACAACCGGAAAGTCAACAATTGGGCTTTCCGGTTGTTTTATATGCACCCATTAAATACAAGCCCGGACTGGTAAGATTGCATTTGTTTTTTCACGAAAAAAAATGGTATTACCCCTGGCTTACAAACCTAAATAGAAAATGCATTAATTATGGAAAAAAATAATCAACAGGTATCCTTTGGCGGCAACCCGGTCACCTTATTAGGAAAAGAAGCAAAAACGGGCACCAGGGCAAGCGAATTTACGGTGGTAAATGCGGATATGAAGCCTGTACATTCAGGGGATTTCCAGGGCAAGATCAAGGTACTTTCAGTGGCTCCATCGGTGGATACCCCGGTATGTGCAGCTCAAACGCGTCGCTTTAACCAGGAAGCAGCCATGCTTAGTGATAACGTTGTCATATTATCCATCAGCATGGACCTGCCTTTTGCCTTAAAACGGTTTTGCGGAGCGGAGGGCATCGATAAGGTGGAAACCCTGTCCGATCATAAAGAAGCTGACTTTGGGAAAAAGTACGGTTTTCTTGTTGAAGAACTGAGGCTTTTGTCACGGGGAGTAATAATCATCGACCAGGAAGACATCATCCGCTATGTGGAGTATGTGCCGGAGATTGGCAACGAGCCGGACTATAAAAAAGCCATGGAAGCCCTGCGCAGGATATTGTAGGGCCACGAAAAGAACAAGCATAAGCAAAAGCCGTTCCCTGCTGGTGGCAGGGAACGAAAATGCTATTGATCCGTTTTTTGGTTCTGCATTTGCAGCGCATATGCTGCCAACAGGTAGCTATTCAATCCGAAACCACTGATGGTTCCCTTACATGCTGCAGCCACCAGAGACCTTTTCCTGTAGTTTTCCCGTGCCATTATGTGGGAAACATGTACTTCCACTACGGGCACCGAAACAGCTTTTACCGCATCGGCCAACGATACAGAGCAATGAGTAAGGCCGCCGGGGTTGAGTATAACCGGTCGCTGCTCCCGGTCTGCCTGATGGATCAGGCCAATGAGCTCACTCTCGCTATTGCTTTGAGCATAAAAGATATCCGCATGCGGGAAATGGCTGGCCAGGGACTGAAGACCGTCATCCATAACGGCATCCCCGTAAATCTCTTTTTCCCTTTTCCCCAACAGGTTAAGGTTTGGGCCATTGATCACTGCAATCTTCATACAGCCTTAGCTACCCGTTAAATTCCATCTTTTGGATTTGAAGCTCTGCCACACCCTTAAGGTCACGCTCCAGGTCATCCATTTCCTTTTCTTCTCCAGTAAGCTCCAGCAAGATAAGCCCTGTAGTGCTACAATGCTCATTGGTAACTTCATGCAGTCCCAGGCGGGTTTTAATGGAGCAACCATAGCGGGTTAAAATATCCTGAACCAGAACCGCATCCATAACACGGTTGTTAATGTAAATACCTAAAATACGGGTTTTTTTCATGGCAATATTTTTTTTAAGGTTGTGAACGGTTAAATGTCATCACTTTCACTTCTATCCCCCCGATCTTATCCAGGTCATCCCTCAGCGCTTCCCAGCGGCTGCCCGCGTCGCGTAAATGCAGAACCACCAGTCCCACACGGCTGCACACAGCCTCGGTCACTTCATGAAAGCCCAGCCGGGACTGGATCACCGGAGCATGCTTGCTTAATACCTGTTGTGTCCTGCCCGCCTCCTTGATCCGGTCCATAATGCGTATGCCGGCTACAACAAATGAATCTTCCATAAGCATCTTTTTATTTTATCCAGTAAAGAATAACTGCTGATATTATACTTTTCTTGTATTTTATCCGGTCTAACAAGGCTTATTGATCCCTTCTCCTGAAAGCCAAAAACATGCTTTTTAGAGCAGATCGTTTAATGCTACCTTGAATGGAGTGTACGCAGATACTGCATCCGGTCAATAAGCACATCTATAACCTCGTCCGAGTATTGAAATTGCAACAGTTCCCAGTGGTCATCTGGCATATAGTATACAAACACCAGACTAAGGGGCCTGCGCTTATAGTTTAAAAGGTAAGAGTAAGACACCAGCCGGTCGCCGGTTTCTAATTTTTGAACCCGGGAATAGCTTTTGAGTGTCCCCAGTGTTTCCTCCAGATCGTTCAATTGCTCCTTCATAGACACTATGTTATCCTGCAAGGCCTCATCATCTTTAAAGTGCTTGGCACTGTAAAGATAGTCTAATGCTTCATGGATAGACCCTTCCATAAACAGGTGGAAAAAATGCTCCACCAGCAGGTCAGGATTATTGGGATTATAGATTGTATCCTGTTCTTCCTGGGAAAAGGCCGGCATGATCATCAGGCTAAAAACTGCAGCGAAAATAACAGACTTCATAAGGTATTGATTTTGGTGAGTAATCCTTCGACGGCAAAACTAAGAAAAAGGCGGCAATTACTACATAATATGTTAAAAATAGACGTCTCTTTCTCCCTTTTTTATCTTTTCAATCTTTTTCCGGATGGCAGGCACGTTTTTATGTCCGTTTTTTTCCAGGTTTTGCAGGTTTTCTTCCACCACTTTCCATCCTTTTCGTTTGGTTTCTTCCGGGGCATAGTCCATAAGGTACTCTGCCAGTGTCAGTATTGCATTTGGACTGCAATATCTTTTAATAAATCCGGGCACAGAGAACTCCATAAAATGCTCACCGGTTCTTCCCAGCCGGTAGCAGGCTGTACAGAAAGAAGGCAGGTATCCGTCGTCCAGCAGTTCATCAATGATCTGATTGAGTGATCTGGAGTCGTTGATCATAAACTGCTCTTTGTTCAGGTCCTGGTCTTCATTTACCGAGGTTTTATAAGATCCCAGCTCCAGCTTGGTTCCTCCGTCGATCTGTGATACGCCAAACCTCATCACTTCTTTTCTTACCGCCGGGTTTTCCCTGGCAGTAAGGATGAGGCCGGTATAGGGCACTGCCAGTCTCAGAATAGCTATTATCCGGGTAAAGGTGGGGTCATCCACCATGTATTTATCGGTTATTCCGATGGATGCTGCGCTTTGTATTCTGGGAAATGAGATGGTATGAGGCCCCACATTATAGCAAGCTTCCAGGTGGCTGGTATGCCTGACCAGTGCCAGCGTCTCAAATCGCCAGTCGTACAGGCCAAACAGAGCACCAATGCCTACGTCGTCCAGCCCCGCTTCCTGAGCACGGTCCAATGACGTGAGCCGGTAGTTGTAATCCTTCTTCTTACCACCCAGGTGGTACTCCTTATACGCTTCGGGGTGATAGGTTTCCTGAAACACCTGATAGGTACCGATGCCGGAATCCAACACCTTTCGAAAGCCTTCCACTTCCAAAGGAGCCGCGTTAATGTTCACCCGGCGGATCTCCCCATTGCCTTTCTTCACATCATATACCGTTTTCACTGTATGGGCAATATATTCCGGTCCGTAATCGGGGTGTTCCCCATAAACCAGGATCAGCCGCTTCTGACCATTGTCTTCCAGGGCTTCCACCTCTGAAATGATCTCTTCATCCGATAAGGTCTTGCGTACCGCATCACGGTTGCTCACCCGAAAACCACAATAACGGCAATCATTGGTGCACTTGTTACCTATATATAAAGGTGCAAAAAGCACGATGCGGTTCCCGTAAACCTTCTCCTTCAACAGACGGGCACCCTCTTTGATCTCTTCCACCAACTCCGGGTCGGTGGCATTCACCAACACTGCCGTGTCTGCCAAAGATAAACGTTCCTTGTTCAGCGACTTTTGGATTACCTGGCGAACACGCTCTTTGGTGGACCTGGTCTCCCTGATAAAGCCCCAAATCTCGTCAGCATCGATAAACGGCTGCATCCGCTTATCAGCAATAGAATAACGTTCAGGTGTAAACTTCATAATGAACCCTTTTAATATGGCAGCATATCGCTGACCTGGATTTTGTAAACCCCGGAAATTAAAACAAGCCGGCCGTTTTACTGCGCAAAAGTAGTATCAATACAAACAAATGCAATAAATTCATCCATTTAATTTGAACCGCTACCCTTCATTGCGTCATACCTGCCCCAAAAGGCACCAAAAGCACCCCCGGCCGCCGTAAAGATATTAAACAACTGAAACAGGAAAGTTATTTATCACTCCAGGTATAAAAGCAAAAGAAAGATAGCCACGAATGCACGAATGATAGTTCTGATAATTATTATTCGTGCATTCGTGGCTACCGCCCCTTGCATTGGTATTTATTTTTATATCTTTGCCGCGGATTTAGGTGAAAGAATGGGCAATCTGCTTTTTCTTTCTGAAAAGGGAACCGGGTTAGAATCCCGGACAGTACCCGCTGCTGTGTTCTCCGCAACCTGTCAGCCTTCTTTACCACTGTTCAACCGGAATGGGAAGGTAGCTGCAAGGGGAGTAAGTCAGAAGACCTGCCTGGGCCATTATTCAATGAACAAAGCTTTCGGGTTAAAGGCTTGTGGATAAGGCCGCACACGTTTTATTCGCTATGGCTTGTACTCCTGAAGGTTTTAAGTTATTCATTTAAAACCTAATCATTTAAAATTTTTATTCATGTACAAAAAAGCAATTTTTGCCCTGTTTTTGGCGGGTATCTTCCTGACCATGGGGCGTTGGGTTAACGCACAGACCCTGGAAATGTCCACCTGGCAGGTGGATTTCGCAGTGGCAGACACTTCCAATGCCATGTTAAATGAAGTGATTTACGTAAAGAACACGGGCTCTCAGGATTTGATCCTTGACAGCTTAGGTACTCTTCCCCATCCATTTAGCATGGACACTACTACGGTTACTCCCGGCAGCATTATTTCCGGGGGAGACAGTCTGGCGGTAAGCCTGTATGCTTCCCGGGGCGGCAATCCGGGTCTATATCAGTCGCAGCTCAGCATTTACTCCAACCACATAGACACGTCGGTAGCTTTGACCATACAGCTAAGCTGGGGGCAGTCTGCTTTTACAGCAGATGATGTTCATTCCTGGACAGGGAGTGGCAGCAAGCATGCCATACTGGTGATCAGCTTTAACGACGGCTCCAGCCCCATGAGCTACGCCTGGGGATACCGCTTCGACGGCAATAAAACCGCTGAAGACATGCTGATAGCAGTGCATCAGGCAGATACCAGCCTGGAAATTGATATGCCCGGCGGCATGATCAATAATATCCACTACCTGAATCACAGCGGAGTATCCGGGGCTCCAAACTTCTGGGGCACCTGGAGCAGTACCGGAGTACACAACTGGGCCATGAACATGGGCGTATCAACAGACCTTGCCGACAGCACCTGGTTTGGCTGCTCATACACCGACTTTATGCCCGCCATCATCCCACACCTGCCCGTAGCCGCCCAACCAACCACCACCTCAATTGCCAACTCACCCCAACCGGAAACCAGGGTATACCCCAATCCATTCCGGGATAATATCCATGTCCAAATCCCTACTGAACTTCAAAATAGTAAAGCAGAAGTGATAAACATAAAAGGACAACGGGTGTGGCAAAAAAACATCCATACAGAAGAAAAAATAAACCTCTCACACCTTAAACCCGGAGTATACTTCCTGCGAATAGTAAACAACAACCATCATTCGGTAGTAAAAATTCAAAAGCAATAAGCAGTACAAGGACCGTTCCCATTGGGGGCGGTCCTGTTAAATGGCTCCTGCCGTTATCCCCTTAATAAGCAGTTAACGATCCATAAACAACCACAGATCATCCTTTAATAATAAGTCCAAATGGTTATCTTCAATTCTGTTCGGTTCATTGGTTTTCTATTAATTTTCATGCTTTTATCCCCCGGTCCTTTATGGGCTCAGTATCATCCGGCGGCAGACCAGCCGGGCACTTCGGCCATTCATAAGGACAGCACCGTATTTGTTGGCTGGGCTTCATATATATTTGACTTTCAGCGCGGCCCCATGGATATTTCCCAGCCGGCCCTGGGTGTTGCCTCCCATGGGGACTCTACCGCGGCCCTGTTCAAAGCCAACAACCAGGTAGTGAGTCTGGGTGACAGCGGATATATCACCCTGGGGTTTCCAGTGCCGTTGAGTAATGGTCCTGGGTGGGACTTTGCCGTCTTTAGCAATGCTTTTAGCCACACCTTTTTGGAGCTGGCTTTCGTGGAGGTAAGCAGCGACGGGGAGCATTTTGTCCGCTTTCCCGCCAGCTCCCTTACCGATACCTCCACACAAGTGAGCTCCTTCGGGAGCCTTGACCCGGAAGAGGTGAATAACCTGGCGGGAAAGTACATGGTGGAATACGGAACCCCCTTTGACCTGGAAGAGGTAAAAGATGCTGCCCTTATTGATGTGGACCACATTAAGTACGTACGCATAGTAGATGTTATCGGAAGCATGGAAGACTCGCTGGCTACCCGTGATGCCCAGGGCAGGAAGGTGAACGACCCCTTCCCTACTCCATTCGCTGCCGGGGGCTTTGACCTGGATGCGGTAGGGGTCATTCACGATCAAAACACTTCAGACATATATAGCCCGGCACGGGTTCCTGCTGCCAGCGTATATCCCAATCCGGCTTCAGAAACCATCCATATCCGCTCTCCCCAGGTCATTGAGCGGATACGGATAAAGGATATAAACGGGCGGACAGTGCTGGACCAACCGGGAGAAGGAAAATATATAACCCTGTCTGTGAACCACCTGTCTGACGGCTTGTATTTCCTGTTCCTGTATTCACAACAACAGATCACCCCCGTAAAAATGTATATCGCCCAGTGAAAAGCATAGCCTGCATATTATCCACCATATTAATTCCCTGTCTTTTGCATGGACAGGATACCATTAACCTGCCAGTGTTTACCGTGGAGCGGCAGGGGGCGCCCCAGCCGGTGGAGCGACAAGGCATCACTTTGGACTCTCTGGCTATGAGAACATCGGCTAACCTACCCCTCTCCGATGCGTTGGCAAACCATACGCCAATGTTTATAAAAAACTACGGCACCGGAGCACTGGCAACGCCAGCCTTCCGGGGCACTTCAGCAAGCCATACTCAAGTGCTCTGGAACGGCGTAAATATCAATACAGCCACGCTGGGGCAAATGGACTTCTCCCTTATTCCTGCAGGCTTTGCAGACCGGATAACCCTTATCCACGGGGAAAATTCACTCCATAAGGGTAGTGGCGGACTGGGAGGCACGGTGCTGCTGGAAAATTTGCCCAACTGGAAGGACTCCCTAATGATCAATGCCCGCCAAAGCCTTTCCAGCCTTATGGCAACACAAACACTGGTGGAGAACAACCTGATAGTATCAAACCTCCTGCTCAACACCCGGGCGTTTTATGTGCACTCCGCCAACCACTATACCTATAAAAACAACGCTATGGCCGGGCCACCCTATCCTGAAGAAAAACAAACCAATGCAGGCTACAAACAACTGGGGTTTATGGAGAACATACGGCTAAGGCTCAACCATAACAATTTGATCACCGCTCATGTATGGGCTCAGCAAAGCCACCGGGAAATTCCCGGAGCCATCACCGTTAAGGACAGGGATGAACCGGAAACCCAGGACAACCTGTTTGTAAGAACCCTGATCAGCTGGAAAAACAAAAGGGAGAACACACAATGGATGATCCGTGGCGGTTACCTTTATGATATATATCAGTACCATAACCCCATCCCTTCCTTAAGCCTGGAAAACACGCACGGCCAGTACACCTTTAAGGCAAATGTCAGCCACCGGTTTTCCCGGCGTTTCACCATGATGGCAGGACTGGACTATGACCGTCACCGGGTGGTCTCCGATAACTACCAGGGCTCCTTCCGGCGCAACCTGTCCGGGGCTTACACCACCGCCAGCCTTCAGCCCCACAAAAGGCTTTCATCCCGGCTACTGCTCCGGGCAGAAAAAAACGGTAACAGCAAGCCGCGCCTGCTTCCGGGCATCTCCATCAGCTACGTGATACCCCCATTTAACCAGCTGCTGTTCCATGGAAGCCTGGCCCGCAACCACCGCATGCCCTCCATGAACGACATGTACTGGTTCCCGGGAGGAAACCCCGAGCTGAAGCCTGAAATGGGAATGAGCTATACCGCCGGACTGGAATACGCTGCAAGCTGCCCAAAAAACCAAATGCATATGAACCTGTCCGGATCATGGTTCCTTAATAACGTGTCCAACTGGATACTATGGCAACCCGACTCCATTGCATCCTACTGGACACCCCATAACCTAAGGGAAGTAAAATCACAGGGAGTGGAAAGCAAAATCAAAGCCAGCATACCATGGGGCAATAACATCATCACCGTGAACTTAAGACACACCTACACCCGGTCAGAAAGCACCAAACCATTGTACCCCGGCGATCAATCCAGGGGAAAGCAGCTCATTTACACCCCCGAGCATACTGCTTCTGCCATGGTATTCCTGCATAACGGACCCTGGCACGGCACTACCGCCATGCAATATACCGGAAAACGATATACAACCAGCGACAACAGCAGGTATCTGCCTCCGTTCACCCTTTTCAATATGGAAGCCGGACGGAAATGGATAATAAAAAACCACCCTTTAAACACCTCAATAAGAGTAAATAACATATTTAACACCAGCTATCAGTCGGTGGCATGGTACCCCATGCCCGGACGCAGTATAACCTTCAATATTCGATACCAATGGAAAAAACAATAACAACCACCACTTTCCTGGCAGTTATCCTGTTCCTTTTGGGCGCCTGTGAGGATAAAGACTTTGGGGAACAGGGTAACGGCGACAATCCCTGGACCCGTAATCACGGCCTGTTTATTATCAATGAAGGGAATTTTGGCTCCGGGAACGGCAGCATTACTTTTTATCATCCTGTGACAGGCACCATCGAGCAAAATATATTTTATTCATCCAATCAAAGGCCATTGGGAGATATTCCCATGGACATTTGCTTTTTGGATGACCGGGCAGTGATCACAGTAAACAATTCGGGAAAGGCAGAAGTGGTATCTTTAGACGATTTCCGGTCGCTGGAAACCCTTTCCGGTCTGGAAAGCCCCAGAAACATACAGGCAATCAGCGACAGCTTATTGTTTATCAGTGACCTGGAAACCTCCAAAATGCATGTCCTACGTCCCGGCGACCCTGCGGTCCTGTCCAAAATGGAGGTAAACAAGTCTACGGAAGCCCTGGCTTACGACGGTCATTATCTGTATGCCTCCAATTGGTCATCATTTTATGTGCCCCAGCCCAACAACACCATTATGGTAATCGATCCTTTCCAACAAACCCTGGTAAAAACCGTTGAGGTAGCTAAAGAGCCCAACAGCATAGCCATAGACAAAAACGGAGACATCTGGGTTCTCAGTAGTGGCGGCTACCTTAATGAGCAGTACCCAGCACTAACCCGGATCCATGGCGTGTGGCTTACTGTGGAGCAACAGATGCGCTTTCCTGACAAGGCTATGGCGCCCTTTTCCTTGACCACCAATGCCTCCGGGGATAGCTTATTATTTATCAACCACCATATATACGCTATGGCGGTGACGGATACAGCCCTGCCCCAGAATCCCCTTATCAAGGCGGGAAAAAGAAACATCAACTCCCTGGTGACACACCCCCAAACCGGCATGCTGTATTTTTCTAACGCACTTGACTATCAACAAAAAGGGTGGATCATCCGGTGCCAGGGGAACCCCTGTGTACCCACAGACAGCTTCAGGGCCGGTATCGTGCCTGCGAGAATGAGGTTCTTCAGCCCATCCTGATTTACTTACCCCTTTTTTCCGTATTTTTGGCACCGAAAACCTAAAATAATTATGCCAATATGAACAAAATATTTAACACCCTGATGGTCATCGCAGGGGTGGTGTGGGGAAGCATCTCCCCGGTCAATGCACAAGAAACCAAAGATATCCAACTGGATCATGTTTGGGCCAGCGCCCTGTTTTTGCCCGACCGCGTGCAATCCATGCATCCTATGGCCGACGGGGAGCATTACACCGTCCTGGAAAACGGAACCATCAATCAATATGCATATGAAGAAAAAGGAGAACCCCAGACAGTACTCAGCCAGGAAGACCTGAAGCCCTTTGACCCGGAAGGCAATATCCGCATCCAGGATTATGCGTTCAATGATGATGAGTCCATGATCCTTATCACCACGGACCAGGAGAGCATATACCGCTATTCCACCAAAGAGTACTTTTTTATCTGGGACCGCACCCAAAAAACCCTTACTCCACTTGGTGACCACAGCAAAGGAAAGCAGCGCCTGGCACAGTTCTCCCCAGATGGAAAGCGCATTGCATTTGTCAGGGATAACAACCTATTCCTCTTTGACCGGGAAACGGGTGAAGAAAAGGCAGTTACCACCGACGGCGAGATCAACAGCATCATTAACGGCACCACCGACTGGGTTCATGAAGAGGAGTTTCAGTTTACCAAGGCCTTTCAGTGGTCGCCCCGGGGCACCTACCTGGCCTATTACCGGTTTGATGAGCGTCATGTGAAAGAATTCAGCATGATCTTTTACAAAGACCAGTTGTACCCGGAGCTGTATACTTACAAATACCCCAAGGCGGGGGAAGACAATTCACTGGTTAGCATACATGTATATAACCTGGAGGAAGAGAACACCATCACAGTGGATGTGGGTGCGGAGACCGACCAGTATCTTCCCCGGATCAAATGGACCCGCACCGATCACCTGCTGGCGGTGCAACGTCTGAACCGTCTGCAAAATCACCTGGAGATACTCTTTGCCGATGCCCGGGACGGAACCTCCACCGTGATCTATGAGGAAAAAAACCCCTGGTATATCGATATTGACGATCACTGGACGTTCCTGGAGGATAACAGTTTTATCTTTACCAGTGAAAAAGACGGATTCAACCACCTGTACCACATCAGCAGTGATGGCAAAGAGCGTCAGATCACCTCAGGACAGTGGGAAGTTACCGATGTGAAAGGGTTTGCCCCTTCCAGCAACACCATATATTATATGTCCACTGAGGTGAGCCCACTGCAAAGGCATCTGTACAAAGTGAGGCTTAACGGAAGAAGAAAGCAGCGTATTACAGAAAAAGAGGGCACGCACAGGGTGCAGTTTTCCGGCGACTTCTCCTATTACCTCAACACCTGGAGCACCGCCAACCATCCACCGGTAAATGCCATATACAAAGAAAACGGCCAACTGGTGGAGGTGTTTCATGATAATGAAAAGGTGAAGGAACGAATGAACACCTATGGATTTTCGGGAGTAGAGTTTATCCAGGTGCCCACTGATGATGATATAATGCTCAACGGATACATAATCAAGCCACCCGGATTTGATGAAAGTCAGGAATATCCACTGCTCATGTATGTTTACGGTGGGCCTGGCTCACAATTTGTTGCCGACCGGTGGGGTTATTTTAATTATGTATGGTTTGAGTATATGGCCCAGCAGGGATATGTAATTGTTTGTGTGGATAACCGTGGCACCGGTTACCGGGGGCAGGAGTTTAAGAAATTAACCTATTTGGAGCTTGGGAAGGTGGAAACCATAGACCAGATCAATGCGGCACGCTATTTTGGAAACAAACCCTATATTGACAGCGCCCGTATTGGCATTTTCGGATGGAGCTACGGTGGATATTTAGCCTTGCTGGCCATGACCAAAGGCGCCGATTATTTTACTTCCGGAGTATCCATTGCCCCGGTGACCAACTGGAGGTACTATGATAATATTTACACCGAACGCTTTATGCGTACACCGCAAGAGAACGGCGAAAACTACGATATTAATTCACCCCTTACACATATTAGCAAGCTGGAAGGCGATTTGTTTATTGCCCATGGCGATGCCGATGATAATGTGCATCCCCAAAACACTATGATGCTGGTGGACGAGATGGTACGGCAGAATATTGATTTTGAAATGATGCTTTACCCCAATAAAAATCATGGCATCCATGGCGGTTTTACCCGTCTGCATTTGTTTAACAAAATCACTGATTTTATCCTTCGCACACTATAGGAAGCTGCCCTTCAAATAACAAAAGGAAAATAGGGACCAGAGCGCTCCGGGTGTACCCTTTTCAGGCCCGGGTTTTATCATAAAATAAACAGCCCGGCACATTCATGCCGGGCTGTTTGCTATGCAACATCTCTTGCCGGGCTATTAATTGGCAGCCCTGTTCTTTCACAATTATCATTAAGGTCTACCGTCGCTCTCCGTCCACGTATCGCACAATAAAGGCGTCATTAGCGGTGGTTCTGACCTCCTGCAACTTTCGTTCCGCTTCCTGGTAGCTGTTAAAGTCACCATACATAAACCGGTACCAACTAGCCGACTGGTCTATTTCCATTCCCTCTGCCGTCAGGGACAGTTGGTTAGCTACCATAGATATGGGGGGTTGGTCTCTTCGTGTGGATGTGGCGGCCACCTGGATTTTGTATGTGGCCCCGGTAATGGTCTGTGGCCTGCGTGGGGTAACATCCTCCACACCCTGTACACGCCGGGCATCGGCCAGCGAATTCAGGCGCTCCTCGTTATGGAAAGCCACCACAAAAGCGTCGGGAACAGGTCCTTGCCGGAGATCATCCCTATAATTGCTGGCTTCCTGAAAGGTCTCATAATTGCCCACCGAGTACTTGCCATACCCTTGGTGGAAGTGCTCATGGACTTCCTTATCCAGCCTTAGGGCACGTCTTACTTCCTCCGGGGGTTGCTTTCCATTGAAGATAGCCCTTACCTGCACACGATAGATGATTTCAGATTTGGGCTTTTCCACAATTTCTTCTTCAACCACAGGCTTTTCAACCACTGGAGGTGGCTGTACGGAGAATGACCGGGAGAAATCCCGGAACTTTTCCTGGCCACCCTCTTCATAAGTAAAAGTGCCTTTGATCTCATGGCGTCCGGGGGCAGGGGTTCCCACTTTAAGTTGCACCCGGGTGGTCACCCGTGGTGACCGGGGCAACTGGGTCCAGGTAAAGACCGCCGTTTGGTTTTCAAAGGAAAAATCGGCTCCGGCAGCTCTTCCGGAAGTGGCTGTAACCCCTTCAGGTAAAACCAGTTCCAGGCGGGCCGACTGGTTAAGGTCCTCTTTTTCGATGCGGTAAACCAGCATCTCCGTAGATTGGGACTGCACGGAAGCCGGAAAATCGGGGATCAGATCCACAAAAACAGGCTCCGGCTCCGGCTCCGGCTCGGGCTCCGGCTCCGGAACAGGCTCCGGAACAGGCTCCGGCTCCGACCGTCGCAAGTTAAACTTATATACCGCCCCAAGGGAGGTGTAAGAATAAATATCGTTAACACCTGTATTCCCAACCTGGGCATCAAGCTCATTGGTATTGGTCCGGTTAGCATAGGTCTCCACACGAAGATTGAAACGATCGGTAAAGCTAAGCTGAACACCACCACCTAAGGGAATGCGTCGGGCAACATTACGATCTGTCTCTCGTGCGCCCTGGTCCGCATAGCCCACCGAATTAATATACTCATCGGTAGCCAGCTGCCAGGTAATAGACCGGTAATGAACCTGACCATAACCGGCCAGTAAGTAAACAGAAAACAAACGGTTGTTGTTGTAACCCATGATCAAATCGTTCAGGTTGACCCGGGCAGTAAGCGCATAATCAAAATAATCCGCCTCAAAATACTGATTCAGGCTATTGAACGGATCCTCATAAGTGTCACGCTGCCCTTCCAACATCCCGTAAGAAAAATCAGCCGATAAAAGCATAAAAGGCAATACACGGTAGCCCAGATTAGCACCAAAAGACCAGTTATTTTCATCCTGAAACTTCCCAAGGTAGTCTCCCTGGTCTTCCCCTACGCTTAAGTCTCCCCAGAATAAGGTGGGACCTCCGGTGACTGCCGCTTCCCACTTGGGAGCCACCAACTGCCCGTGCAACAGGGAGTATGGTGCAAAACCAAGAAACAGCAGAACGGTAAGAAATGTACATAGTTTATTCATTGTAAATAAATTTATGGTGTTTACACAATGCAAATATAATGTTTTATAAACAATAAACAGTTAGCAAAAAAAAAAGTTTTTTTCTTTTTTTCTTTTATTCCGCCAAAAATATGTATTTTTGCACCTGATTTTAATCATAACTTAATTAAAAGAAAGGTGGTTTTTAACCATGATTATTGTACCTGTTAAAGAAGGAGAGAACATTGACCGGGCGCTAAAGAAGTTCAAGCGGAAGTTTGAGAAGACGGGAGTGATAAAAGAGCTTCGTCAACGCCAGCAGTTTATCAAACCTTCCATCAAAAAAAGGCAGGAGTTGCTGAAAGCCCAGTACATTCAGCATCTGAGGGATCAGGAAGAAGGCCTGTAGGCCCTGCATCCTGTTCCTGTAAAAGAATAGCCTCCATGTGGTCACCGCTGCAGATATATATACTCAGCGACACGGGGAGGCTTTTCTTTTTGGCCGGTTTTCCGCTTTAGTCCCGTTTTATAGTTCTTCCTCCCCAAATGAACCACTTGCCTTTTTCTTTTGTTTGTATTATATTCGTAGCATTAAAACGGGCATAAATTCCACAGCATTATGGAGCGGTTAATTGACATCTTTCTGGAGGATTTGCGCAGTCACCGCAGGTATTCAAAGCACACCCTTTTATCCTACAGAAATGATCTGACTTCCTATAACAGCTATATTTCCACCACCTACGGCTCCATTGCCATCACATCACATACCCGCGACTATCTTCGTTCCTGGCTCACTCATTTATTTTCAGACGGTTTAAAGGCCACTACGGTTAGTCGCAAGCTATCCGCTTTGAAGTCGTTTTTTCGCTTTTGTCTGGAAAAGGGATACCTCTCCTCCAATCCTGCGGCTCACCTTCAGCCGGTAAAGGTACCCGGCCGGCTGCCCCAGGTGCTCCAGGAAAAAGAGATGGAGAAAGTATTGCACCGGGAGGTGGATGAATGGGATTATACCAGCTTACGCGATCACACCATTATTTTAATGCTGTATGGAACAGGGATGCGCGTTTCCGAGCTTGCTGCTTTGGAGGTAAAAGACATTCACCCTGTAGAGCACACCGTTCGGGTGAGCGGAAAAGGTAATAAAGAGCGGTTGATTCCCGTTGAGAGGGCACTGGCAAAGGTATTGGTGCGTTACCTGGCAAGCCGTCAGCGGTTTTTATCCCGGCAATCCATACCCGGCCAGCCCGGCTGGTTATTTTTGAGCAATAAGGCAAAAAAGCCCTACACAAAAATGATTTATACCATTGTGCATAATTATCTTCAGGGCATCACCACCCAGGATAAAAAGAGCCCTCATGTGCTACGGCACACTTTTGCCACTCATTTGCTGAGCCATGGTGCCGACCTTAACGCCATAAAAGAGTTGCTGGGCCATGCCAGCCTGTCAGCCACTCAGGTGTACACCCACAGCTCTGCAGCAGAATTAAAAGCAATTTATAAACGAGCCCATCCAAGAGGCAAATAACCATAAACAGGAGGTAATATGAACATCAACATTAATTCAGTGCACTTTCGGGCCGATGAAAAACTGGAAACATTTATCCAGGAAAAGATTAACAAGCTGGAACAGTTTTTTGACGGGATACTCAGCAGTGAGGTTATCCTAAAAGTGGAAAATGTCAATGGCAAAGAAAACAAGATTGCGGAGATCAAAATGAAGGTTCCCGGGGATGATCTTTTTGTAAAAAAGCAGGCTTCCACCTTCGAAGATGCCACCGATCAGGCCGTATCTGCCCTTCGAAAACAGCTGTTTAAGTATAAAGAAAAGCATATAAAAGGCTGATTTACTGTGGATATGAAAAAAAAATGCGTTTTTTTATATTTTTTCTTTGTCAGTTTCAATAAACGTTTATACATTTGCAGACCTTTTCACGGGGTCTGCAATTGTTGTTTCAGGGCCTGTTTAAAGGGGGCCGGAAAAGCCGATGTAGCTCAGTTGGCCAGAGCAGCTGATTTGTAATCAGCCGGTCGGCGGTTCGAATCCGTCCATCGGCTCATTAAGTTCTTAGCATATTGAATTGATAAACAATTATCAGGGGGGGATACCAAAGTGGCCAACTGGGGCAGACTGTAAATCTGCTGGCATATGCCTTCGGAGGTTCGAATCCTTCTCCCCCCACCACGTTTATATATAATACCAGCGGGAGTAGCTCATCCGGTAGAGCGACAGCCTTCCAAGCTGTAGGTGGCGGGTTCGAGTCCCGTTTCCCGCTCAATAGCGTTGCACACCGGGCCAAAAGCCCGGTTATTATATTCAGAAAGGTATTACTGCCTGGATACCATAAACACCCGGCAGTATTCATAATATATAGACATATGGAGAAATAACCCAACGTTCTTTCCTCATAAGCCGATGTAGCTCAGGGGTAGAGCGTTTCCTTGGTAAGGAAGAGGTCACGAGTTCAATTCTCGTCATCGGCTCGGCGAGTACAATAAATTAAAAACCAACCAAATACATAAAGTGTTATGGCTAAAGAAAAATTTGACCGGTCAAAAGAGCACCTGAACATAGGTACCATTGGTCACGTTGACCACGGTAAGACTACTTTGACTGCCGCAATTACGTTAAACCTTTCAAAAAAAGGGTACTGTGAAGTAAAAACCTTCGATTCCATCGACAATGCGCCGGAAGAGAAGGAACGTGGTATTACCATTAATACTGCTCACGTTGAATATGAAACGGAGAACCGCCACTATGCCCATGTGGATTGCCCCGGGCACGCTGACTACGTTAAAAACATGGTTACCGGTGCGGCGCAAATGGACGGAGCCATACTGGTGGTTGCTGCCACCGACGGTCCTATGCCCCAAACACGGGAGCATATCTTGCTGGCACGCCAGGTTGGAGTACCAAAGATTGTTGTATTCATGAACAAGGTGGATATGGTGGACGACGAGGAACTGCTGGAACTGGTGGAGATGGAAATTCGCGAACTGCTTGACTTTTACGAGTTCCAGGGTGACGAAACTCCCGTAATCCAGGGTTCTGCGCTGGGTGCCCTCAACGATGAGGAAAAATGGGTGGAAAAAGTGATGGAACTGATGGATGCCTGCGACTCCTGGATTCCCTTGCCAAGGCGGGATAAAGATAAGCCGTTTTTGATGCCTGTGGAGGATGTGTTCTCTATAACAGGGCGCGGTACAGTAGCTACCGGACGTATCGAAACCGGTGTGATCAACTCCGGAGAGGGCGTAGACATTATCGGTATGGGTGAAGAAAAAATGAAATCCACCGTTACGGGTGTGGAAATGTTCCGTAAGATCCTGGATTCAGGTGAGGCGGGTGATAACGTTGGCCTCCTGCTAAGAGGAATCGACAAAAAGGAAATCACTCGTGGAATGGTAATTTGCAAGCCCGGATCGGTAAAACCACACAACAAATTCAAAGCAGAGGTATATATCCTTAAGAAGGAAGAAGGTGGACGTCACACCCCCTTCCACAACAATTACCGTCCCCAGTTCTATTTCCGCACCACTGATGTAACCGGTGTGATCACCCTGCCCGATGGCGTGGAAATGGTTATGCCCGGAGACAACCTTACCATCAACGTGGAGCTTATTGCTGACGTGGCTATGGACAAAGGGTTACGATTTGCTATCCGTGAAGGCGGACGAACCGTAGGTGCCGGACAGGTGACCGAGATTGTTGATTAATTCATCCTCATATAAAGCGGAAGAGGTGACACGTGAACACCTTTTCCGTTTACATGAACGGGTGTAGCTCAATTGGTAGAGCAGCGGTCTCCAAAACCGCAGGCTGTGAGTTCGAGTCTTACCACCCGTGCTAAATATGTAAAAAATGGCAAAAATAAAATCCTACGTGAAAGAAAGCTACGACGAATTGATGAACAAGGTGTCGTGGCCAACCTGGAGTGAACTGCAGAGCAGCGCTATAGTAGTATCCATTGCTTCCCTGATCATAGCACTTATTGTGTTTCTGATGGATCTGGCGTTCCGGAATATTCTGGAACAGTTCTATAGTTTATTCGGGTAGTCCTTTTTTACATATTTACTAACCGGCGCAAGAATATAATTGTATGTCAGATCAGCAAGAAAAGAAGTGGTACGTGGTACGGGCACTGAGCGGAAGTGAGAAGAAAGTAAAGAAGTATATGGAAAGCGAAATCAAGCGACGTAACCTTCAAGACTTTATTTCACAAGTGCTTATCCCTACTGAGAAGGTGTACCAGGTCAAAAGTGGGAAAAAAGTGAGTAAAGAGCGGAATTATTTTCCGGGCTATGTACTCATCGAAGCCCATCTTGTGGGTGAGATTGCACATTATATCCGCGATATCCCCGGGGTAATTGGTTTTCTGGGTGCAACCAAATACAGCGATCCGTCGCCGTTGAGGCAGCACGAAGTAAACCGCATCCTGGGTAAAGTCGATGAGTTGTCGGATAGTGAAGAACAGCTCAATGTTCCATTTATGGAAGGGGAAACAGTGAAGGTCGTTGACGGCCCATTTAACAGTTTTACCGGCACCATTGAAGGAGTAAATGATGAAAAGAAAAAGCTCAAGGTGATGGTAAAGATCTTTGGGCGAAAGACTCCTTTGGAACTTGGGTTCACGCAGGTAGAGAAAGAGTAGCTTTCTCTTGACCCATTCACATATATATATAAAACTTACCAGGAGAAAAAATGGGAAAAGAAGTTGATGGTATTATAAAGTTGCAGATCAAAGGCGGAGCCGCCAATCCATCCCCTCCGGTAGGCCCGGCACTTGGTGCCAAAGGGCTTAACATCATGGAGTTTTGCAAGCAATTCAATGCACGGACACAGGAACAAGCCGGGAAGTTATTGCCGGTGATCATTACGGTATTTAGGGATAAATCCTTTAAATTTATCGTAAAGCAGCCTCCCGTGGCAGTGCAACTGAAAGAAGCGGCAAAAGTGGAAAAAGGCTCTGGCGAGCCCAACCGGCAAAAGGTGGCCAGTGTCACCTGGGAGCAGGTCAGGGAGATTGCAGAAGCAAAGATGTCTGACTTGAACGCCTTTACCGTAGAATCTGCCATGCAAATGGTAGCTGGAACGGCACGGAGCATGGGGTTCCTCGTAAAGGGGAAAAAACCCTTCTGACCTGTGGCCGCCCGAGACCATAAAAATACCTAAGAACCAAACAGATTAATACGTACAAAGTAATGTCAAAAGTAGCTAAGAAACAGAAAGAAGCTTTAGCCCAATACGACAAGTCGCAGGCTTACTCTCTTTCAGAGGCATGCAAGATGGTGCAAACCATCACCAAAGCAAATTTCAATGCCTCTGTAGACGTAAGCGTAAGACTGGGTGTAGACCCGCGCAAAGCCAATCAAATGGTGAGAGGTTCCGTTACCCTGCCCCATGGGACAGGTAAGGAAATGAAAGTGCTGGTGCTCTGCACCCCCGATAAGGAAGATGAAGCTAAAGCGGCTGGTGCTGACTTTGTAGGACTTGATGAATATATTGACAAGATCAAAGAAGGCTGGCTGGATATGGATGTGATCATCACCATGCCCAGTGTTATGCCTAAAATTGGTCGTTTGGGTAAGGTATTAGGCCCCAGAGGGCTTATGCCAAACCCAAAAACGGGAACCGTCACCATGGACGTGGGTAATGCGGTGAAAGAAGCGAAAGCAGGTAAGATCGACTTTAAAGTGGATAAGTACGGAATCATTAACTCCACCGTGGGTAAAGTACAATTCGACGAAAAGCAGATCTATGAAAATGCCAAAGAGTTTCTTTCCACCATTATCCGGCTTAAGCCCGTGGCTGCCAAAGGCACATACATGCAAAGCGTGTATTTGTCCAGCACCATGAGCCCATCCATTCGGATCAACCCCAAGTCAATCATGTAATCATCCTCAAATAACGCATGTAACAGAAGTGATTTAAACATGAGAAAAGAAGACAAAACGCAGCTCATCGATGAGCTGGCGGCCCAGTTGAAAGAAAACCCTGTATTCTACCTTACCGATCTGGAAGGGTTAAATGTGGCGGTTACCAACCGGCTGAGACGCCAGTGCTTCGATAAGAATATTACCCTTAGAGTAGTGAAAAACAACCTGCTCCATAAGGCCCTGGTGAAAGCTGAAATGCTGGATGAGGAGATCACCCCGGCATTGAAAGGCCCCACAGCGGTAATGTTCAGCCAAACCGGTAATGCACCGGCCAGGCTAATAAAGAATTTCCGGAAAAACACCGACAAACCCCAGGTAAAAGCCGCTTATATTGAAGAAACGGTATACCTGGGCGACGATAAACTGGACACCCTGGTGAGCATTAAATCCAGGGAAGAGCTTATCGCCGATTTGGTTGCACTGCTACAGTCGCCAGCCAAAAACGTTATCTCCGGACTTCAGGCTGCCGGCGGCCAGAAAATCGCCGGGCTCGTGAAAACATTATCCCAACGAGAAGAATAAATAGTATATAAATACAATTGTCTAACATCCCAAAAACGAAAATAAAATGGCAGATTTAAAAGAATTTGCAGAACAGTTAGTAAACTTAACCGTAAAGGAAGTTAACGAATTAGCTGATATTCTGAAAGAAGAACACGGTATTGAGCCTGCAGCAGCAGCTCCCGTAGCAGTGGCAGCGGGTGCCGCCGGCGAAGGTGGGGAAAAAGAAGAAGAACAAACGGAATTCGACGTGATCCTCAACGCCCCTGGCCCCAAAAAACTGGCCGTAGTTAAACTGGTCAAAGAACTCACCAGCTTAGGCCTCAAAGAAGCCAAAGAACTGGTAGACTCCGCACCCAAACCTGTGAAAGAAGCCGTTACCAAAGACGAAGCGGAAGGATTGAGAACCCAACTGGAGGAAGCAGGGGCAGAAGTGGAAGTGAAATAAATCACCCAGCCAACAACATATACCAGACCTTCCCGGTAACAGGGAAGGCTCTGGTCTTTGATTTTCTGTATATTATCTCTTTTTTAGTTTTTCGTTCTTTAGTATCCTTCGGTAACCGTTAAAATTATAAGGCCTTGGCTTCAAATATGAATCAACGTATCAGTTTTGCATCATCCCGCATCCCTGCGGAATATCCTGACTTTCTCGACATTCAGTTAAAATCATTCCAGGACTTCTTCCAGCTGGAAACGTCTCCGGATGCCCGGGAAAATGAAGGCCTGTACCGGGTCTTCTCTGAAAATTTCCCCATCACAGATGCAAGAAACAATTTTGTCCTGGAATTTTTAGACTATTTCATTGACCCTCCGAGATATACCATCGCTGAATGCCTCTCCAGAGGGCTAACCTACAGCGTCCCGCTCAAAGCGAAGCTGAAGCTCTATTGCACCGACCCGGAGCATGAAGACTTTGAGACCATTATCCAGGACGTGTACCTGGGGCTGATCCCCTACATGTCGCCCAGTGGCTCCTTTATTATCAATGGAGCCGAACGGGTGATCGTGTCACAGCTGCACCGGTCCCCGGGAGTGTTCTTCGGAACCAGCAGGCATGCCAACGGAACACAGCTATACTCCGCACGGATCATCCCTTTTAAAGGTTCATGGATCGAGTTTGCTACAGACATCAATAATGTGATGTATGCATATATCGACCGGAAAAAGAAACTCCCCGTAACCACTTTGCTCAGAGCTATCGGGTACGAAACCGATAAGGAGATCCTGCAAATCTTTGACCTGGCCGATGAAATTAAGGTGACTAAAGCAGGCCTCAAACGATTGCTGGGAAGAAAACTGGCCGCTACAGTGCTCCGGGCATGGGTGGAAGACTTTGTGGATGAAGATACAGGTGAAGTGGTTTCCATCGAAAGGACGGAAGTGGTCATCGACAGAGAAACCGAACTGGAAAGCCACCACATCGATATGATCGTGGATGCAGGCGTGAAAACCATCCTCCTGCATAAAGAAAATACGGATACCAGCGAGTACGATATCATCTTTACTACGCTGCAAAAAGATACCGCAAACTCAGAAAAAGAAGCCGTAGAGTTTATCTACCGCCAGCTGAGAAATGCCGAACCCCCCGACGAGGAGACCGCACGAAGCATTATACAAAACCTGTTCTTCAGCGATAAACGCTACGACCTGGGTGAGGTGGGAAGGTATAAGATCAACCGAAAACTGGAACTGGAAACCTCTCTGGATACAAGAACACTTACCAATGAGGATATTATCCATATCATCCGGCACCTGATCCATCTGATCAACGAAAAAACGGAGGTGGATGATATCGACCACCTGAGCAACAGAAGAGTACGTACAGTAGGCGAACAGTTATATAACCAATTTGGCCTGGGACTATCCAGAATGGCAAGAACCATCCGGGAGAGAATGAACGTAAGAGATAATGAGGTGTTTACACCTACAGACCTTATCAACGCCAAAGCCCTCTCCTCGGTGATCAATTCCTTCTTTGGAACCAACCAGCTGTCACAGTTTATGGACCAAACCAACCCCCTGAGTGAGGTGACCCATAAACGGCGGATCTCTGCACTGGGACCGGGCGGACTGACCAGAGAAAGAGCCGGATTTGAAGTAAGGGACGTCCATTATACTCATTACGGCAGGTTATGTACCATCGAAACACCCGAGGGGCCAAATATCGGGCTTATCTCGTCCCTCAGTGTATATGCCAAGATCAACAAACTGGGCTTTATTGAAACCCCCTACAAATTGGTTGATGAAGGAACGGTGCAGCTGCATAAAGACCCCATTTTCCTCACTGCAGAAGAAGAGGAAGATAAGATTATTACCCACGCTGTAGTCCAGATCGAGGAAGACGGCAGGATCTCTCAGGAACGGATAAAGGCACGTAAACTGGCCGATTACCCGGTGACAGAACCCGCCAATATCGACCTCATTGACGTGGCTCCCAACCAGATCGGATCTATTGCCGCTTCGCTTATCCCATTCCTGGAGCATGATGACGCCAACCGGGCGCTTATGGGTTCCAACATGATGCGACAGGCAGTGCCGCTTATGAAACCCGAAGCACCCATCGTGGGGACAGGACTGGAAAAACAAGTGTCCATAGACTCCCGGTCCAACATTATCGCCGAAGGGAACGGAACCATTAACTTCGTGGATGCCAAAAAGATCATCGTAGAATACCACCGCGAAGAAACGGAAGAGCTCACCGCATTCGATGGTAACATCAAAGAATACCAACTGACCAAGTTTACCCGAACCAACCAGGGAACCTCCATCACATTAAAACCCAACGTATACAAAGGGCAAAAGGTGAACAAAGGGGATATCCTTACCAAAGGATACGCCAGTGAAGACGGGGAACTGGCCATCGGACGAAACCTGAAAGTGGCTTTTATGCCCTGGAAAGGATATAACTTCGAGGATGCCGTGGTGATCAGTGAACGCCTGGTGAAAGACGATGTGTATACCTCTATCCATATCGATGAGTATGTTATGGAAGTGAGGGATACCAAGAGGGGTGTGGAAGAGCTGACGGCAGATATCCCCAATGTGAGCATAGAAGCCACCAAAAACCTGGACGAAAACGGCATTGTGCGCATAGGTGCAGAAGTGAACGAAGGGGATATATTGATCGGGAAGATCACTCCCAAAGGAGAAACAGACCCCACACCGGAAGAAAAGCTGCTGCGGGCCATCTTCGGAGATAAAGCCGGCGATGTGAAAGATGCATCCATGAAAGCCCCACCATCACTCAATGGCATCGTTATCAATAAAACGCTATACTCCAGAGCTATTAAAGACAAACGGTCCAGAACCAAAGAAAAAGAGCTGCTGGATAAGCTGGAAATAGACCATAATAATAAGCTGGAACTGCTTAAAGAGCAGTTGATCGATAAACTGCTGGAGGTGGTGAACGGAAAAACCTCACAGGGAGTTAACAATAAATACAAAGAGGTGATTATCCCCAAACGGACCAAGTTTTCCAGAAAGGTTCTGAGCAAGGTGGATAACTACATTACTATCAGCTCCCGGCGTTGGACCACGGACAAGACACGCAACGAAACCATCAGGCAAATACTTCAAAATTACAGCATAAAGCATAAGGAGCTCACGGGTATTTATAACCGGGAGAAGTTTAATATTACGGTAGGTGATGAGCTGCCTACGGGAATTGTCCAGATGGCCAAGGTATATATTGCCAAGAAACGCAAGATCAAAGTTGGTGATAAAATGGCGGGAAGACATGGTAACAAGGGGATTATTGCCAAGATCGTGCGTGAAGAAGATATGCCATTCCTGAAGGATGGTACGCCGGTGGACATAGTGCTCAACCCGCTGGGAGTACCTTCCCGGATGAATCTGGGCCAGATCTATGAAACAGTGCTGGGCTGGGCAGGTCAAAAGCTGGGGCTGAAGTTTGCCACACCCATCTTCGACGGTGCTTCTGTGGACCAGATCAATCAGTATTTGGAAAAAGCCGGCCTCCCAGCCAACGGCAAAGTACAACTGTACGACGGAGAAACCGGAGAACCCTTTCATCAAATGACTACGGTAGGTGTGATCTATATGCTGAAGCTACACCATATGGTGGATGACAAAATGCACGCACGGTCTATCGGTCCTTACTCGCTGATCACCCAACAACCGTTGGGAGGAAAAGCACAGTTTGGAGGGCAACGGTTTGGAGAAATGGAGGTCTGGGCACTGGAAGCATTCGGCGCTGCCAATATGCTCCAGGAGATACTTACCGTCAAATCCGATGACGTGGTTGGACGCGCCAAGGTGTATGAAACCATCGTGAAAGGACAAAATATGATCAAACCCGGCATCCCCGAATCATTCAAAGTGCTGGTCAACGAACTAAACGGACTGGGCCTGAAAATCGACTTTGACCAGTGATGGTCATATCCCTTTTTGGTCACCATAGGTTTCTATTTTATATTAACAGCTAAGCAATAAAAGACACAAATATGGCTTTTAGAAGTAATTCCAACCTGAGCAAGAACGAATTCTCCAAAATAACCCTAAGCCTCTCCTCCCCGGAGATGATCTACGAACAGTCTCATGGCGAAGTATTAAAGCCGGAAACTATAAACTACCGCACCTATAAGCCGGAGCGGGACGGGCTGTTCTGTGAACGTATTTTTGGACCTGTTAAAGACTATGAATGCCACTGCGGTAAATACAAGCGTATACGATATAAAGGTATTGTCTGCGACCGTTGCGGTGTGGAAGTCACTGAAAAAAAAGTCCGTCGCGAACGAATGGGACATATCGAACTGGTGGTGCCCGTGGCACATATCTGGTTCTTCCGCTCCCTACCCAATAAACTGGGAGCGCTGATGGGACTGCAGTCCAAAAAACTGGACTCCATCATTTATTACGAACGCTACGTGGTGATAAACCCGGGTGTAGCCGCTGAACATGAGGTGAAATACCTGGACTTCCTGACCGAAGAAGAGTATTTCGAAGTGATGGAAAAGATCCCCGTGGAAAACCAATACCTGGATGAAACGGACCCGGATAAGTTTATCGCCAAAATGGGCGCCGATGCGGTGTTTGCTATCCTTACCCGGCTGGATCTGGACGAGCTGTCCTTTTCATTACGGCATAAAGCCAATACGGAAACATCCCAACAACGGAAAAAGGACGCACTCAAGCGGCTACGGGTAGTGGAAGCCTTCCGCGACTCCCATAAGCGCAAGGAAAACCGGCCCGAATGGATGATCGTGAAAGTGGTTCCGGTGATCCCTCCCGACCTAAGACCGCTGGTACCCCTGGATGGTGGAAGGTTTGCCACCTCCGACCTCAACGATCTGTACCGAAGAGTGATCATCAGAAACAACCGCCTTAAGCGGCTGATAGAGATAAAAGCACCCGATGTGATCCTGCGTAACGAGAAACGTATGCTGCAGGAAGCAGTGGACTCGCTGTTTGACAACTCCAGAAAGGCCAATGCGGTGAAAACGGATGCCAACAGACCTCTTAAGTCGCTTAGCGATAGCCTTAAAGGAAAACAAGGGCGATTCAGGCAGAACCTGCTGGGAAAACGGGTAGACTACTCCGGACGTTCGGTTATCGTCGTGGGACCCGAACTGAAACTCAACGAGTGCGGAATACCCAAAGAAATGGCCTCCGAGCTGTTCAAACCCTTTATTATTAGAAAAATGCTGGAACGGGGCATCGTGAAAACCGTAAAATCGGCCAAAAAGATCGTAGATAAAAAAGACCCCGTGGTTTGGGATATCCTGGAAAATGTGCTGAAAGGACATCCCGTGTTCCTGAACCGGGCCCCTACCCTGCACCGCCTCAGTATCCAGGCCTTCCAGCCTAAGCTTATTGAAGGAAAAGCAATTCAGCTGCACCCGCTGGCATGTACTGCCTTTAACGCCGACTTTGACGGAGACCAAATGGCCGTGCACGTGCCTCTGGGAAATGCAGCCATACTGGAAGCACAAATTCTCATGTTGGCCTCCCATAACATCCTTAACCCCGCCAACGGAGCACCTATTACCGTGCCCTCACAGGATATGGTACTGGGACTGTACTACCTCACTAAAGGAAAAGAAAGTACTACACAATACCCGGTGAAAGGCGATGGATTGAGATTTTATGGAACCCGGGAAGCCATAATAGCATACAACGAAGGAAAAGTAAACCTGAACGCCTTTATCCATGTGGCCGTCCATGAAAGGAATGAAAATACCGGCCAACTGGAAAGAAAAGTGATTAAAACCACCATGGGAAGAGTACTGTTCAACCAGGTGGTCCCCAAAGAGTATGGATATATCAATAAACTGCTCACCAAGAAAAGCCTGAGAGACATTATCGGGGAAATCCTGAAGCTTACCGGAAACAAAAAAGCCGTTAACTTCCTGGATGACATAAAAGATATGGGCTTCCGAATGGCCTATGAAGGCGGACTGTCCTTTAATATTGATGATGTTATCATCCCTGAAATCAAAGAAGAGCTGATCCAAAAGGCGCATGAGCAGGTGGATGAAGTTACCGGAAACTATAATATGGGCTTCATTACCAACAATGAGCGATACAACCAGATCATCGACGTTTGGACCCATACCAACTCCCATCTGACCAATAAGCTGATGCACCAGCTTATCAATGATAAGCAAGGGTTTAACCCGGTATACATGATGCTGGATTCCGGTGCCCGAGGTTCTAAAGAGCAGATACGCCAGCTTTCCGGAATGCGTGGTCTGATGGCTAAACCGCAAAAATCCGGTAAGACCGGTGCAGAGATCATCGAGAACCCCATCCTTTCCAACTTTAAGGAAGGACTATCGGTGCTGGAGTATTTTATTTCCACCCACGGTGCCCGTAAAGGTCTTGCTGATACGGCACTGAAAACCGCTGATGCAGGATACCTCACCCGTCGTCTGGTAGATGTTGCCCAGGATGTGATCATCTCAGAAGAGGATTGCGGAACACTGAGAGGCTTGATCGCCATCCCTTTCAAACGCCATGAGGAAATCGTGGAACCTCTCTACGACCGGATTATTGGACGAGTGTCGTTGCACGATGTATATGACCCCAGTACAGGGGAAAGAATACTGGTTGCCGGAGAAGAAATCAATGAAAGTGCAGCAGCAAAGGTGGAAGCCTCAGCGCTGGAAAGTGTGGAGATCCGCTCGGTACTTACCTGTGAATCCCGCTATGGAGTGTGTGGCAAGTGCTATGGCCGCAACCTGGCCACCGGACGCATGACCCAAAGAGGCGAAGCCGCCGGCGTAGTGGCCGCACAATCTATCGGTGAACCAGGGACACAGCTTACCCTGAGAACATTCCACGTAGGAGGTACCGCCTCTAATATCGCCATCGAAAGCAGTATCATCCCAAAACACGACGGATACCTGGAAATCGACGAGCTAAGATACGTGGAACAAACAAACCAGGAAGGGAAAGAGCTGAAAATTGTGGTGGGACGATCCGCAGAAATGCGACTGGTGGATGAAAAAACAAAAGTAGTACTGGCATCACATAACATCCCCTATGGCGCACATCTGTATAAAGATGACGGCGACAAGGTGAAAAAAGGCGAAGTGATCTGCGATTGGGACCCCTATAACGCATTGATCATTACCGATGCCCCTGGTAAGATAAAATTTAAAAACGTCATCGAAGGAGAAACCTTTAAGGTGGTTTCCGACGAACAAACCGGATATAAAGAAAAGGTAACCATCGAAACACGGCGCCGGTCTAAAAACCCCTCCATCCAAATCTTTAGCCATGATGACGAGCTGATGAAAGTATATGATATCCCCGTAGGAGCACATATCATTGTGGATGAAGATGCAACAGTGGAAGCCGGAACCATCTTGTGTAAAATCCCCAGAGCCCTGGGGAAATCAGGAGACATCACCGGAGGTCTGCCCAGAGTTACTGAGCTGTTTGAAGCCCGAAACCCTTCCGATCCGGCTACCGTAGCAGAGATCGACGGTGTGGTATCCTTTGGAAAAAAACTGAAACGGGGAAACCGGGAAGTGATCATCACCTCCAAATCGGGAGAAACAAAAAAGTACCTGATCTCCACATCCAAACAAATCCTGGCCCAGGAGAACGATTATGTGAAAGCGGGCACCCCTCTTTCCGATGGAGCCATGACCCCTGCCGATATTTTGGCAGTGAAAGGGCCTACCAAGGTACAAGAGTATATTGTCAATGAGATCCAGGAGGTATACCGCCTCCAGGGTGTAAAGATCAATGACAAGCACTTTGAAGTGATCGTTCGTCAGATGATGCGTAAAGTGGAAGTCATGGACCCCGGCGATACGCGGTATTTGGAGAGTGAAGTGATCGAAAAGACGGATTTCATGGAAGAGAACGACTGGATCTTCAACAAAAAAGTGGTGGAAGACCAGGGCGACTCGCAGAACCTGAAGCCCGGACAGATCATCAGCAGCCGCAAACTGAGAGAAGAAAACTCCACGCTGCGCCGGCAAGACAAAAAGCTGGTGTCGGCACGCAGCGCCCAACCGGCTACCGCCAAACAAGTACTGCAGGGAATCACCAAGGCATCGCTCCAAACCAAGAGCTTTATCTCAGCGGCTTCCTTCCAGGAAACAACTAAAGTGCTTACGGATGCCGCCGTAAATGCCAAAGTGGATACGCTGAACGGACTTAAGGAAAATGTGATCGTGGGACATAAAATCCCTGCAGGAACAGGGCTGAGAGATTATGAAGACATTATCGTCGGCTCTAAAGAAGAGTACGAAAGACTTACTCAGCAAGCCCAAAGCCAGGACGACGAGCATGCCCAAACTGTACAGGAGGAAGCTGCAGAGCAAAAAGCTTCCCAGACAGATAATAAGCCATCGGACGAGACGCATAACTAATTAAACCAACAAATTATGGACGATAAGCAAAAAAAGAAACCCGACCCCAACCAGGTCAATATTGAACTTAGCGAAGAAGTGGCTCAGGGCATCTATGCCAACCTGGCCATTATCAACCATTCCAGCTCCGAATTTGTGGTAGACTTTATCCGCATGATGCCGGGAGTGCCCAAAGCCAAGGTAAAATCACGTGTGATCCTTACCCCACAACATGCCAAACGGCTGCTGCGGGCACTGAACGACAATATCCGCAAGTTTGAATCAAACCACGGAACCATAGAAGAGCCGGAACAACACATGCAGGGACCACCCACCATGAATATGGAAGGCCCAACACAGGCTTAATAAAAAGGCAAAAGCAGACATATCCACATGGACGAGTCTGCTTTTGCACTTATATAGCCCTGTCCCCTGCTAAGCCACGTCAATTTTCTTTTCCAGATAAACATCCTGGATGGCATTGAGCAGTTGTATGCCCTCTTTCAGGGGCCGCTGGAATGCTTTCCGTCCGGAGATCAGCCCCATGCCCCCGGCACGCTTGTTGACCACCGCAGTCTCCACTGCCTCTGCCAGGTCGCTCTCCCCTTTGGAAGCGCCCCCCGAATTGATGAGCCCTATACGGCCCATGTAGTTGTTTATTACCTGATAACGGACCAGGTCAATGGGATGGTCTGTGGTAAGCTCACTGTAAACCTTATCATGGGTCTTGGCAAAGTCTATGGCCTTAAAGCCCCCATTATTCAAAGGCATTTTCTGCTTGATAATATCCGCCTGAATGGTAACCCCCAGATGATTGGCCTGAGCCGTCAGGTCGGCCGCCACATGGTAGTCCTTGTCTTTCTTAAATGCATTGTTGCGAAGATAACACCACAATACCGTATACATGCCCAACTCATGAGCACGCTCAAAAGCCTGCGCTATTTCAATGATCTGACGATTGGATTGCTCCGAGCCAAAGTAAATGGTGGCCCCAATACCGGCGGCACCCATCTCCCAGGCTTCCTCCACACTGCCAAACTGAATCTGATCATACTTGTTGGGATAAGTGAGCAGCTCATTATGATTGATCTTCACAATAAACGGGATCTTATGAGCATACTTGCGCGATACGGATGCCAACACGCCAACGGTAGATGCTACCGCGTTGGTACCCCCTTCTATTGCCAGCTTTACAATGTTCTCCGGATCAAAATAATCGGGATTGGGCGCAAAAGAGGAAGAAGCCGTATGCTCAATTCCCTGGTCTACCGGAAGAATGGAAAGATATCCCGTACCCCCCAGGCGACCATGATCAAAGGTATGTTGTAGGTTGCGCAAAACCTTAGGATTACGGTTGGTGTGCGTAAAAACCCGGTCAATATAATCGGGCCCGGGAAGGTGCAAACGCCCCTTGTCTACCGTAGAGCATTGGTGATCTAACAGGTAGCCTGCCTTGCTACCCAACAACTCCACAATCTGATTGTAATTCATATCTGTATGTTTTTGAGGTTGTTAATTAAAAAAGCGGCCCAAACATGTACCCATGATCAGACACTACAATGGCCCAACTTAACATGCCATAAAAATTATTCAAAAATAATAAGAATTCTGAATAAAGAGTCCGTAATAAATAGTTTACTACTCTTATTTGGCAGCGCTTTTCATCTTTGGCACCGCTTTTCATCAATATTAAAACGCAAATAACCAAAAAACGCAAATAACCACCAACCGGTTATGCTGAAAACAAAAGTGTCTTTTTTAGACCGCACTCACGTATTATATCTGTATTACTTTCCCATAATGCCGGTAACTGGTCATCTCATACCGTTAACTGATTAATTCTTCCCTTTAGATGATGCTTATCTAAATAGTTATAACCTGTTTTGTATATTTGTAAAAGTAATAAAAACATATGAAACACCCATGACAGGATTTTTGACACACAGGAGGATGATTATTTCCTTACCGGAAAGCTCCCGCGCGCCCCTCTAACTCCCCTAAAGGGGAGGACCGGGCTAACCCGCGGCAGTTTGCGGTGAAGAAACGTTGGTGAGGCAACCATGCGCGATGGCCCTCCCCTTTAGGGGCCGGGGGCGCGCGCCGGGAAATGATGCGAGGAGGCGAAGAAATAATTATG
>PWNQ01000191.1 GCA_003557725.1 Bacteroidales bacterium | reverse complement strand
TTTCACAGTCTATGCAAAGGTCATCATCAACCTTTGCAATCAGAAAGCCCGCAGTGTTCGTATCAATAATGACCGCGCTGCTTGGGCAGACGCCGACGCAGGAGCCACAACCGGTGCAAATTGCGTTATCAGAGATGTAAGAAACATTGATTTTTTCCATCATTCACCCTTTAAAGAAAAAAGCTCTTCACTGGTTGTTAGAACCGCCTTTCTGACGTCTGCGAATTTTTCTGAAACTGTGTTTCTCGAAATCTGACGGTTTTCCCAGAAGGAGTCGAATATCCGTATCAATCTCTCCTCTGTGCAATCTTCAGTTGATATGCCCCATTCCTCTTGACCATATAACTGAAGAAGTTCGTCGTATTTGTGGTGCCAACCAATGACCAAGGTCGGCACCCCCGAAGACAATGCTGCAACACAAGAATGATATCTGCTTGAAACGACAACCTCACAAGATGCGATTACATTTTTCAATTCTGTGCTAGACATATTTTCAGAATCCAATATGTCAACTCCAACCCCGCGTTCTTTCAATAATTCCTGCATTGTCGTTGAGATGCTCACGTCATCCACATCTGTCAACGGCGATGTCTCATTGGGTATTATGATAATAGGTAATTTATATTTATCATCGATATGTGAACACAGGCCTATAATACAGTCGATATAACTTTCCTCGCCATCCCATTTACCATTGATTTTATGGCTTACTGAAACGCCGATGATTTCTTCTTGAGAAGATTCTGATTTTTCAAAACGCATCATATTCGCGATGTCCGGAGATAAAAGAACGCCTTTATCCACCTTGGCATCATCGATAAGAGCATTACGGCTGTTTATCTCTCTTGCAGAAACCACATCAAACAAATGATTACATGCGAAAGCCGCAGATTTCCGATTGGTCTTCTTTTTCATCGGCCCAAAACTGCAAGTGTTCTTCACCGTTTTTTTTCTGAAGATTTTTCCAACTGTTAAAAATCGAAATGAATTTAGAACAGATATAGAAGAGAACAAACTTTGTTTCAAACTAAATTTATTTTTGTATTGATCATCCCTGAAGCAGATGCCTTTCAGATCCACTATCATATCTGACTCTTTGACGTCATTGATGAACTCCTTGGTTGTCTCATCTGTTAGACTACGGTATGGCAGGGCTTTTAGTGAAAATGGGACCGTACGCATTTTGATATCAAAATCGCTCAAAACGTCTTTGTTGAATGGAGTAGTTTGATAATAGATTAGTTTGAAATCATCCCCGTATAACTCTTTTAAGACCTCTTGTAGCCCATGTAATATTGAGGGATATCCAAAGTTGTTTTCAATAATTCCAGTTGCTAATACCTTAATCATAGCGGGTTCCTATTTAATTATAATTATTAAATACATCCCTGTATCCATTCTCGACACATATCAATCTGTAACAAGGAATTTCGATTCATTACTGGCGCCTTTAAAGATGTGATAATTATCATATTCATATTTCCTTTTTATCTGTACAGCGTCTACACGCCGTTGTCTAGTAGATGAGTTTTAAGATTTATATTTTCGAGGTTATGGGAGTTTGGTAGGCCGAGAGGGAAACAGTCAGGCACATACAATGCCATATCAACAGATCTAACGGGAAAGGTAAACCGATTGGAGAGACGCCGCCGTAACGAGAAAAGTCCGTGAGAAAAAACAGTGGCCCTGCTTTATGCTTCTTTAGATTACTGAAGAGCCAGGGTATTATGTAAACAGTCCTGTGCGGTGGAAGCAATGCGACTCGTCATCCGGGGCTATTGCAGCGTATCGCAGTCCCTTTAATGAAAACTTATTTCCTAAACTTTCATTCCGAATTGACACCAAAGCGCCTCTCCATTTTCATCCGTTCGCTGAGCATATATGAAAGTTCCAGACGACGTCTAACCGGTTCAATATTAGACACCGATGACGTTCTGGTTTACGGCTCGAACGCCATTCAAATCTTCCACTCTTGGAAACAAGTATAAACCTGTCTGGTTACAGGGAAGATAAATAAAAAAGAATGTCCGGCAATCAAGAAGTTGGAAAATGCAATAAAGGCCATATAACACTGTCTAAAAAATAAACGGAGTGATTTTTTGAAAATGAAAAATATCTTGCAAGTAGGTGACATCGCTGGCATACCTCAACTTCTAGCCGATAGAACGGGAGGGAAGGTTGTCGTTTTCAAGGAGCATTCCTTCGGTTACTCAAGCCCCAATCAAATCGTAATGGATTTCAAATATGAACAACCGATTTCTGGAATGTTAAGATTCATAGGGGTGTTCAAACTTGCAATAGATTATGATATCATACATTTCCATTGGGGTACCCTGTTACCTTGCAAATTCGATCTTCTTATTTGGAAAAAAATCGGAATAAAGACGTATCTACATTACCGCGGAAGCGAAATCAGAGGGAAAAAATGGAAGCATAGCCTTTCATTCGCCAAGACGGCCGATAAAATTTTTGTCAGTACGCCCGATCTATTGCAATATGCTGATGGTGCAGAATGGGTTCCAAACCCTGTTGATTTGCAAAAAATATCATTTGTAGGATCAAGGAAAATTAAAAAAACCGTCCGAATACTGCACGCGCCTTCAATCAGGGAGAAGAAGGGAACGGGCACCATTGAGCGTGCTGTTGAAAGTGTGCAAGCGAAAGGGTACTCCATTGAATTCATTTGTTTAACCGGAGTTTGCCACGATATAATCCTTGAAGAAATGAGGAAAGCGGACATCATCATCGACCAGATAAGGCCTGACATCGGGTCGTTCGGTAACATCTCCTTGGAAGCCATGGCTACTGGAAAACCGGTATTATGCACAATATCTGAATTCAACGATAGGTATTATGGCGTGTGCCCAATAGTCCCGATAAGAACGGGGACGGTCGAAGAAATAGAGGAAAAAATTGTGAAACTCATTGACAATCCAGAACTAAGAGAGACGCTAGGTTCTTTAGGTAGGGAGTATGTCGAAAAAAATCATGATGTTGACAAAATCGTGGCCCGGTTATATGCCTAATCCGCATTGGTTATCGTTTATCAACCTGTGATTACGTGGAGGTTGCTGTATGGATTCCAGGGTCATTAAATATCTTAACTCTAGACATTGATACAGAGTCTGTACTCGCTGAAAACCAAGGCTCATACAGTTTATGATTAGGCATTTTTGTGGAGAGCCTGTTAATTTAAATTGTTATTATTTCTTTTTAGAAGGTTTGAAAAAATAATAATCAGTCAGTGCACACCATTGTCCTTGAGTCTGG
>PWNQ01000176.1 GCA_003557725.1 Bacteroidales bacterium | reverse complement strand
TGAATATCTATTGTGGCCTCCCTGGAACGGAAGGAAAAAATTTTAAATAATATACTTTTTTTTACTTTTTTCAATATGAGTGCGTTAGGGCGATTTGTGGGGATAAGGAAGGTCTTAAATTTTAAAAGGATATGGAAATCAGGATTAATTGACATACATTTGCAACCACAAGCAAGGAAATATACGCACTTAAATATGTCAATAAGTAAATGTAAAATCAATTAAATTCGATTGGGATGATGAAAATTATGAAAGGATTAATGGCTATTGTTGCAGGGCTTGCCCTTATGTTACCCGCAAGCTCCGGGCTGTTTGCACAGGATGATGACGGGTTCACTTTTGGTGGTGCTATGCGTTATAATATTATGAGCACCAACTACGAGTCCGACCCCACCACCACCAATACCAGCGCTACATGGGATACCTGGCGTTTGAATGTGAGTGGTTCCACCGCAGGGGTTTTTTTAAGCTTTGAGTATCGCTTTTACCCCACATTCAACACCCATTTTATTCACCATGGTTATCTGGGATATGACCTTTTGGACAATCTGAACATGCAGCTTGGTGTGACCCAGGTTCCTTTTGGTAATTTAACCTACAATTCCCATAGCTGGTGGTTCCTTACCCCCTACTATGTGGGTTTGGAGGACGATTACAATATGGGGGTGAAGTTTGATTATGATGTGTTGGATAAGCTGAACATCAAGCCAGCCTATTTTCGTCAGGCAGAACCTGCAGGCCCGTCTTACGGGCAAGCTTCCTTCGGTGACCCCGGGGCAGGAACCTATTCGTATAATGTGATACCGGATGGAAGTTACGACGATTTTGACAACTCTGTTGGCAATGATCTTTCAGATACAGTATCTTCCATTCGTGAGTTAAACCAGTTTAACCTTCGTGTGGGCTACACCCTTTTTGGGAATACTGAGATTGGTGTTTCCGGTCAGATGCAAGGCCTTTATAATTCTGTGCTGGATGAGATCGAGTACGGTCATGCTCTGGCAGGGCATATAAACTCCAGCTTTAACAACTTCAATGTAAAGGTTCAGTATACCAACTACGATTATTTGGCGAAAAATGATGCCGGCCAGACACTGGATCGTGTACAGATGGGCGCTTATGGTGACCCTTATTACGGTGATGGGGTAGCTGCCAGAGCAGACATCATCACTGCCGGTGTTGCTTATGGTATTGATGTGGACTGGGGGCCCATCAGCAATATTCAGCCTTATGTAAACTATTCACTGATGACCAAAGACGGTCAGGTAGAAGTGGCGGGCGAGTATTACGACTTTGAAGACTCTCACATGCTGGTGCCCGGGTTTATGATCACTGCCGGCAGTATTTACACCTATGTGGACTTTGCCATGGGAAAAAACCAACCCTGGCTTACCAACCATTTTGGAACCGGACTGGGAGCAGGACACCTGTACCAGGATAGTGACAGTGAAGCTGCCTATTATACCGACGAGATTGGCCAGGTGGGTACTCCTGTTCCTGCCGGCGACATGGACTGGAACTATCGCTTTAACATAAACTTAGGTTATTATTTTTAATCAATTGCTATTAACACCATAAAAAACAACATCAGTTATGAAAACAGTAAATTGGATTAGTGAAAAGCTTGCCGGATTGTTAGTAGTCTTTCTTGGTCTGGCAACGGTATTGAGCTTCTCTTCCTGTGATGCCTGTGGCGATCCGGAAGATGCTAAAGACGAGGTAAAGGAAGTAAAACTGGGTTATGTCCTTTGGGATTGTGCCAATGCTTCAACGCATGTGGTGGCTGCCCTTTTGGAGGACGAGCTGGGTCAGGAGGTGGATCTTACTTCTGTGGATGCCGGCCCTATGTGGACAGGCATTGCACGGGGTGACTTTGACGCAATGGTTACTGCCTGGCTGCCCGCTACCCATGAAAGGTATTATGAGCAGTTTGGTGATGACGTGGTAAACCTGGGAGCCAACCTGGATGGTGCCAGAATAGGCTGGGTAGTGCCCGCCTATGTGGATGCGGAGTCCATTGAAGACCTGCATGATGAGGAATTGGCCCAAAAGTTTGACAGTAAAGTAACCGGCATTGACCCCGGTGCTGGCATTATGTCTTCCAGCGAAAATGCTTTGGAGGCGTATGACCTGGACTACAACCTGCTTTCCGGCTCCGATGCGGCCATGACCGCCGCACTGGACAGAGCCATTGAAAGAGAAGAGTGGATCATTGTTACCGGGTGGACACCACACTGGAAGTTCGCCAAGTATGACCTTAAATACCTGAACGACCCCAAAGGTGCTTTTGGCCATCAGGAGCATATTGCTACCATCGTAACGCCAGAGCTGGAAATGGAAAACCCCCATGCGTTCCATTTGCTGGACAACTTCTATTGGGCACCTGAAGAGATCAATGAAGTGATGGGATACATCGAAGATGGCATGGATCCATTTGATGCAGCCAGGAAATGGATCGCCGATAATCCCGAAATAGTTCAACAGTGGCTGCCTTAAGCTGTGCCTGACCACCGGGGGGCAAGCCCCCCGGTTTTAATCGCTGGTATGAGCCATGATTGTTATTACCTGGGATTATTTTATGCCCGGATTGCCGGGCATCAGGAGCAGTGTGCAATGGGCTTATATGGCCAGCGGAATACTTGAAAATATGCAGGAAAAAATTGTAGTAAAGAATTTATTCAAGGTTTTTGGAAAGCATCCCGACAGGGCGTTGAAGGCTTTGAAACAAGGGAAGTCCAAAGATGATATCCTAAAAGAGACACGACTGGTAGTGGGCGTACAGGATGCTTCATTTACTGTTTATAAAAAGGAGATATTTGTACTAATGGGGTTGTCAGGCAGTGGGAAGTCTACCCTGGAACGGTTGCTAAACCGTCTTCATGAGCCCACAAGTGGGGAGATCATTATTGACGGAATTGATATTACCAGGCTAAATAAAAAGGAGCTGAGAGATTTTCGCCGCAAGCATTTTTGCGGAATGGTATTTCAGAACTTCGCCATCTTACCCCATCGTACGGTGCTGGGGAACGTGGAGTTTGGTTTGGAGTTGCAGGGGGTAGACAAGGAAACGCGACACAAAAGGGCTATGGAGATGATCCAGCAGGTGGGGCTGGAGGGCAATGAAGAGAGTTACCCTGACCAGCTTTCCGGGGGTATGCAACAAAGGGTAGGTTTGGCCCGGGGGCTGGCTGTTGATGCGGACATCATCCTTATGGACGAAGCCTTTAGCGCACTGGACCCCCTTATCAGAAGGCAAATGCAGGATGAACTGCTCCAGTTGCAGAACAAGCTACAGAAAACCATTGTCTTTGTTACCCACGACCTGGACGAGGCTTTTCGCCTGGGTGACCGTATTGCCATTATGAAGGATGGGAAAATCGTTCAGGTGGGTACGGCCGAACAAATTATCTCCAAGCCGGCTGATGATTACGTAAAGGCTTTTGTGGAAGATATGGACCGCTCTGCTGTGCTCACCGCAGGGTCAATACTGCAGCCCCTGGTTGAACAAGCATTCCCCAATGACGGCCCAAGAACCATGATGCGAAAGATCAGGCAAAATAAACTTACCGGACTGGTTATGACCGATAAGGCCAAAACCCTGAAAGGATATGTGATTGCCAGGGAACTGGCCGATTACATCAATAAAAACAAGGATAAAGAAGACATCCCTTTTGATAATAACTTAATACAGCAACCTTCCATTGTCCATTTGGATATGCCCCTCACCGAGGTGATCAACGTGTATTCAGATAATCAGTTTGGACCGGTGGTGGTGGTGGACCACAACCAAATAGTTCATGGAGTGGTTACCCGGGGCAGTATCCTGGCAGCGTTGTCTGAGGATCCGGATATTCAGGTAATGGATAATAAAGAGAAGTAATTAATTCTAAGAGATATAGTTATGTTTCCTTTTCGAGTGCCTTTAGATAGATGGATATCGGATGCGGTGGACTTTCTGGTACGTGAGCTGGGTGCCGTTTTTGACGGGTTCAGTGCCTTTGTATACTTCATGGTGGATAACCTAAAGGATGGCATGCTCACTTTGCATCCACTTATCCTTATGGCCGTTATCGTGGCGATCACCTGGTATATGGCAGGCTGGCGCAACAGCTTGTTTGCAGTGATCGGCTTGCTGCTCACCGAGAACATTGGCTTGTGGCAGGCTTTTGTGGAAACTCTGGCCCTGGTGCTTACGGCTGAGATACTGGTGATGGTCGTGGGGCTCCCATTAGGAATTTATGCTGCCAAAAACGACCGGTTTGATTCTATCATCCGACCGGTTCTGGACTTTATGCAGACCATGCCCGCCTTTGTATATTTGATCCCGGCCGTTATGTTCTTCGGCCTGGGGTTGGTTCCCGGGGTGGTGGCCACCTTTGTCTTTGCCTTGCCACCCCTTATCAGGCTTACCAACCTGGGCATCCGGCAAGTGCCCAAAGAGCTTACGGAAGCGGCAGATGCATTCGGTGCCACGGATATGCAAAAACTCTTTAAAGTGCAGGTGCCTGTGGCAAAAGCTACTATTATGGCTGGAGTAAACCAGTCCATTATGCTGGGCCTGTCTATGGTGGTTATTGCCGCCATGATCGGTGCCGGAGGACTGGGAGAGGACGTGCTCAGAGGAATTCAACGCCTGCAGGTGGGACAAGGGTTTGAAGCCGGACTGGTGGTAGTGATCCTGGCCATTATCCTGGACCGGATCACCGCAGGAATAGGAGCCAGAAAAAATAACGGATGACCTACATCCAGAGACTGGTAAAGTAAGGCCACTTCAGGGGCTGAAGAAAGGCAGGGTGGTTTTTGGGAATGTTGTATCTTTGTTCATTGGTCGAAACAAATGAATATGATATGAAAAACCTGAAAAATGCCCTGCTTTTCCTTTTTCTGCCCCTGTTTTTTCTTGCCTGCGGGTCAACACAACAGGAAGAAGAGGAAGCTATAGCTACCGGAGAAATGGGCCGGAAGGTCACCATCCTTTATCCCGATTGGAAAGAAAGTGTGGCTCTGGCCAGCCTGGCAAAAATGGTAATGGAAGAGAAAGGCTATGAGGTTGTCCTGAGCAAAATGGATATTGGTGCTATTTATGCCAACCTGGCCAAAGGGGAGGGGGACCTGTTCCTGAGCGCCTGGCTGCCTAATATGCATAAAGACTATATGCGCCGCTTTGGGGATAAAACAGAACCCATAGGAGTGTCCTTTGAAGAGGCCCGCACCGGGCTGGTGGTGCCGGCCTATATGGCCATGAATACCATTAAAGACCTGAACCATTACACACAACACTTTGACTCCACCATCGTAGGAATAGAAGAAGTTTCCGGGGTATACAAACATACCCAAAAGGCTATTGAACACTATAAGCTGGACTTTACCCAAAAAAGCGGCAATGAGAAGACCATGCTAAAGAAGCTGAAGCAAGCATTTAACCATCGGGAGCCGGTGGTGGTTACCGGTTGGAAGCCACATGTAAAGTGGACGCAGTATGACCTAAAGTTTCTGGAGGACCCCGGCAATGTATTTCCCAGTGATCAATGTGTGATAATTGCACGAAAGGGCTTTTCAGAAGAATATCCCATCCTGGTTGAATTCCTTCAGAATTTTACTTTGAAAGAAGCAGAACTGCACAACCTTATGGCTGCACTGGAAGATAATATGGAGAATGAAGCGGGAGTGCAACAGTGGTATGCGGCCCATCAGATCATGATAGAAAGCTGGTGGCCCAGTGCGCAGTTGATGGATAAAGCCGCAGCGGACCAATAGCAAGCCAATATAAGGTAAAACCGCTGAAAATCATTTGCCCAGATGGAAAGGGAAAACGGATATTCAGCGGTTTTTCTGCGAAATTTTCGCTACAACGCAGATATGGGAAAGTATGGATAAACACTATTTATGAGCAAATAATGGAAACTTGCTCATGATCTGGTTCACTTTTTCTTTCACACCATGGATCACCTTTTCGTTATCTATATTGGCGATCACTTCATCGATAAACTGGACGATCACAGGCATGTGTTCTTCTTTCAGTCCCCGTGTAGTTATGGCAGGAGTTCCCACCCGCAGTCCCGATGTTTGGAACGGTGATCTGCTATCGAAGGGCACCATATTTTTATTGATGGTGATGTCCGCTTCTTCCAGTATTTTTTCCACCTGTTTACCGGTGATTTCGGGGAACTTAGTTCTCAGGTCGATAAGCATCAGGTGGTTGTCTGTTCCTCCCGAAATAACTTTATATCCTTTATCCATAAAGGCTTTAGCCATTACCTGTGCATTTTTTCTGACCTGCAGGAGGTATTCAAGGTATTCATCGGAGAGGGCTTCTTTGAAAGCCACGGCTTTGGCAGCGATAACATGCTCCAGCGGGCCTCCTTGTTGTCCGGGAAACACGGCTGAGTTGATCAATGCAGACATTTTCCTTACCGTCCCTTTTTTGGTGGTAATACCCCAGGGGTTGTCAAAGTCTTTGCCTATAAGGATCAGTCCGCCGCGTGGGCCACGTAAGGTTTTATGGGTGGTAGTGGTAACGATATGGCAATGTTCCAGCGGGTCGTTCAGCAGTCCGCGGGCAATCAGCCCGGCAGGGTGTGCGATATCCGCCATCAGTAACGCTCCCGTATCATCGGCGATCTGGCGCATGCGTGCATAATCCCAGTCGCGGGAATAGGCCGAGGCTCCGGCTACAATAAGCTTAGGCTTTTCTTTACGGGCGATCTCTGCCATCTCTTCATAGTCCAGCAAGCCATCCTCTTCGCGCACATGATAAGCCACCGGGTTATATAATATCCCCGACAGGTTCACCGGAGCACCGTGGCTTAAATGGCCGCCATGGGAAAGATCAAGGCCCATAAAGGTGTCGCCCGGCTTCAAAACGGCAAACATCACTGCAGCATTGGCCTGTGCACCCGAATGAGGTTGTACATTAGCATATTCCGCATTGAATAGCTCCCTGGCACGGTCTATGGCCAGCTGCTCGCTCTGGTCAACCACATGACAACCACCATAGTAACGCTTTCCCGGATAGCCTTCTGCGTACTTATTGGTCATTACTGACCCCATGGCTTCCATAACCTGTTCGCTAACAAAGTTCTCTGATGCAATCAGCTCCAGGCCGTTCATCTGACGCTCTCTTTCTAAGGCAATCAGATCAAATATTTCCTTGTCTCGTTTCATCGTATTAATATTTAAATTATACCAAATAAAAAAATTCTTAATTTGCTGTAAACAAATGTGTACACTTACTTATTATAAGTGACCCTCCCCGGAGGGCTGCCCGGCAAACAGGCTTATGAAAACCTGTGAAGGAGCATAACAATTTGAGCAAACAAAGATACTGTTTTTCCCGGTGATTATAAAACGTCCCCCATGTTTTTCAAATCAATGTATGCATCAGTAAAACAAACATCTGTAGTATTGACGCCAGGGAGGTGTTTTTTTTAGCGTTATTCCATTGGCTAAACTTTCTTACTTTTGCCTGTTCATGGAGAGCGAAAACGCAAAACCATTTTATTTTTATGTCAGAGTACACCGGATATGTATTGCCCAACGGGCTAAAGTTGTTGGTTCATCAGGATGAATCCATTGGTATTGCAGCGGTAAACCTAATGTATGATGTGGGCTCCCGGGATGAGGACCCTGCCATGACCGGGTTGGCTCATTTGTTTGAGCATATGATGTTTGAGGGGTCTGCCAATGTGCCTGTCTTTGACCGTGAGCTTGAAAGGGCTGGCGGGGAGAACAATGCTTTTACCAACAATGATATTACCAATTATTACATCACCTTGCCGGCTAAGAATTTGGAAACGGCGCTATGGTTGGAATCAGACCGTATGCAGGCCCTTTCTCTGGATGAAAAAAAACTGGAAATCCAGAAAAATGTGGTCATGGAAGAGTTCAAGGAGCGCTATTTGGATCAGCCTTACGGCGACTTGTGGGCTTTGGCACGGCAGCTCAGCTATAAGGTGCACCCATATCGCTGGCCAACCATCGGTATTGATCTGGAGCATATCCGGAAAGTACAGACAAAAGACGTGAAAGCATTTTATAACCGGTTCTATACTCCCGATAATGCCCTGTTATCCATAGTATCTCCTTTCTCTGCAGAACATGTGATCAAGCTGGTGAGGAAATGGTTTCTACCAATTGCTCCGGCTAAAATACGGTTTAAAAGAAGATTGCCGGTAGAACCTCCTCAAAAACAGCAGCGAACACTGGAGGTAACCCGGAAAGTGCCCGCCTCTATTATCCTGAGAACATACCCTATGGCAGGTAGAAATGATAGCGCTTATTATACCCATGACCTGATCTCGGATATACTGGGAAGTGGAGAGTCTTCACGACTGAAATACGCGCTCACCAGGGAACAGGAACTGTTTTCTCAGATCGATGCCTATATCACCGGAGATATTGACCCCGGATTGCTGGTCATTGCAGGGAAAGTGAATGAAAATACCCACCTGGACCAGGCCAATCAGGCCATCACCAGAGAGCTGCAAAAGATAACCCGCCAAATGCCCTCGCCAAAGGAAGTGCAAAAAGCTAAAAATAAAGCACTGGTGAGACTGGAAGAAGATAAAAACGGAGCCCTGGAAAAAGCCATGAACCTGGCATTCTTCCAACTGCTGGGCGATGCATCACGCTTCTCCAGACAAAATGAATTATATGAGCGCATTACTCCACAAATGATAGGGCAGCAATGCCGTAAACTGTTTTCCCAAAATAATGAAAACATCCTGGTCTATAAGATGAACCCTACTGAAAATCAATCATGATCTTTCAGGCCGGACTCAATAATAATGCACATATTGGATCACTTTTTTCCATAAAGGTGTGTCTACTTTAATGAAAACAATGGCTTCGGAAAAAGAGAAGAGGATCATCAGGGGGTGCATAAAAGGCAGGAAGAGGGATCAGAGGACTCTGTATGAATTATATGCACCTTTGTTACTGCCGGTTTGTATGCGCTACACCGATGGCAGGGTAGGTGCTGAGGATGTGCTGCAGGAAGCCTTTGTAAAGATCTTTGACAATCTGGAAAGCTATCGTGGGCAAGGCTCTTTTGCCGGATGGCTGCGACGTATCGTGGTCAATACCGCACTAAATATGCACCGGAACAAACGGGTGAACCAGACCCGGAAGGATATATCAGAATATGCAGAGCTGCTTCCGGGAGAGAGAGACGCTGATAGCGAGCTGGTGGCGGAAGATATTTTGAAGGCCATCCAAATGTTGTCGCCGGAGTTTCGCAATGTGTTTAACATGTATGATATAGATGGATACACCCACAAAGAGATTGCTAAAGAGTTGAAAATCACCGAGACAGCATGCAGGTCGCGCCTGAAAAAGGCCCGGCAATTGCTTAGAGAGTGGCTTTCAGATTATGAAAACAGGAATAGCTAATACCAATGGATAAGAATAAAGATATAGGGTCATTTTTTAAAGAGAAACTGGAGGGCTACCGTGTGGAACCTTCTCCCGGTGTATGGGAGAATATTGAGCAGAACCTTTCTTCTTCTGCGGCTCCCGGTGCATCCGGATGGTCTGTGAGCCCATGGTGGCTCGCACCCGCCGCCGCAGTATTGGTTGGTGCAGCAGTATATTTATTTACTGCCCAACCCAAATCCGATCCGGTGGTTCAGGCTCCCAAGGCAGACACCAACCGGGTGACGGAAAGATCGATGCCTGAAGAAGAGAAAGAATCCGGGGACGATCTGACCCAACTACCGGCTGATACCATGGAGTTTCATTATGGTCAGGAAGAGTCATCCATAGCATCCCGTGAAACGGTGGCCCGGCATGGAGAAGCAGAGGATGGTGAAGAAAGGGTTCAGGAGCCTGCCGAAGATTCACGCCGCCATACTTCACCCCCAACCCCGGAAGAAGTACCGCCCGTTTCACCGTTGGAGTCCAGGGAATTATCCCTTGCAGATACGCCACCGGGCGCCCGTCACCTTGACACCACCGGGCGGGAACACAGGGAAATACCTCCTGCAGGAAAAATCCTCCGGGAGGACCAATATGCCGCTGCAGACTCTGCCGTAAACATCAGGTTTTCCCAACATGATGAACCTGTTTGTGTTGGTGATGAAGTGACCCTGTGGGCCAGTGGCGGAGAAAAATACCAGTGGTTTAACGGCAGCACCGATAGCAGTATCTCCCTGGTACCTGACCCCGCAGTGAGTTACTCCGTCACTGTCCTGGATCCACAAGGCCGGGAGGTCAACCATGAATATAAACTGAAACTCAAGGAATGTGGATCGCTGTTTGTGCCCAATGCCTTTGTCCCCAACGGAAATGGCATCAATGACTACTTCCGGGCTTATGGCGTGGGCATTAATGAGTTCAGAATGCAGATCATGGACCGAAACGGGAACGTGGTTTTTGAAACCACGCAAATCAACCAGGGCTGGAACGGGGAGTACCAAAACCGTCAGGCACCCACCGGAGTCTACCTCTATCATATCGTATATACCGGAGTAGAAGGGGAGACAAAAACAAAGACCGGTACCCTTACATTAATCCGTTAATATTAGTTGAAAGATGAAGCCAGACCGATCCGTTGCACCTTTTGTTCAGGAAACCGGGCAGATTATCCCTTTTGAATATGCCTCTTTTGGCCTGAAAAACGCGCTAAAAGTAGTACATGCTTATGGTCATCATAATGATATGGAGCTCTTTAATATGATGGTGCGGCTGGATGGGGGTATAGCGGTCCAGAATAAACCTTTGCAAGCCCAAATGGCTGCCAGAATGCTGCTGGAGGGAACCACCGGAAAAGACGGAAAGGAAATTGCCCAGTTTATAGACTATTATGCAGCTACCATTAGCCCGGTGGCCGGGAAAGACCATATTACCCTATTCGTTAAGGGGCTGAAAAAGGACTTTAAAGCCATTATGAGCCTGCTGGCTCTGCTTATAAAAGAATCTACCTGCCCGGAAAAGGAGTTCAACCTGTTAAAAAACAGAATGATAGCCCAGTATCGCACCAGCATTCAGCGAAAAGCGTATCAGGCGAAAAATGAAATGAACGCCCTGATCTTCCCACAACACCCATACGGACATAAAACAGATATGCAGGCCTTTTCCAATATCTATGTCCAGGATGTGTACAACTATTATAAAGACCACATCCAAAATGGAACAGCACGTGTCTTTGTTACCGGTATCCGGGAGGAAATACTGAAGGAAGTGCTGGAAGAAACGCTGGGAACGCTACCTCTTGCCAGGCACAACGGCACGACCGGCAAAGCAAATGCATTCACTAACCAGAGAAGGACCAGGCATATTCATAATGATGATGCGGTGCAGTCAGCCATTAGGCTTAGCTGGAAGGTGGTTAATAAGGCTCATGAAGACTTTATGGAGATTACGGTTCTTAACACCGTGTTGGGAGGATATTTTGGATCCAGACTCATGAAGAACCTGAGAGAAGAAAAAGGACTTACCTATGGAGCCGGTTCCGCTATTGCCAGTACCAAACAAACAGGAATCTGGGTGCTGGCTACGGATGTGGATGCCAATGCCACTCATCTGGCCCTGGAAGAAATCTACAGGGAGATCAACCGGTTGAAAACAAAGTTGATCCAGGATGATGAGCTTGACCTGGTGAAAAATTATATCCCGGGAAAGGTGCTGAGATCACTGGAAAAAGATGAAGATAAGCTGAGGGCAATTATGGAACTGTCCGATTATGAGCTTCCTGAAAACTATTTTCAATCTTATCTGGATAAGCTTAAGCAGATAGATGCCCATCGATTGAGGGAACTGGCCAATGAGTATATGCTTTTTGACCAGATCAGTGAAGTGGTTGTGGGTAAGATATGATCCCTAATACTATGTCTTTTCTCTCCGGGGCCAGATATACTTCACCGGCTCAATCAACGTTTAATAAGTGTCTGTCCCATAAGTCTGATGTTGATAAGGGGTTATTAATTGCAGCCCAATTGCCTCACCTATCGGGCCGGCATGAACTAACAACCAAAGTATGTTTTGGAACCGTTTCAGTAATAAACGTTTGGGCGAATGATACATCCGGTTAACGTATGGATCAAGGTGCTGGTGTTGCTGTTACTGTTTGGAGGAGTTTCTTTTCAGTCAGTGGCCGAGGATGGCGCCTTGGAATATGATGAAGCTTCTAAGGTGTTTTCCCTGGCCATGTTGTTAGGGGATACTTTGGATGCTCCGGAGTTGGTATGCCTGTCGGTGCTGGACTCTGGGGAGGTGGATGTGACCTGGGTGCCGGTTAACGACCCCGGCGGCTCCTTTTATGGCTACATTTTGTATCGAAGTGCATCTGCTGCAGGACCATATAATATAGTGGACACCCTTTGGAACGTTAATGATCTGTATTTTCAGGATATTTCTCCCGGGGCACTACCGGGAAGCTACTATTATTTATCTACGGTATCGGAAATAATGCCGCAGCAATACGTGGAGATTCCGGGTGATACCATGCAGTCTGTTCTGCTCACTGCTGTCAGTCCCGGGCCTAACAGTGGTACCGTACAGCTCAACTGGAATGACCCCTTTTATAGTCAGCAGCAATCCAATCCCTTTTATTATATTTATAAACGCAAGCCACCGGCGGGATGGAAGCTATTGGATTCTACTCAGGCCACTTCCTGGCTGGATACGGTACTTATTTGTCAGGGAGCGCTTCGTTATCAGGTTCGTGTGCCCACCAGCCATGGGTGTGAGATTGTTTCCAATGCGGATGGGGGTACCTTTGAGAATAAAATACCTCCCAAAACCCCGGAGATTGATAGCGTTACCGTTATCAACCAGCAAGTCCATATCACCTGGGAAG
>PWNQ01000232.1 GCA_003557725.1 Bacteroidales bacterium | reverse complement strand
TAACAAAGGACTCATATACCGGGGAGTCCGTATGGTTAACTGGGACCCCAGGGCCCTCACTGCCCTGTCGGATGAGGAGGTGATATATAAAGAAGAGACATCCCGCCTGTATTACGTCAATTATCCGGTGGAAGGAGAAAATAACCGCCATGTGACCATCGCTACCACCCGCCCGGAAACCATCCTGGGGGATACAGCCGTATGTGTTAACCCCAACGATGAACGCTTTAAACACCTTCATGGCAAACGGGTGATCGTCCCCCTGGTGAACCGTGCCGTGCCGGTGATACAGGATGACTATGTGGATATGGAGTTTGGAACAGGCGCCCTGAAAGTGACCCCGGCACATGATGAGAATGATTATGCCATTGGTCAGCGCCATAATCTGGAAACCATTGATATATTCCAAGATAACGGCACTATGAGCCGGGAAGCCTCCCTGTTTGTGGGCGAAGACCGATTTGTGGTGCGGGAACGAATGGCTGAGGAACTGGAAAAACAAGGGCTGCTGCTGAAAGTAGAAGACTATACCAATAAGGTGGGCTATTCAGAACGTACCAACGTAGTCATCGAACCTCGCTTGTCGCTGCAGTGGTTTATGAAAATGAAAAATCTGGCAAAGCCGGCACTGGAACACGTGATGAACAATGATATCCGGTTTTGTCCGGCAAAGTTTAAAAATACCTATCGCTACTGGATGGAGAACGTACGCGACTGGTGCATCTCCCGGCAGCTGTGGTGGGGACAACGCATCCCGGCATATTATACCCCGGACAACCAGGTGGTGGTGGCCCATACCCCGGAAGGAGCACTGGAAATGGCACGGGTAAAGTACGGGAAAAAACTTACAATGGACGACTTGCGACAGGATGAGGACGTGCTGGATACCTGGTTCTCCTCATGGCTGTGGCCCATATCCGTCTTCGACGGAATACGTAACCCGGATAATAAGGAGGTGAAATACTATTATCCCACCAATGACCTGGTTACCGCACCGGAAATTCTGTTCTTCTGGGTGGCACGGATGATCATGGCCGGATATGAATACCGGGGAGAAAAACCCTTTAAAAATGTGTACTTCACCGGTACCGTTCGCGATAAAAAGGGCCGTAAAATGTCTAAATCACTGGGGAATTCCCCGGACCCCCTCAAGCTGATCCGCCAATATGGCGCCGACGGCGTAAGGGTAGGTATGTTGCTTACCTCGCCCGCAGGAAATGACCTGCCCTTTGATATAGCCCTTTGCCAACAAGGCAGAAACTTTAGCAATAAAGTATGGAACGCAATGCGCCTGGTAATGGGATGGAAAACAAACCCGGAAATGAAAACCCCGGAAAGCAATGCCATGGCTGTCAAATGGATGAATAACCGACTGAACCAAAAAATGAATGTGGTCAAAGATCATTTTGATAAATTCCGAATATCAGATGCACTGATGACAATCTACCGCCTTATCTGGGACGACTTTTGCTCATGGTACCTGGAAATGGTGAAGCCGCCATTCCAGCAAACCATGGACCCAAATACCCGGAAAGACACCCTGGAGATATTTGAAAAACTGATGAAAATGCTGCACCCTTTTATGCCGTTCCTTACGGAAGAAGTATATCATACCCTGACCAAACGAAAAGAAGGGGACTCCATCATGATAGCTCCCATGCCCCAGACAGAAGATTATGATAATGGAATGCTGCACCGGTTCGAATTTGCCCGGGAAACAGTGAATGCCCTGAGAAATTTGCGAAATGAGAAAAATATCCCCCAAAAAAAAGGTGTTACATTGTACCTGGCAGGAAAAATGGAGGAAACACTGGGGCAATTTGCAGAAATGGTGAAAAAATTGGCCCACCTGGATGCCATACACCCGGACAGCAAACCGGAAGAAAATGCTCTGCACCTGATGGTAAGATCCCAGGAAATGTTTGTCCCTTTTGCCGGAGAACTGGACCAAAATAAGGAGATGGAAAAACTGGAGAAAGAACTGCAGTATCAGGAAGGATTCCTTAATGGAGTAATGAAAAAACTTTCAAACGAACGCTTTGTCCATAATGCACCTCCGGCTGTAGTGGAAAAAGAAAACCGGAAAATGGATGATGCCAAAGAAAAAATCCGGCGTATTAAAGCGCAAATGGATAAGCTGCAGGAAAAATAGGCAGTAGTATCCAAATGCATAAACCTGGAAGTAATGAAGATCAGTGGTTTTACAATGGTTAAGAACGCCGATAAACTGTATTACCCCATCAGTGCAGTGATTGAATCGGTATTGCCTCTGGTGGATGAGTTTGTGGTGGCCCTGGGCGATTGCGATGTGGATGATAAAACGATGGAAATTATCGAAAAGATAAACTCCCCCAAAGTGCGTATCGTCCATACCGTGTGGGACCTGAAAAAGTACCCCAACGGAATGGAAAATGCCCGCCAAACTGACCTGGCCAAAAACCACTGCCACGGAGACTGGCTGCTGTACCTTCAGGCCGATGAAGTGATACACGAAAAATACCTGCCCGTGCTAAAACAAGCCTGCCGAAAATACCTCAACGATGAAGAGGTGGAAGGAATGTTGCTTAAATATGTGCACTTCTGGGGCGACTATTACCACTATCATACAGCCCATAGCTGGTATAAAAAAGAAATCCGGATTATCCGAAACCACCCGGATATCCACTCCTGGGAATCAGCTCAGTCCTTTCGACGTATCCCCGGATTCGACGGCAAAAGCTATCGAAACAAAGAAGGAACCCATAAGCTTAAAGTAGTGGAACTGGATGCATATGTGTATCACTATGGATGGGTAAGACCCCCTCATCTGATGCGTAATAAAACCAAAGCGCTGGCCACCATACATAAAGGAGAAGAAAAGGTGAAACAAATGGAGGTGCAAAAACGTTTTACCTTCGACTACGGACCACTAAACCTGCTCGAGGAATTTAAAGGATCACACCCAAAAGCGATGAAAAGCTGGATAGCCCGATTCGACTGGAATGACCAACTGCAATTTAGCGGAAAACCAAACAGTCAACGAAAACCACATAAACACGAAACCTGGAAAAATAAAGCCTTTACATGGATGAAGAAAAATATACCCGGAATGAGCCAGACAGGAGATTATAAAAATTATATATTGCTGAAAAAGAAGTGATAGCATAAATCAGCAGAGAGAATCACACCGGCCCGGAATAAGCTGATGGGGTGGTGATCACAAGGGCGATAAATAGCATATATTTGTACATAATAAATAATAAAGCCGATGAAAGATTTGACAGAGTTTTTAGCCATCACCGGAAAGGGTGGGATCTTTAAGCTGG
>PWNQ01000123.1 GCA_003557725.1 Bacteroidales bacterium | reverse complement strand
GTGATGATTGAATGCAATAGGGTCATCATACCAGATAACCGGTGCACCTGCAGACTGTGAATAACAATCTCCTGATTGGTCAACATGACCACTACCATTGTCTGGGCCGGCAATTGCAGATACATAATAAGTTTGTTCAAGATTTAGACCGACAATATCCTCAAAGCAAAATTCAGGAGTATCATTTCGAGCTAAAATATTTCCCGGGTAAGAACCGTTGTGTAGAATAAATTCAAAAACATCTCCGGTATTAAGTTCCTGGTCTCCGTTATGTGCAAGGACGTCTGTGCATTCATCAGCACATAGGTGTAAAGTTTCTAAGCTTGACATTGTGCCGGCAAAAGTAAGACAACCGCAATCAGTAGAGCCGGTATATTGATATGTACTACATCCGTTAGTATCCGTAATAATTAGATTGTATGTTTCAGTATTTGGAAATGTTCCTGAATAATTGCCGTTATGTAGCACATCTCCACCACCATCGTCAACATAGAAAGATGCACTTTCACCACCTTCATAAATAACAGAGAATGTTACATAATATTCGGAAAGATCCGGACTACAGACATTGTCTGAGAAGTTTTGTATGATAATACCGTCAATAACTTCTATTATAATATCATCACTATCTTGACATCCTTCAATTCCGACTTGATATGAAATATTATTATCTCCTGCGTTTGCTTGCGAAGGATCAAAAGTTCCGTTGGCCGGACTTGTAATTCCGGGGCCGGACCAAGTGCCTCCTGTAGAAGCTGCAGTAAGAGTTACTTGAGCATCATTAGCACAAAAAGGACCAGCGGGATTAATTGTAGCATCCGGGGTGTCATAAACATTAATTATTATATTATCCGATGCTTCACATTCACCTTCGCCTACTGTATATGTAATTTCATTTTCGCCAATATTCGCCTGAGCAGGGTTAAATGCACCAGTTGAGGGGTTTGTAATGCCGGGGCCTGACCATGTTCCACCATCTGATGCTGCTTCAAGAGTAACGGAAGGATCATCGTTACAGAATGGTCCGGCAGGGGTAATTGTAGCATCTGGGACATCCATTACTGTAACGTTAATTTGATCTGAGTCATCACAAGTTCCATATTCTGCATTAACTGAAAAATTTCCGGATTCTGAAACTTCTATTGATTGACTTGACTGTGGGGGCGTTGTATTCCATGTAAAGTCAACATCACCGGGGTCTGCACCTTCTACTTGCGCGGTTAATGTTACAGTTTCAGAACATTCATCACCATCAGTTACAATCGTTACAGAGAAGTTGTCATTATCTTCTATCACAAACTCATGAATTACATCCTCGCAGTCATCACCATCACTAATAGTTACTGAATACGAGCCAGGGTCTAGATTTTCTACACTTGTTCCGGTTGCACCATTACTCCAGTTTATTGAAGGACTATCAGTACATGATGAAATTATATAAACGGTTGCTGAGCCAGCCTCTCCACAAGTAGCGTTTATTACCCCTAAATCAGTAATAAGCTCTTCTTCAATAAAGTCAGCACTAATACCATATGTACATAATGACCAGCCATCCATACTACTATACCCGTCCATTGCCAAAACATATTGGCCAGGAGGTAGATTTTCAGAAAAAACCTGAGTTCCGGTTCCATTTTCACAACCCCAGTAAGTTGTATTATTGGGAGGATCTGATGATGGGCTACCACCAATACCATCACAATCAACGCCATTCCAGCTATATACAGCCAATTGAATTTCAACTGTACTTGGAAGGGTGCTTCCGGTCTCATTATTCCAACACTCGCCATTTTCAACTTCTATAGTATAAGGTTGTTCATCTTCTGGGTAAACAGTAAAATGATAATAAACAGTATTATCCGTAGAAGACCAACCACATTCATTAGGAGACTGTATTTCACCTTGAGGTGCGAGAATATTGCAACCCCCTGATGTCATTTCTGCGGGTGTATCACAGTTGTGTTCATCAAAATGTGTTTCGACTGATGCCGCAATCCAAAATGGATTATCATTATTATCTTGATCCCATACTCTAATGTATAATATCTGTCCGGGTGTTAGCCCGTCAACAACTTCAAAGCGAATTTCACCATGTCCAAGCATTCCCCCCTGATCTGAAAAGCAATCTAACAAATTAAGACTTCCACAAGATCCGCTATAAATTGCCATTCCAGGACTAAAGGGGTCTGAAACAAATGGCATAAAGGCAGGAGGATTTATTGCGTGAAATGCTAACTCTGTAACTCCGGCGGGTACCATTACAGTGTACCACATGTCGTTAGTCCCTGCATTATAATTTCCGCATCCCGGGTCAGGAGCATCGGTAAAGGGGCTTGCATTTTCGAGTTCTACATTCTCCAGGGCCATTAATCCGCAAGTTGAGTAATAATCCATTTGAATATGTACTGCATTGTAGCAATCGTCTTGTGCGTTAATTGTTATTAAAACAAAAATTGTTAATAATCCGGTTAATGATAATTTAATCCTATTCATAGTATATTGTTTTTATTATTAAATTAATCTCTAAATAAGTGTAATGCTCCTTTTTCTTCATATGGAGCATCGTCCATTCCAGTGGCAGTAATAACAAAGTAATAAACACCTGATGAGGCATTACTCCCTCCCGGAAGTTTACCATCCCAACCTGCTTCTTCGTCTTGCCAGTTTGTCCATTCGTAAACAACTGTACCCCATCTGTTAAGAATCAGACCTCTAAAATCTCTTAGAGTTTCCGCTTTAACTTGGAAGAAATCGTTTATTCCATCGCCATTAGGAGTAAACACATTTGGAACTTCGAGGCTACTTTCATTATCTACTTCAATACAAGTTTCAACAAAAGCTGTATCTCGACATTCCTGAAGGTCTCTATTCATGATAATAAGAAACGGTTCATAACAGTTTGGTTCTGTGTAGGTATGTTCTACTTGTTCATCGCAGCTTGTTAACGTATTACCGTCACCAAAATTCCATATGCATCTTCTTCTTACTCCACCGTAATCCGATAAATTATTAAAGATTACCTCTGCTTCAGGAGCAACAAGGTCTTCAAGTAAAATTTCAGGGGATATTTCAAAAATTGCCTCCATAAGTCCTATCGGTTCAATTAAATAATGAACTGTATCAGTACAGTTTGCATTTCCAAAAACTTGTATGTAATAGTTATACCACTCCTGATTTACAGTTCTATACCTAGCTCTGATGGGGTATTCATTCTCCGGGAGATTATACACAGCTGTAATTGGAGTTCCGGGCTCAGGTCCTACAGCAGAATCAATCCAATAAAAAGCATTTGTTCCTAATGTATCT
>PWNQ01000029.1 GCA_003557725.1 Bacteroidales bacterium | reverse complement strand
CGGCGACGGTGCGCTCGTTGAGGCCGAGGTTCAGTACCGTGTCCATCATGCCGGGCATGGAAACCCGGGACCCGGAACGCACCGAAAGTAAACAGGGATTCTCGCTATCACCAAAACGAGTACCCATAACCTTCTCCGTTTTGGACACCGCCTCCTCAACTTCTTTGCGGATCAACTCCACCGTCTTCTCACCCCCGTGCCGGTTGTAATAGGTGCACACATCCGTAGTAATGGTGAAACCCGGAGGAACCGGAACACCTACAAGATTCATTTCCGCCAGGTTGGCCCCTTTGCCACCCAACAGGTTTTTCATGGTTGCATTTCCATCGGCTGTTTTATCGCCAAAGAAATAAACATTTTTTTCCTGACCCATAGTAATTCGATTGTTTATTTTATAAATTATTTGATAATCAAAGATATATAAATTTTCACCAAAGCACTGCAAATATATAACATTTTTTCAAAACTGGACTTCGCATCCCAAATGAACACGTAAACGGTGAGGCTGGCTATTGTTATTTCCCCTTTAGGGGAGTTAGAGGGGCGCGCGCAGGAGCTTTCCGGTAAGGAAATAAACACCCTCCTGTGTGTCAAAAAATCTATCATGGGCGTTTCATCTGTTTTTGTTGCCACGAATGCACGAATAATATGGGTTTTTATCTGTTTATAATTTTATATATTGCTTGTTTGAAAACGCCGTCAAGAGCTGCATTGTATCATGATCTTTTCATTTTATTATCCGTAAACCTGTTGGTATTTGATCAGATCGTCTGGTTAAGAATCTCTACATTCAGCTCAAAATCAGGCATTCCATATAATACCATAATGATAGTTTTCACGTTTTTCAGTTTTTGGGTCTGATCAGTGATGGTTTTTATGGCCACCGGGGCAGCTTTTTGTGCGGGGAATCCAAAGGCCCCGGTAGAGATAGCGGGGAAGGCCACCGACTTTATTCCCTCCCGGTCAGCCAGGCTCAGAGCATTGATATAGCATTGGGCCAGCAGTTTGTCTTCCGGCTTATCCACGCCATATACCGGTCCCAGGCAGTGTATCACATACTTATTGGGCAGGTTATAGGCTTTAGTGAGCACCGCTTCACCGGGGTTTATGGGGCCCAGGGGCTCAGCCTCTTTAACCAGCTCCGGTCCGGCAGCATTGTGGATGGCCCCTGCCACGCCCCCACCGGAAAGAAGCTGGGCATTGGCCGCATTAACGATGGCTTCCACATCATTCTGATTGGTAATGTCGCCCTTACGGATTTCAATAAGAATACCATTCGCTTCTTTTTTCATAAATAATGCTTTTTGAATTAAATCAGCTAAATAGCCCATGAACTACTCATGGACTTAATGAGTAAACAGCCGGTTGAATATATTGTTTGATACATATTAAACCTGCTTTTTGGGATGTATGAGTCCAGTTTAAAAGGTTACTTTTGATTTTTAGCGAATGTAAAAAGTTTGTGTTTTTAGTCTGGACTCGTGTATCAAAAAAAATCATTTATTTTGCAACCCATATGGCAAATTTTTTGTCTCTATTAAATGTGAGTTGGATCTAAAAATGCCATGATTGTATTTTAACGCCAGTAAAAATTGAGCATTTTCTGCTCCGGTCACATTAATCAACAAAACCAGAATTATGAAAAAGCAAGTACTTTCACTCTTTTTTTCGGCCCTGTTTATTCTATTAATAATGCAGAGCAATGTGTTAACCGCGCAATGTCAGGTCAGCGCCATTGGTTACCCCATGAATGTTTGTGCCGGGGATAACATAACCCTTTCCGCCACGGGAGGTTGCGGTATCATTCTAACCGAAGACTTTGAAGACACCACGCTAGCTCCCGGGTGGTCTTCAAGCGGTCCCCCCGTATTTAGCAATCCCTGCGGACTTGGTCCGTCGGGGGTTTATTGCTGGTTTGAATCCACTTCCGGCACTCGGGAGTTGGTCACTGAAAGCTATGACCTAACCGTAACCGGCTGCAAAGCAACTTGGTACATGCGTTACGGGGCTTCTCATCAACAGGGTCCTTGTCAAAACCCGGATCATCCCGACAAGGGGGTTACCCTGCAATGGTCCACCGACAATGGGGCCACCTGGACCGACTTTCCCGGAGTGAACCAATACCCTACAGGCCATAACCATTACACAGATAATGGCACTTATCCGGACGATTTTTTGGGAACAACCACTACACCGGGAACCGGGGGGCAGTGGGACCCTACCCCCGGCGGCACCCATTTTGGCAATTATCCACCCGGACAAGGGTCACAGGGACATCAACCGTCGGATAACACCTATTACTGGCACCTTTATGAAAGCCACGTTCCCCAGGCTGCACTCACCAGCAATACAAGCTTTCGTTGGGCACAATTCCTTAACGACGGGGACGGACAAGACACCTGGGGGGTGGACGCGATTGCTATTACCTGCCCCAGCTCAAGCATCAACGTGTTATGGAGCCACGGCCCCACCGTATTAAACCCCCCTTCGGTAACCCTGCCCGATCAGGGTGGAGCACCTTATGACACCTGCTTTACCGTTACCGTATCCGACACCATCTCCAGTGCCACAGACACCGTATGTATCAACGTAATACCATTGCCAAATGTAAAAATCGGATACGACTGGATCCAGTCGGATATGATTACTTACATAGACGAGTCTACCACTAACATGCCTCCGGGAACCACCACCTATAGAAACTGGGACTTTGGCACCAGCCACGCCGACCCCGCTACCAGTACCCTTGACACCGTTACCGTCCAGTATTATCAGCCCGGAGCCTATACCACAACCCTTAGCGTAGTAGCTGGAGGCTGCATAGCATCCGATTCGCTCATCACTACCATTACATCTATGGAAGAAATAGAAAAAAACACCCCCGTGAAAATATTCCCTTCCCCTGTCAGGGAACATATAACCATACAACTACCTGATGAGATCAGAGGGAAGACACTGGTCTCCATACTCAACATAAACGGCACACTGGTAAAAACACACCAAATCAATGATAGCCAAAACGAAACACGACTCAACCTGAGCCAGCTCAGCGCAGGAAGCTACATCGTCAGAATAAACAATGATAGCCAAACCTGGCACTACAAAATCATGGTGGTGAATTAATCTGCTCCCTTTTTTTCCTATCAAGGAAGTCTATCAATCTCTCAAACTGGCGCAATATTATTCGTGCATTGGTGGCAAATAATATAAGCCACGAATGCACAAATAATTCGTCTTTAATTCGTGGCCATCCCCTATCATTCGTGCATTCGTGGCCATCCCCTATCATTCGTGCATTCGTGGCCATCCCCTATCATTCGTGCATTCGTGGCCATCCCCTATCATTCGT
>PWNQ01000028.1 GCA_003557725.1 Bacteroidales bacterium | reverse complement strand
CGGGAAGCCGGGGAAAAAGACAATTATGATCGCTGAAGATGATAAAAATAATTATTTGTTTTTAAAAACAGTGACAGAAAAAGCCGGCTTTATAGTGGTACATGCGCAAAATGGCACGGATGCCGTAGAGCTATGTCGGCAACACCCAGAGGTGGACCTCATTCTTATGGATGTAAAAATGCCGGTGATGAACGGCCTGGAGGCAACAGCAAAGATAAAAGCACTCCGCCCTACCCTGCCAATTATCGCACTTACGGCTTACGCCCAAATAGGCGACCGGGAAAAAATGCTGAGGGCAGGCTGCGACAACTACCTGGCTAAACCGGTGAAAGGAAAGGTATTGATAGAAATGATCAAAAATATGACGCCATAATGGCAGCCCAATAACCAAACATGGGGCCGGTGTAAACCCACAAGGTATTTACATTCGCTATAAGACAAATTTCCCCTTTCAGGTGGGGCAAAAAATACTAAAGGATGGAAATAGAAAAAGATTTATACGACAGCTATTTCAGCAATCTTATTCAAGGGAATAAAGCGCTTTGTATGGCTACGGTGGATGACCTGACCGCCCGGGGTACTTCTATAGAAGTCATATACACCGACCTGTTCCAGCGATCCCTTTACCAGGTGGGTGAATACTGGGAGCAGAACAAGATCTCTGTGGCCACCGAGCACCTGGCTACGGCAATGACGGAGAACCTGATGATACGGCTTCAGCCTCAGATCTTTTCCAGCCAACGCACCGGAAAAAAAATCGTGGTCGCCTGCGTAGCCAATGAATATCACCAGATTGGCGCCAAAATGATCGCGGATATCTTCGAGATGAACGGCTGGGATGGCTACTTTATTGGAGCCGGCACGCCGGCTGAAGAACTGATCCGGTTTCTGAAAAGCCAACACCCCGACCTGATTGGCATATCATTGAGTATCTACTTTAACCTCAATGAGATGACCCGAACCCTGGAAAAGATTAGGAAAATTTTTCCCCGAACAACAATCATTGTAGGAGGACAAGCTTTCAAATGGGGCGGAAAAGATGTAATATTGCAATTTGATGATGTGCACTATATCCCGGACATCCCCGGGTTGCAACGCTTTATCAACCAATAGAAAAAATGAACAATATAAAAACACAGCTTCTAAACTATCTGGACACCCATTCATCCATCATTAAGCTTACGGTGAATTCGGAAGGAACCATAACCCATGCCAATGCTTTCGCCATTAAGCTGGCCGGACGTGACTTGACGTCATCTCATATCCGGGATTTTTTCACTGAGATTAATGCAAACCTGGACACAGATAAATTACTCAACCAGGAGGTGCAAAACATGCTGCTCAACGTGAACACCTTCACAAAACTCCCGCAAACCTTTTACTTTACCTCATTTAACACCCCGGAAGGGATGGTACTGGTGGGCGAAATAAATATGGCCGAGATGGAAACCATCCACAAAACCATTGTTACGCTGAACAACGACCTGAGCAACTTAACACGCCAGCTGCAAAAGAAAAACGTACAACTGGACCAGCTTAACCAACAGAAAAACCAGTTTTTAGGCATTGCCGCACACGACCTGAGAAGTCCCATCGCATCCATATTAATGTTCAGTGAACTGGTTATGGACTCCAACGATTATGAGTTTTCCGATGAGCTAAGAGAGATTCTGGAAATGATCAGGTCATCCAGTCACTTTATGCTTAGACTATTAGACGAGTTACTGAATGTGGTAAAAATTGAATCGGGAAAACTGCAGCTCAACTATGAAACAATATGCATGGAAAAACTGCTGCAAAATAGTATTAATATTAACCGAACCCTGGCATCCAAAAAGAGCATAACAATTCAAATAAATGTCCCTCAATCACTTACGAAAATTTCTGCAGATTCCATTAAAATAGAGCAGGTGTTAAACAACTTGTTATCCAACGCCATTAAATTTTCCAACGCCAATACTACCATCACCGTTGAAGCCTTTTCCACCGGTAAAGATATTTTAATCAGTGTAAAAGACCAGGGCCAGGGGATTCCAGAAAACGAACAGGATAAGCTATTCACCCCTTTTTCCAACATCAGCGTAAAGGCTGTGGACGGGGAGAAAAGCACCGGGCTGGGGCTCAGCATTGTAAAACGAATTGTTACGGGCCACATGGGAAGAATTTGGGTAGAAAGCCAGGAAGGAAAAGGATCGTCTTTTTATTTTACTTTGCCCATTGAAAAGCCCCGGAATAATACACAAAATACTCATAACCAATAATATAACAAATACATATCACTGGGTTTTAATGCATTAGCGGTTGACAACAAGCAATATATAAACATACAAACACAGGAAACATCCATGGCGAAAATTTTTTCGACACACAGGAGAATGATTATTTCCTTACCGGAAAGCTCCCGCGCGCCCCTCTAACTCCCCTTTGGGGGCATAGGGCATAGTTATTTGGCATTTTATAATAATGTCACCGCATATTATTCGTGCATTCGTGGCAACGAACAACGAACAAAATTTTAAACACATGAAAAAAGAAGACCTGATCAAATCCGCATCACAATTAAAGCAGCCTTCAAAGGAATCAGCAACGGAGTTTTCCCGCAAGTCGGAAAAAATGGCGGTATTGCTGAATGGCCTGTTTAAACAGCGAAAAGATTTGGCACGCCTTATAGGAAGTGACAATCTGGATATGATGTACGACAACCACCGTAATCATCTGCGTTTTATGTCTTCACTTTTTACCGGCTACGACCCGGTAGTTTTTACCGAGACAGTTCTCTGGGTCTTCCGGGCATATCGCAGTCACGGTTTTAGTCTTACTTACTGGCCTGCTCAGCTGGACACCTGGACAAGTATATTTAGAGATGAATTAAGCGAGTCGTGCTATACTGAGATCTACCCTTTTTACCACTGGATGATCATAAATAACCCTGCTTTTTCCTCTCTCAGTGAAGGGGGTACACCGGATGGGCCTCCCCCTGAACACAAAATATACCAGTAGTTTTATGCGTAGTATACTCACATTTTTCAGTTTAATCATTCTGTTGCTGCCCTTCCCCTCATGTGGTAAAGGGCTGGGCTCACAGACAGAAGAGCGTACCCCTGGCCGGGACACCTATGTGGTCATGGTTTCTTTGGACGGGTTTCGGCATGATTATGCAGATCGTGTTCCCACACCCTTTTTGGATAGCTTGGCCTCCCATGGCGTCAGAGCCCGCTGGATGCAATCGGTATTTCCCAGCAACACCTTTCCCGCTCATTATTCTATGGCTACAGGTCTTTATCCCGACCACCACGGGATCGTCCACAATCGTTTTTACCATCCCCTTCTGGATCGACGGTATCGCATGCG
>PWNQ01000122.1 GCA_003557725.1 Bacteroidales bacterium | reverse complement strand
TCACCGCAAACTGCCGCGGGTTGGCCCGGTCCTCCCCTTTAGGGGAGTTAGAGGGGCGCGCGCGGGAGCTTTCCGGTAAGGAAATAATCATCCTCCTGTGTGTCAAAAATCCTGTCATGGGTGTTTCATGTGCTTAAAATTTTGTTCGTTGCTCCTTGTTTCTTGTTTGGTGTTCGTTGCCACGAATGCACGAATAATATGCGGAGACATTATTATAAAATGCCAAATAACTATGCCCTATGCCCCATGCCCCATGCCTCCCCTTTAGGGGAGTTAGAGGGGCGCGGGCGGAAGCTTTCCGCAGAGGCATAATCACCCCCGGTTTGTGAAAAAAAATGACCATAGATGGTAAATTTTATTGCTATTTCCCCATGGGTTATTGAGCAGCCATTAAAATAATCACTATTGTTTGATGATACAAAAATACGCTAATGGCCGGGAATATGGAATGTCTAAAGGAAAAAACACTGGAAACGGGTCTGGGGCCACCTAACAATAATATGGTCTAATGTATGTTTATATTAATAATTATCTTTGCTTCTTCATTTAACAGGTATGGAGTTCATTGCTTTGCGGGGGCTTTTTTACCGTATATAATTTGATTATCAATGCGCATAATTCAGTTTTTCCGGAGTAGGACATTATGGGTTAACCTGGCGGTGATGGTTTTTCTGACCCTTATCCTTGTGTTTGGTGGTCTGTATTATTTAAAGGTGCTTTCCCGCTATGGCGAGACCATTGAGGTGCCCAATTTTCAGGGGCTTGTCACCGGCGAGCTGGATCAGTATTCGGCGCAGGAGTATTTTGAGTTTGTTGTAATCGACTCGGTATATGATGATAGTCAGGAGCGTGGCAGTATTGTGGCCCAGGATCCCCCTCCGGGTTCCACGGTAAAAAAGGGCCGCAAGGTATACTTAACGGTTGTCTCCATGTTGCCTGAGCAGGTTCGTATGCCCGATTTGGAAGACCTCACCCTTCGTCAAGCCAGAGCAGCGCTTCACAGTATTGGTCTCAGGGTGGAGCGTCTGGAGTATGTATCCAATATTGCCAGGAATGCAGTGCTCAGGCAGGAGTATATGGGCCGGGAAATTGCACCTGGGGAGTATGTAGAGAAAGGATCCGGGATCAAACTGGTGCTGGGAGGAGGCTTGCGTATAAGCAATGTGGATGTTCCTTTTCTTATTGGCATGAGGCGGTCACAGGCTGTTAAAGAATTGCACATGAGTTCACTTAATGTGGGTCGTGAGCGGCATTTGAACCCTGCAGACACTGCGGGAGCGAGAGTATATATTCAACGGCCAAGACCAATCAGAAGCACTACACTGAGGATGGGGTCTGCAGTAGATCTGGTGTACCGGAGCGACCGGGCCTTTGACTTCCGCGAATATATCCGTGAATATAAAGAAGACAGCCTTTTTATTCACGAGGGAGACTCCCTAAGACATACCATAAATTTATAGATCATGCAACGACGGATTTTCTTTATTGTGGCACTCCTTGCAGGCATGCTGCCCGCCCGGGGGCTGTGGGGACAGGAAGTGCTCACCGGCCTGGGAGAAAACCCTGCGGTGCGCCAGGCCGCCAAACAACAACCCCCTCAAGCCAACTTGTCCCGGGGAACCCGGCAGCTGCAACTGCCATTCCTGGACGATTTTACCAACCCGGGGCCATTCCCCGACGACTCCCTGTGGCAAGACCGATACGTGTTTGTTAACCGATCGTATGGATATGAACACTTTAATATCGGAGTAGCTACTTTTGATGCAATTAATGATACCGGAGCAATATACCCACACGCCGTTAGTACCAGCTTCCCCGCAGATACACTTACCTCTCAACCCATACGCCTGGACTCCATCACATCAATACAAAAAAAACTAACCCCACAGGATTCCATCTATCTCAGCTTCTATATACAACCCCAGGGGATATCCAACAGCCCACCTCAGGAAACAGACTCCTTCCTGGTGAAATTTTATGCCCCTAAACAGCAAAAGTGGATCCATATGTGGAGCATGAAAGGAATGGACCTGCAAACATTCTATGACTCCACCCAGGCATACTATAAAAGAGTAATGATCCCGGTTACTGATACCATGTTTTTTCATAAAGGATTTAAAATGATGTTTATGAACTATGCCAGCATTTCAGACCCATCCATACCAAGCTGGCTTTCAGGAAATGTGGATATATGGAACCTGAACTATGTGTATATGGATATCCAACGAGCCCATAATGACACCTCCCTTATGGACTGGACTTTGACCTCTAACGCCCACAGCTTGCTTAATAATTATGAGCAGATGCCCTGGAACCAGTTTATGGCCAACGCTGTAGCCGAAATGGCCGATACTTTTCGTATATCCTATCGAAGCAACCGGGGGCACCGCAGGGATGTGAACATGACCTTTAAAATCCATGACCTTTCCGGACTGTCCAGCCCATATAATACCTTCCCAACCCCCATTACTAACCAGAACATGCCCTCTTTCAGCACGTTTGACTTTGAACATGTGATGGATTATGTGTACCCCTCCAATAGTCAGGAATATAACGACTTTCAGGTTCTGTTCCATATTAACGTCCCCGATGATCCCTATAACTTCAATGATACATCCCGCTTTTATCAACGCTTTTATAATTATTATGCCTATGATGACGGTACTGCAGAGGCTGGATACGGCCTATCCACCAACGGAGCTCAACTGGCATACCGGTTTAATGTGAATGTGGAGGATACGCTGAGGTCGGTGCAGATGTACTTTAACCGGGTGAAAAACAATGCTAACGTCAAGCCTTTCACCTTAATTGTCTGGGATGATGATAACGGCGTGCCCGGCAGCATTATCTATGAGCAAACCATGGTGTATCCCATCATAACTGAAGGAAGAAACAAATTCCAAACCTATATTCTGGACCATCCGGTGCCGGTGAACCAGACCTTCTACGTGGGATGGCAGCAAACCACCGGAGATAACCTGAACCTGGGGTTTGACCTGAACAGGAACGCCCGGGAAAACATCTTCTACAATACCATGGGCCAATGGATAAACAGCATTTATCAAGGTGCTTTGATGATACGACCCATACTGGGAAGTGATGATTACCCCTACATGGATGTGGAAAGACCTGTCCGTTCAAAACAGGAAGAACTAATGGTCTATCCCAATCCAGTGGTATCCGGAGAGCAAATCAATTTAAAAACCAATATTGAAAGCCAATATTTGCAGGCTTCGCTCTATGCCATCGACGGACGGCTTATTAATGAGTACTCCGGGGAAAAAACCTTGCCATTGCCCCAGTTAAAACAGGGGGTATATCTGCTTTTTATAAGAAACCTGGAAAGCGGTATGGTGGAACGGAGAAAGATTATGGTTGTCAAATAACTAACTAATTATATGCTATGTGTGACAGCACCCGGGAGCCTCAGCTTCCCCAGGACCATCCGTTGTTTGAACATTATCAAATCACCGTGGATAAGGGCCAAAGCCTGCTCCGAATTGATAAGTTTCTGATGGGTAGACTGGAAAATGTATCCAGAAATAAAGTACAGGAGGCCATGCGTGGTGGGCATGTCTTTGTGAACCAGTCTAATGTAAAGGCTAACTATAAAGTAAAGCCAGGTGATAATATCCGCATTATGCTGGCCGCTCCCAAACGGGAAATAGAGGTAATCCCCCAGAATATCCCGCTTGACATTTGCTATGAAGATGATGATGTGATCATGGTGAACAAGCCTGCCGGGATGGTGGTGCACCCTGCCTATGGAAACTACCATGATACATTGCTCAATGCCATGAAGTATTACCTGGAAAAGAATCACCCCGGCACAGAGCCTTATATGGTTCATCGTATAGATAAAGATACCACGGGGCTGTTACTGTTGGCAAAAAACGAACCGGCACAAACCCGTTTGGCCCATCAGTTCTTTAGTCACACCATCGATCGCAAATATACCGCGTTGGTATGGGGTGATGTGGAAAAGGACCGGGGGACAGTGCAGGGGAATCTTGGGCGCAGTGTGGCAGACCGGAAAGTGATGACGGTGTATGCCTCCAGTGATAAAGGGAAGCATGCAGTTACTCACTATCAGGTGATTGAGCGATTTGGATACGTGACAGCTCTGGAGTGTCAGTTGGAGACCGGGCGTACACACCAGATCAGGGCACATATGAAATACCTGGGGCACCCCCTGTTCAATGATCAAACCTATGGAGGGGACCGGATCCGGAAAGGCACCAGCTTCTCCAAGTATAAGCAGTTTATTCAGAACGCATTTAGTGTTTGTCCCAGGCAGGCACTGCATGCCCGGGTGCTGGGGTTTGAACACCCTCGAACCGGAGAAAAGATACAACAGGAAGCACCCCTGCCCCAGGATATGCAACAGCTTATGGATAAATGGCGCAACTACGCTCAGGCCAGCATACAAAGTAAACAAAACCCCCAAACCTTTTGATGATAATGACCCGTTTTGATTTTGATTCCATTGCCCAATCCTACGATCAGTATTATGAAACCCCGGCCGGGGCTAAAGTGGATGCTGTGGAAAAGCGGCTGGTAAAGACATTTTTAAAAAAGATCCCGGAAAAAGAAGCCCTGGAAATCGGATGCGGCACCGGACACTGGTCATCGTTCTTTAGTGATAATGGATTCCAGATCACCGGCGTGGATATTGGCCGTGAAATGATAAACCAGGCCGTTAAAAAGGATATCCCGGGAAGTGTCTTTATGCAAATGAATGCCATGAACCTGGCATTTCCCGCAGAATCGGTGAAAAATATCTTTACCATAGCCACAGCTGAATTTGTGGAAGACCAGGAGAAGTTCTTTGATGAAGTATTCCGTGTGTTAAAACGGGGGGGATGCCTGTTGACCGGCGTACTAAATGCCGATTCAGCCCTGGGCAAAACAAAAGAGGACCACCCCATATATTCCAATGCCCGCTTTTTTACGCCCCGGTCATTGCATAACACCCTGTCCCGGTTTGGACATGCACAGGTTAAAGGATGCGTGATGCTAACGGATGACCATCAGGTGGCTGACTATCCCGAAGGACACGGTATCCCCGGAGAACAGCGGGATCAATTTGGAGCATTTCTGGTGGGGTTTGTGAAGAAATTGTAACCAAACCACCGGTGAATTATTGTAATAAGCTATTTTTCACCCGCTGGACAAATAAACAGCTCCCCATAATATGGAATATACGGGGCCGATCCCTTTCGAAAAACAGTAATATGATTGCTGCCGAAGGAAAACACCCTTTCCCATCCAGTGGCTCCAATAACTGTCTGGGCATCAATATCTCTTATATTGTCCAGGAATATTCTGGATGCGGCAAATAAGCGAAGGTCATCCATGCAGGAGGTCTTTGCCGGGCATGCGCAGGGTGTTTTTGGGGCTGGCGCAGTGGACGGGACAAACATCTCAATCCCTGCAGTCTGGTCTTGCAACTGGCGGATCTCTTCCAGGCGGGTAATGGTGGCTTCAGGGCCCTCCCCGGGGCCTATGGTAAAAGACACCTGGGAAGATAGCCCCAGGGTATGGGCTGTTCTATGGACCCGGTCAAACGGTATGGCATTGCCTCCAAGAAGCTGATCCAGTCCCGACTCCTTTAAGCTACCAAGAAGGTCCTCCATTGATATTTTGTGCTCTCTGCTGAGCAAATCCAGGGATGGGCCGTCAAAGCCTGTGATCCACGCATCAGGAAAAAGGCCTCTGGTCATGCTTATGGCGCGGAACAGACAGTCAGGGGTAACCTCCGGGGAGGGCTCAACGGTGAATACCATAGTGTCTACCCCGGAAACGGAAGATAAGTGATGCTCTAACTGCCGGAAAGAAAGGCCCGCTCCCGGCTTTATGCGCAAAAATCCTGAAGAAAGGGATACATGACAGGCCCGCCTTTTTATATAAGGTATACTTCGCAGCGCAGAAACCTCTCTGGCCACCAAGCCTAAGATGCCTGTCTCTGCCTCTTTTAACAAATAAATTCCCTCGTCACGGGTGACCCTTTGCCCCTCAAATATCCGGGAAACCAGTGCCCGAAGAAAAGAATCGCCGATGGTCCGCTTTAGATGATCAGAAATACTCATGGATACAAAGGGGTCTTTTGAGGGGGTTAATATAACGGGACATACCAAAAAAGGGTGCCTGTGGAGGCACCCTTTCGCTTAGTAGCGGGGGCTGGATTTGAACCAACGACCTTCGGGTTATGAGCCCGACGAGCTACCACTGCTCCACCCCGCAATATATCTTTATTGATAATGATCAATATCTCTCTCAAATCCGGTGCAAAGATACATATATTTTTTAAACGGCAAGCAAAAAAAATAAATATCATTCAAATGATTACCTTTGTAAACTGATTATTTCTGTCCTTCAGCGGTGCAAATCGTTGGTTGCAAGTAGTTTAAATAAATATGTATGACCCATAAAGCCGGATATGTAAATATTATTGGTAAGCCCAACGCGGGCAAGTCCACAATAATGAATGCCCTGACGGGAGAGCCTGTTGCTATTGTAACACCTAAGGCTCAAACTACACGGCATCGTATACTGGGGGTGGTGAATGGCCCGGACCATCAGATAATATATTCTGATACTCCGGGAATCATGGAGCCGGGCTACATGCTTCACAAACTTATGATGCGGTCTATTGATGAAGCTTTTGAAGATGCCGATGTGCTTCTGGTGATCCAGGAAGCCCAGGATAATCACATGAAAGAGGAAGTGGTGCAGAAGATTAAAGAGAGCGGTAAGCCACTGTTGTTTTTATTGAATAAGATAGACCTTTGTGCGCAGGAGCTGGTGGCACAAAGGATATCCCACTGGGAAGAAATATTTCCCGGCTCCCGGATTATCCCCGTATCTGCCCTTCACAAGTTTAACCTGGACCTTGTGGAGGCGTTGATCCTGCAAGCCTTACCTCTGTCGCCCCCCTATTACGACAAAGATACTCTTACGGATAAGCCCATGCGCTTTTTTGTATCCGAGCTTATACGGGAAAAAATATTGATCCGCTTTCGAAAAGAGATCCCATATTCGGTAGAGGTGGAAGTAGATGAATATAAGGATACCGGGGATATGGTGCGTATTCGTGCCACCGTATTTGTGGAAAGGGAAAGCCAGCGAAAAATTATGATCGGCACTCAGGGAAAGGCCATAAAGGGTGTGGGGATCGACGCACGAAAGGCCATTGAAAAATTTATAGAACAAAAAGTTTTCCTTGACTTGAGTATTAAGGTGAGTAAGGACTGGAGGAATGACGAGAGGAAGTTAAAAAGATTTGGATATCAATCAGATAGCTCTGATTAAAGTACAATTAACAGGATATGGGCAATATATTAGCCATTGTAGGACGGCCCAACGTGGGTAAATCCACGTTGTTCAACCGGTTGATCCGTCGCCGGGACGCCATTGTGGAGTCCACCAGCGGAGTTACACGTGACCGCCATTACGGCCACTCCCAATGGAATGGAAAAGAGTTTTCCGTAATCGATACGGGAGGATATGTGGAAGGGTCTGAGGATATTTTTGAGAGTGAGATCCGCAAGCAAGTGGAAGTAGCCATGGAAGAGGCGGATGTAATGGTGTTTGTTGTGGATGGCAGGGATGGTCTTACCGGCATGGATCAGGGAGTGTTTAACCTGTTAAGACGAGGGGATAAGAAAGTGCTGCTGGCTGTAAATAAAATTGATAGTACCGGACAGGTTCATGACACGTCAGAATTTTTTCAACTGGGGGTAAGCCAGGTTTTTCCCATATCCGCCATAAACGGTAGTGGGACCGGAGACCTTTTGGATGAGGTGGTTAACGAAATGGGGGAAGGAAAACCTGAGGATGGAACGGAATTGCCCAGGGTGGCTGTGGTGGGACGGCCCAATGCGGGGAAGTCATCCCTTATAAATCTGCTTACCGGAAAAGAACGGAACATTGTTACCCCGGTTCCGGGAACCACCCGCGATACCATACATTCTAAATATCAGGGTTATGGCCGGGAGTTTATGCTTGTAGATACTGCAGGGCTTCGTAAGAAATCCAAAGTAACGGAAAATGTGGAGTTCTACTCGGTGATCCGGGCCGTAAGGGCCATAGAAGATAGCGATGTTTGCGTTTTGATGACCGATGCCACCCGTGGCTTTGAAGGGCAGGATAATGCTATCTTTTCCCTGGTGGACCGAAACCGTAAAGGCATTGTGGTTGTAGTGAATAAGTGGGATCTGGTAGATAAACCGGCCAATGCCACCAAAAAACTGGAACAGTCTATACGGGAAAAGACCGCCCCATGGAAGGATATCCCTATCGTTTTTACCTCTGTTGTTAATAAGCAGCGCATTGTAAAGCTGCTGGAAACCACTATGGAAGTTTATGAAAATAAAAATAGAAAGCTTTCTGCGTCCAAGCTGAACAAGCTGATATTGCCACGGCTGCTGGAGAATCCCCCGCCCATTTATAAGGGAAAAGTGATCAAACCCAAATATATCAGCCAGCTACCCACAAAATTTCCGGCGTTTGCTGTATTTTGCAACCGTCCACAGTATGTTAAAGACCCCTACAAGCGTTTTGTGGAGAACCAGATCCGTCAGCATTTTAATTTTCACGGAGCTCCCATGGAGATTTATTTCAGAAAAAAATAAACCTGTGGCATATGCCGGAGACAGTGCGTATAGACAAATGGCTATGGTCGGTGAGGCTGTATAAAACCCGGAGCAAGGCTACTCAGGCCTGTAAGTCCGGAGAAGTACAAATGGAGCACCGCCCGGTAAAGCCATCATCGGAGGTGGGGCCGGGTCATATAATATTTGTGCGTAAGGAAGGAATAACTTTGAAAGTAAAAGTGTTGCAACCCCTGGAGAAAAGGGTGGGGGCCAGGTGGGTGGAAGACTATCTGCAAGACCTTACCCCGGAAGAAGATTATATGGAGCTAAAGACCACCCGGAGCACCAACTTTGAACACCGGGAGCCTGGACTGGGCAGGCCCAGCAAAAAGCAGCGACGGCAGATTGAAGCACTGAAAAAATATCTTAAATAGCGCCTTTCTCTAAAGACGATTGAGGATTGTCGTAGTTCACCTGCTTCAACTCCTCACCGCCTTCCCCGTAAAATCGCCAGAGTCCTGATCGTTCGCCATGCCTCATCTCTCCTTTATACCGCACTTCACCGTTTTTGTAATAAGTACGGTAGGGGCCGTGTTCCTTCCCTTCATGGTATTGTGCCCAACTCCACAGGTTACCGTTGTTGTAATAATAGGACCACTGCCCGTGGCGCTTTCCGTTCATATAGCTGCCCTCCAGCATCTTGCTGCCATCCTCATAAAAACCTGCTTCTTTTGCAAGCTCCTGGTCACCAGTGTAATATTTAACTCGCTTGGGCGTGCCATCTTCCCAGGTCTCAACCACCTCTTCCCGCAGTGAATCCTGACAGGAAAAGAAAAATATCACCGTGGTAAGAAGAATGGCAGCTCTGGGGATTAAGGAATTCATATATGATGTTCCCAGAAAGGGTTTATTGGTTGTCTTGTTTGTTTTCATACTCAATATTCAATTGTTCAATCACCTCCATGGTGATGTCGAAGGTGTCATTGGCAAACAGGATATTGTTATTGGCCTGGGAGCGTGCCAGGATAAAGTCGAAATCCTTGGTTTTATTATACCTTCCCAGAAAGCTCTGCACCGTATCCACCAGTTCCTGATTGAGGATCAGTGATTGATCTGCAAACCGGTTGGAATACTCCTGCTGAAGCTGTATAAGGGCTTCCTGTTCTTGTACCAGAGCTTCCTCGGTCTGCTTTGCTTCCTCCAGGCCAATTTCATTATTCTGAATACGTTGCTGATATTGTCTGGCGCGTTGCTGGAGATTCCTTTCCCTTCGCTCCAGCTCCCGCCGCATGCTTTCTCCCTCCTGTTGTAAATGGCCCTCCATCACCTTTACCATTTGGTAGCGGCTCAGCAGAGAGTCCGTATCCACATAGGCGATCTTCTGCACCCTGAGCGCCGATGCATCGTGGCGGATGTCTGCGCCAGAAGGAGCCTTAACAGGCTGTTTTGAAGTGAAGTGAAGAATGTATAAAATAACAATCGCCACTCCGAAAATAATGGTTATCCCTTTCTGAAACATGCCGTTGTTTCCCATAGCTGTTTACTTTTTGGTTTTAGTTTCCGTATTTAGACATAAACTTTATTCGCATCAACCGGATGGACTCTTCCGGGTACTCTTCTTCCCCCAGTTCTTCCAGTGCTTCTTCAATTGAGTCTGATTCAGCATCTTCCATAAAATAGTCCAGGATATCTTCCTGATGGTACTGATCTACTGCTTCGTCTATATAATAGTCGATATTCAGTTTGGTGCCGGAAGCCACGATATGCTCAATTTCGGTGATCAGCTCTTCTCTGGTCAGGCCTTTGGCATGGGCAATATCATCGAATGACAGCCTTCGGTCGATGCTCCGTATAATATGCACTTTCAACCCCGATTTGTTGACAATAGACTTAACCACCATGTCACTGGGGCGGATAATGTCGTTTTCTTCCACATATTGTTTGATCAGATCCAGAAAGGGCTTTCCATATTTTTGTGCTTTCCCGGTCCCAACGCCGCTGATCTGTGTCAGCTCGTCGGGGGTAACGGGGAAGTTAATGGCCATTTCTTCCAGAGAGGGATCCTGAAAGATAACAAAAGGGGGCAAGTCTTCTCGGTGAGAAAGGTCTTTTCTCAGGTCTTTAAGCATGGAAAACAAGGTGTCATCAGCCGTACTGGTTTGATGTGCCCCCATATCGTGGTCCCCGTCTTCCGCTTCCTCAAAATCTCTGTCTTCAGCCATCATAATCGAATAAGGGTTTTTCAGATATTCATTTCCTTTTTTCGTAACTTTTATAAGGCCATAATTTTCAATATCTTTATAAAAAATATCATGGACTATTCCATGCCGGATTGCGGCCGACCATAGTTGTCGGTCGTGGTGTGCACCTTTGCCGAAAATATCCAGCTTGTCATGTTTATATGCCTGAACATCACTTGTCTGTACTCCCATAAGCACATCTACAAGGTGGTTAGGTTTAAACTGTTCCCGAACGGCCAGAGCCGTTTCAATGGTCTGTTGAACATAACTCTTGCCCTCAAAGGTTTCCTTTGGGTTCTTGCAGTTGTCGCAGGTCTCACAGTTATGGGGTTCGTATTTTTCACCGAAATAATCCAGCAATATTTCCCGGCGGCACATGGCCGTTTCTGCGTAGGCAACCGTTTCATTGAGCAGTTGCCGGGATATCTCCTGTTCGGCTACTGGTTTGCCTTTCAAAAATTTCTCAAGTTTTAATATGTCATCGTACGAATAAAATACCAGACAGTGCCCTTCTCCGCCATCTCTCCCTCCCCGCCCCGTTTCCTGGTAGTAACCCTCCAGGCTTTTAGGGATATCATGGTGGACCACAAAGCGGATATCCGGCTTATCGATTCCCATACCAAAGGCGATGGTGGCTACGATAACATCCACATTTTCCATAAGGAACATATCCTGGTTTCTCACCCGCGTGGAAGAATCCAGCCCCGCATGATAGGGGAGTGCATTAATGCCATTGACCTGAAGCGTTTCAGCCAGCTCCTCTACCTTCTTGCGGCTGAGACAGTATACAATACCCGACTTTCCCGGGCGCTGCTTTATAAAACGAATCACTTCCTTTAACACACTCTTTGTCTTGGGCCGAACCTCATAATAAAGATTGGGCCGGTTAAAAGAAGAAAGAAATACATTGGCCTTCTCAATCTCCAGGTTCTTCATGATGTCTTCCTGTACCTTGGGAGTAGCTGTGGCCGTGAGGGCAATTACCGGAACATCCTGGCCGATAGACTTAATAGTGGGGCGTAAACGGCGATATTCCGGACGAAAATCATGACCCCATTCAGAAATACAATGGGCCTCGTCAATGGCATAAAAAGAAATGTTCATTTTCTTGAAAAAATCAAGATTCTCCTCCTTGGCCAGCGACTCGGGAGCCACATACAGTAAACGGGTTATGCCACGGCGAACATCATTCTGTACCTTGATCAACTGTATCTTGGTCAATGAAGAATTCAATACATGGGCAATGCCATCATCCGTGCCGTAATTGCGGATCAAGTCCACCTGATTCTTCATCAGGGCAATTAACGGAGATACAACAATAGCCGTCTTCCCATCCTGCATCAACGCAGGAAGCTGATAGCACATAGACTTTCCACCACCCGTGGGCATGATCACAAAAGTATCCTTTTTCTGTAGTAAACTTTTGATGATCTCTTTCTGGTTGCCCTTGAAGCTGGAAAAGCCAAAAATCTGCTTTAATAGTTTGTGCAAGTGCTGATCTGAGATGTTCATTATGGTCACTCCAAAGGTCTTTACACCCGGCAACGATCTGGCCAAATGCAAAAAACCATACTGTTTTATAGATGGTTCGTAATTTTTGTTGCTCCCTGTAAAAAGCTAACAAAGATACTCTTTTTAATGAAAACCCTAAATGAGAAAACAATTAAAAAGCAAAGCTAACTTTTTTTCCGGAAAATAAAAGCGAAAACATGTGCATGTATTTGATAATCAACAAGAATTAGCATCACGGACGCTGCGTGGTTTACGGATTTTTTTACCCGGATGCAGATAAATCATTCCAGTAATAAAACTTATTTTGTCCATTTTTATTTTCCATGCTACAATATTAACACTTTTTATGGACAAAGGTTTTTCTTAAGACATAAAATATTGATAACATGGTTTTCCAAAAAAAAATAAAAAATCGTATGCCCGAACTTGACTTTGTGTAAATAATAATTATATTTGCAGGCGGGGATGTGTGTTCTGATCTTTTCTGTGCTGTTGTGTATCTCTCTGCGTATCAATTATTTGGTCCTGTTTTTCTTTTTTTATTATTAATAAGTTAATTAAATCTATTTTCAATGAAAAACCTATTACTTTCTCTTGCTGGGATTTTAATGGCAGGTTTTCTTATGGGACAGGCAACGGTTGTTTTCCATGAGAACTTTGAGCCTCCTTCAGGAGCGGATAGTGTGACCCACTATTCGTCATCGACCACCAACACATGGGGATTATCCACCAGTTTAT
>PWNQ01000054.1 GCA_003557725.1 Bacteroidales bacterium | reverse complement strand
CCCTGTTCATCAACTCTTCTTTCAGGGAGCCATAGTTTTCGATGATGCCATTGTGAATAAGAGCCATTTTCCCTGACGGGGAGTAGTGGGGGTGAGCGTTCAGGTCGTTGGGCTCGCCGTGAGTGGCCCAACGGGTATGGGCAATCCCGGCCTGCCCGGTGATGTCTTTGCCCTGGACATGCTTCTCCAGGTCAGCTACCTTGCCCTGAGTCTTGTAAAGCTTTAGGCTATTATTGTTAATAGCCAGCCCGGCACTGTCATATCCCCGGTATTCCAGCCGGTATAGTCCGTTGATCAAAATGGGATAAGCTTGTTTTTCACCAATGTAACCTACTATTCCGCACATATGAAATGGATATTTTCTGTTTTATGTTAAAGGTTGGTATAGATCAGTTCCAGCTTCATAGGCTGATCTTGATCCTGAGGGCCTTTTAATACCACACGGTATGCATTTAAAGCTCTTCGATCGCTTACCATCATCAGCCCATAATCGGGCTGGCCGTTTAACAGCTCCTGAATATGGCGGGTGATGGTAAACCGGTATTCTTTGCGCTGACGGTCATAATATCCGTCGAAGATATCAGCAGACACCAGGTAATCGGTAAGCAATTGTAGATCACCTTGCGGGTCGAGTGTTACCAACCCCATCCGGGGCGGTTCTTTATATGTATCCGAACTGGCGTCCGTAGGATCGGCCTTAATAACCAGAGTAGCCTTGTTCAGCGCAATGTCCTTGTTCCTGTATTGATCCAAATGGGGAAACCTGATGCGAACACTGGTGCCGGCCATGGACTGAATAAAAAGCGATTGTGTGGGTGGGAGGGTGTCATTTTGCAGTACCTGAGATTGAAGATCATGATCACCAGTGGTGTAGTCGTGGAAGTAACGGTTAAATTTAATGCTTTCTTCCCCCATATGGAAGGAAGTATGAAGGGTATCTCCATCGGAACGATAGTAAATGGTCATTACCGAATGTGCTGAAAACGGGTTGAAATACAATATAGAACCGTCTGAGGGGTTGGCTTGAGCCTTCACGTGTACACCCTGAAAAAAGTTTAGAAAAGTGCTGTTATCCACAAATACACCGCTTCCTGCTTGAAAAAAACGTTGAGCCAGGGAGTTTTTCAGTGGAATGCGTACCATGGGTGGTAAGGTATCCCCGCCAACGGTGACCGCGCTTGTGGGACGGGGGTAAAACTGCTTTTCCCCAAGGGGGGTGCGCGTATAGCTTAACAGATCATCCGAATAATAGGTGGAGTCAATGGTCAACATTTCCTGCAATTCATATACCTTAAAGGTGGCCGGCTGATTGGTATCTCCATACAGACCGGCATATTCCATGCTTAAAACCACGGAGTCAACCTGCGGGTTGGGTCCAAAGTCCAAATTGGTGGAAGGCATACGTAATTGGGTAAATAAAGAAGAATGTACCTGGCCAAATACCGGGTCAAAATAGCTGCCAACCATAACCCGCTGACGATTACCGGTACTGATGGGATCCTCCTCATAAGAGAAAGCGTGAATGGTCAAGGTATCACTGAATAGTGCGTTGAGATCATCATGCGATGGCAGCACATCCCTCCCCAAATCCTCAGGCTTTTCACAAGCGTGCAGAGCCAATAATAAGGCGCTAATGGTGAGGAGAGAAATAGACTTAAAAAATGACTGTGACATGGATAAAGGATTCACTGTTTTAAAAAAATTCCGGATTACTTTTTGTCTTCCAGAAGCCTGTCATAAAATGCATTGTACGCTTTTACGTAGTCCTCGCCCTCTTGATACTTCAGTAAGGGCTTTTTGCTCTTAGTTACGTATTTTTCCAGCTGGGCGTTGATCTTTTCATTACCCATTATAAATGCATCCGAATGATCAATAGCTGACTTCATGAGGCTAACGTAATCGGGCTTTTTATAGTGTGTCAAATAATTTTCACTTATATCATCCAGCTTAAGTTTATCGTGCATCTTGTTGCTCAAGGGTCCTTTAAACTCATCATCATTGTAAAGGGAAGTAATAATAACAGCATCGGAAAAGATGGGATTATCTTTAAATATGCTGCGAACATAAAGGGGTACCAGGCTGGATATCCAGCCATGTACGTGTATAATATCCGGCGCCCAGCCCAGTTTCTTTACGGTTTCCAAAACGCCTTTACCATAAAAAATAAGGCGTTCATCGTTATCATCAAACACCTTGCCGTTTTTATCATGAAAAAGAAATTTTCGTTGAAAATACTCTTCGTTATCAATGAAATAGGTTTGCATTCGGGCGGCCTGTATGGATGCCACTTTTATGATGAGCGGATGATCAAGGTCGTTAATTATAAGGTTCATACCTGAAAGACGGATCACCTCATGCAACTGGTTACGTCGCTCATTTACCAAGCCATAACGGGGCATAAAAGTACGAATCTCTTTATTGCTTTCCTGGATGCCCTGGGGCAGAAATCGCCCGATTTTACTCATATGGTCTTCAGGGAGAAAGGGAGTAATTTTTTGTGTGACAAATAACACTCTTGCTTTATTCATAATAAAACGTTGTTTGTGAAACTAAAAGGAACTTGCAAAAATAACAAAAAATATTGAGATGGTTTTATTTTTTCCTTATAGATTTACGCCCTCAAAAAAGGGGTGCCTATTCATCCGGCCGAAAGGATGTAATGGATTTTATATGAAGACTATACGAAAGGTCAGCCATTTAAAGGAGGAGCTCAACCGGCACCGTAAAGACGGCAAAACTATTGGATTTGTCCCTACGATGGGAGCGCTTCATCCTGGGCACATGAGCTTGTTAGGAACGGCAAAGGCGGAAAATGACCTTTTGGTGTGCTCCATTTTTGTCAATCCCATTCAGTTTAATGAGGAGGGTGATCTGGATGCCTATCCCCGGCCGCTGGAGCAAGATCAGCGTCTTCTCCTTGAGCAGGGGTGCCATATACTTTTCCTTCCCGGGGAGGGGGAAATGTATCCTGATAAACCCCGGGAGAGGTATGACTTTGGTCGTTTGGATAAAGTAATGGAGGGGGAATACCGGCCCGGTCATTTTAACGGAGTAGCTATTGTGGTACACCGGTTATTGAAAATGGTGGCCCCCCATAGAGCGTACTTCGGTGAAAAGGACTTTCAGCAATTGCAGGTTATAAATAAGTTAGTGGAAATGACTGGCCTGGGCACCCGTATTGTTGCCGTTCCCACCTCCCGTGAGGCCGACGGGCTGGCCCGGAGCTCACGGAATGCGCGCCTTACACCGGAGCAACGAAAGGCTGCTCCGCTGATCTATAAAGTGTTGAAAGAGGCAAAAGACAGGTATCTCGGGTTTACAAACCCGAAACAACTGGAAAAATGGGCCACTGAGGTAATTAGCAGTAATGTGCACCTGCGGCCTCAATATGTCCGGGTAGTGGATATAAATTCATTGGAGAAAATTGAACAATGGACAGATAATGAACGTTGTATATTATGCGTGGCGGTCTTTGCCGGTGACGTCAGGCTTATTGATAATATGAGATTATTTAATAAATAATAAAGGGGTTATGCAAATTGAAGTGTTAAAATCAAAAATACACCGGGTAAAGGTGACTGAAGCAGACTTGCATTACATTGGAAGCATTACCATTGATGAGGATCTTATGGATTCGGTGGGCATCATCGAAAACGAAAAGGTGCATGTGGTAAACCTGGATAACGGCGAGCGGTTGGTTACCTATGTCATAAAAGGGGAGCGTGGATCGGGAATGATCGGCATGAATGGGCCTGCGGCGAGAAGGGCACTGGTGGGAGATACGGTGATCGTCTTGTCTTATGCTATGATGCCCCTGGAGGAGGCTAAGAAGTATAAGCCACATATTGTTTTCCCTGGTGAAGATAACAGGCTGCCCCGGGAGTAACCTGTCAATATTTTATAAGGACATTAAGGATTAATTTTCAAGTTTTATGGACCATATTAGCCGGGTAGGACGGAAAATACTGGCCCGGGGAGAAGCGGGTAATCTGGCCCGGACACTTTCCCAGGAGGGCAAAACCCTGGTGTTTACCAACGGGTGCTTTGATATCTTGCATTATGGGCATGTGAAATACCTTGCCAGGGCCGCAGCATTAGGGGATGTGCTGATCATTGGCCTGAACACGGACCATTCGGTGAAGCGCCTTAAAGGAGAAAGCCGCCCCGTAAACCCGGAGGAGGCCAGAGCCATGCTGCTGGCGTCTATGGAGTTTGTAGATCACGTGGTTCCCTTTGATGAGGATACCCCATATGCCCTGATCCGGGAGATACAACCCCATGTGCTGGTGAAAGGAAAGGACTATAAAGAAGAGGAGGTGGTTGGATATGACCTGGTCAAGGCCACAGGGGGAACAGTGAAAACCATTGAGCTGGAAGAGGGATTCTCCACCAGTTCAATTATTGAGAAGCTGAAAAAGCCCGGCAATAGTAAAGGGTGATTAGCCCCCGGGCGGTGGGCTATGTGTCAGATAAACTCAATATGTGACTTTGGCGTATTTTTTTCACAGTAGATACAGTGCAGCTTCAACTCCTCTTTCTGTTCTTTATCGATTACCTTGAAGCGGGTTGGAACCTCCTGGTTGTTGGTGATACACTTGGGGTTGATGCATTTCACTACCCGTCCCACCGTATCCGGAATTTCCAGTTCTGACTTTCTAATCACCTCAAAATCTTTGATCTCGATCATGGTTGCCTTAGGGGCCAGCAGGGCGATCTTGTTAACTTCCTGGGGTTTAAAATACCGGTTTTCTACTTTGATAATCCCTTTGTTGCCGTATTTTTTGCTTTCCATGTTGATGCCACTGTATAGGGGGTCTTGTGACTGGTCCAGGGCCAACATGCGGATAACTTGAAAAACAGCGACAGAGGGGAGGTGGTCGATTACGGTGCCGTTTTTTATGGCGGATACTTTTAGCTCTTTTCGTTCCATTATACTCCAAGAATTGTGGTTAATAATGCCTGTCTTACATATACTCCGTTTCGTGCCTGCTGGAAATAATAGGCCTTGGGGCTACTGTCTACGTCTTCATGGATTTCATTGACCCTTGGCAGGGGGTGCAGCACCTTAAAGTTCTCTTTGGATGGTTCTATCATTTTCCGGTTGAGCACGTAGGAGTTTTTCACCCGTTCATACTCCATGGGGTCGGCAAAGCGTTCCCGCTGGATGCGTGTCATATAGCAGATATCAGCCTGAGGGATCACCTCTTCCAGGTCGGTATACTGGTGATATGTAAGCCCTTTGTCTTTGATATACCGTTTAACGGCACTGGGCACTTTCAGGGCTGTGGGAGAAACCAGGTGAAAGGTAGTATTGAACATGGTCATGGCAATCACCAGGGAGTGTACGGTTCGTCCGTATTTCAGGTCCCCTACAAAGACCACATGCAGGTTGTCCAGGGATCCTTGTGTTTTGCGGATGGAGTATAAGTCCAACAGGCATTGAGTGGGGTGTTGGTTGGCGCCGTCGCCTGCGTTGATGATGGGTATATCTGTCACTTCCGAAGCCCACCGTGCGGCACCATCCAGTGGGTGGCGCATAACAATAAGGTCTGAGTAGTTGCTTACCGTCAAGATGGTATCTTTCAGAGACTCTCCCTTTTTCACGCTGGAAGAAGAAGCGTCGGTAAAGCCTACAATACGCCCGCTAAGCCGGTTGATGGCGCTTTCAAAGCTTAACCGGGTGCGGGTGGAAGGTTCAAAAAACAGGGAGGCGATCACGTGGTCCTTTAATAAAGGTTGCACAGGGTCTTTTTCAAAATCTTCAGCACGGTCCAGCAAGGTGGTGAGCTCATCCATGCTGTAATCGTTAATGGAAATTAAACTCTTGTTTTTCATTGGCTTATTATTCTGTTTCTCAATGATGGCCGGGATATGGATAAAAAAAAGGCGACTGGTGAAACAGTCGCCTTTTCAAAGAATTAGCAGCAGCAGGTGCTTTTAATTAATTTTTTATCTTTAAGAAACCGGCAGATCACCTCCTCCATATCGGGTTTGCCGATCTCCTGGATTTCGTAATTGATTTTTACCGTGGGCTTGTTGATCTTGATGATCCTGTTAAGATCAATGGGAGTAGCAATAAGCACCAGGTCGCAGTCGGTGTTTTCAATGGTTGCTTCCAGGTCTTTAATTTGCTGGGGGCTGTATCCCATAGAAGGCAATACCGGGCCCAGTTGGGGGTAGATTTGGAAGGTTTCCTTGATCTTTCCAATGGCAAATGGCCTTGGGTCAACCAGTTCAGCAGCTCCATACTTTTGAGCGGTGATGCTTCCGTAGTTGTATTTGATTTCTCCGTGAGTTACGGTAGGTCCTTCTTCAATTACCAGCACCCTTTTTCCTCGAATTTGTTCCGGGTTATCCACAAAGGTGGGGGAGCAGGCGTCGATAACAGTGGCATTGGGGGCAATTTTAGCCACATTATTTCTTACCGTTTGCAGATCGGCCAGGTCAGCACTTTCAATCTTATTCACCACCACTGCATCGGCTATTCGCAGCGTGGTTTCTCCGGGGTAGTACTTCAGCTCATGGCCGGCCCGCTGCGGGTCTACCATGGTGATCATCAGGTCTGGGCGGATAAAAGGAAAGTCGTTGTTGCCGCCGTCCCACAAAATAATATCCGGGTTTTCCTTTTCTGCTTCCCGTAAAATCGCTTCATAATCGATGCCTGAATAGATAATGGTGTCACGGACCACGTGTGGTTCGTACTCTTCCATTTCCTCAATGGTGCACTCATGCTTTTTAAGGTCTTCCACCGTTTCAAAGCGCTGTACAGCTTGCTTTACCAGGTCGCCATATGGCATGGGATGACGGATAGCGATGACTTTTAATCCCATTTCTCTGAGGATGTCCACGATCCGGCGTGAGGCTTCACTTTTGCCACCACCGGTACGAACAGCTCCGGTGGCAATTACCGGTTTGGTTGATTTAATCATGGTCTCGTTCAGGCCTAATAGCCTGAAGTCGGCTCCAGTTGCATTGATCACCGATGCCAGGTTCATCACTTTTTCGTAAGCAATGTCGCTGTAGGAAAAAACACACTCATGCACATTGTGCTTTTTGATCAGGTTGGGCAACTCCTCTTCGGTGTATATTGGAATGCCTTCCGGATAAAGATCGCCTGCCAATTCAGTGGGATACTTGCGCCCGTCAATGTCCGGGATCTGTGCCGCCGTGAAAGCAACCACATTATACTTGTCATTGCCGCGAAAATAGGTGTTGAAGTTGTGGAAATCCCTTCCAGCAGCTCCAATAATAATGACGTTCTTCTTCATAGTGCTGATATTTTATCGTACATAAATACTAAACATAATCGCAACAAAGGTACAAATAATTTTTTTCCTCCGGGGGAATTTTAGCCGGGCAGGAAAAGATCACTTTCGGTTATCAGTGGATGTGAATTGCTTATGTTTTTTTTTGCCTTTTTTTTGCTTCTCCCTGACCTCTGCAGCTTGGATGATCATCTCCCGGCCATTGAATGGTTTTCCGTGCAATGATTGCTGGATGGTATTTCCAAACTGGGCATCCACTTCAAAAAAGGAAAAGCTGTCTTTTAGGTCGATCTCTCCGATGGCAATATTTCGGATCTTGGTATGGTCGTTGACCAATCCAATCACCTTTTTGGCTATGAGTCCGTCCTTTTTGCCTACATTGAGAAAAAAGCGTGTAAATTCCCTTTCGTTGCCGTTGGTCTTTCGGGTTTGGCGCTTTCTTTGTGTGCCTTTTTCCCGCTTTCCCCTGTTGGTTGTTTCCGCTTTTCCGGAGTGCTTATTCAGGTCTGGGGCATTTTCATAATATTTCAAAAACCGATTGAATTCAGTGGAGACGAAGTGTTTAATAATATCCTCTTTGGTCATCCATTCCAGCTTTTTGCTGACGGTTTCCATAAAAGGGCTGATCTTTTCTTCGTCGACCGGGGTGTTTTCCATTCGGTGGATCATATTATATATCTGCCGTGTACAAACTTCTTCACCGGTGGGCACGGGCATTTTCTCGCATTTGCTTCCGGTGGTTTGTTGTATTTGTTGTATCTTCCGGGTTTCCCGGTCGGTTATCAGGGATATGCAGGTGCCTGATTTTTCTGCTCTTCCCGTTCGTCCGCTCCGGTGGGTGTATATCTCCGGGTCATCGGGCAGGGTATAGTTGATCACATGTGAGATGTCGCTCACGTCAAGACCTCTGGCAGCCACATCTGTAGCTACCAACATTTGTAGGGCACCGCTACGGAAGCGATTCATAACATGGTCGCGCTGAGCCTGGGACAATTCTCCGTGCAAAGCATCCGCACTATAGCCATCCGCCATAAGCTTTTGAGAAACCTCCCGGGCCTCAGCACGGGTGCGGCAAAATATCAGTCCGTAAATCTGAGGATGGATATCGGCAATGCGCTTTAGTGCATCGTAGCGGTCTCTGTTATGGACCTGATAATACAAATGACGAATGTTCTCTGCCCCGGAATTCTGCTTGCCAATGGTGATCTTTTCCGGAGTCTTTAGGTAATTCTTAGAGATGCGTGCCACCTCGGAAGACATGGTAGCCGAGAAAAGAAGCGTGCGCTTCCCGGCAGGGGTTGTCTCTAAAATCTCATCAAGCTCCTCCCGAAAGCCCATGTTTAGCATCTCATCCGCCTCATCCAAAACCAGGTTTTTTATGGAATGAACTTTGGCGGCTTTACGCCGGATCAAATCCAGCATACGACCCGGTGTGGCTACCAGAATCTGCGGGCCTCGCTTTAGTGCCTGTATCTGCTTATCCATACTGCTGCCCCCGTAAATGGAAGTAACTTGAATGCCGCCCATGTGGCGCGAATAAGACTGCAAATCCTTGGCTATTTGAACGCACAATTCACGTGTGGGCGACAGAATCAGCGTTTGTACTACACGGCTTGAAATATCCGTTTGATCAAGCAAGGGTAAGCCGAAAGCGGCTGTCTTGCCCGTGCCCGTCCGGGCTAATCCGATTACATCCGAAGTGGTGGTGAAAAGGGTTGGTATGACTTTTTGCTGTATAGGGGTTGGAGTGATAAAATTCAAATCTTCAATTCCTTTTAGCAAATTGGGGGATAACCCCAATGCATTAAATGTTGACATATGGTGTATTTATATATTGGGGTGCAAAAGTAACTGTTTTATAAGTGCGCAGGACAATACCCTAAAAATAAATATTCAGGCTGCACGGTTTGCCCAAAACGTTTCTAAAATGTGTGTATCTTCGTGTAAATTTTCTTTATGGCAAAAATCAAAAAGGCATACTTCTGTCAGAGCTGTGGTACACAGTCTGCTAAGTGGGTTGGCAAGTGTCCTTCCTGCGGGGAGTGGAATACTTTTGTGGAAGAGGTGATCCGCAAAGGGGGTGAAGAGGCGGTTCCATCTGTTGGAGGGGGGGCTTCCATAAGGGTAAAACCCCAAAAGATAGAGGAGGTATCATACCATACCGAGCATCGCTTTTCTTCTGCCAGTGGTGAGCTGGACCGTGTTCTTGGTGGCGGGATCGTTCCCGGGTCGGTGGTGTTGGTGGGGGGAGAGCCGGGCATTGGAAAGTCTACCCTGTTGCTTCAGGTGGCTTTACGTATGACCGGCAAAAAGATATTATACGTGTCGGGAGAGGAGAGTGAGCAACAGATCAGGATGCGTGCCGACCGTATTGGGATGCGTAACAAGGATGTGTTTGTGCTCACCTCTACGCGTACGGATGAGATCATTCGCTTTATGGATGAGATGAAGCCCGCCTTATTGGTGGTGGACTCTATTCAGACTTTGGTTACTGCCAGCCTGGATTCTTCTGCGGGCAGCGTATCTCAGATCAGGGAGACGGCTTCCGAGTTGCATCGGTATGCAAAGACCCGCGGTATACCGGTTTTTTTAATAGGGCATATCACCAAGGAGGGTCAGCTTGCTGGCCCCAAGGTGCTGGAGCACATGGTAGATACGGTGCTTCACTTTGAGGGTGACCGAAACTATGGCTACCGCATTGTCCGCTCAGTAAAAAACCGGTTTGGCTCTACCCATGAGTTGGGCATCTATGAGATGCAGGACAATGGCCTGCGCGAGGTGGCTAACCCTTCGGAGATTTTATTGTCCCAGCGGGAAGACAATATGAGCGGAATTGCCATTGCTGCCACCTTGGAAGGGTTGAGACCTATGCTGATAGAAATGCAGGCTCTGGTGAGCAATGCAGCCTTCGGCACGCCTCAGCGCTCATCTACAGGCATGGACCTGCGGCGTATGAACATGTTGCTGGCCGTACTGGAGAAACGCAGCGGGTTCCGGATGGCATCAAAAGATGTGTTTCTCAATGTTGCCGGAGGGATACGCGTAGATGACCCGGCACTGGACATGGCGGTTATTGTGGCCGTGCTATCCAGCGAAAGGGACCTGCCCATCGGGCAAAAAGATGCTTTCGCAGGAGAAGTAGGGCTGTCAGGCGAAATACGGGCCGTAAACCGCATCGATCAACGTATCTCGGAAGCTGAAAAGCTGGGCTTTCAACGTATGTTTATCTCTACCTATAACAGAAAAGGGGTGGCTACCACGGGCAAGAATATGGAAATCATTACCGTCTCCCGGGTAGAAGAGTTGTGGCGCAAGCTGTTCGTGTGAAAGGTCATTTGCCCTTTTTTCCCCAGCTGTCGCGCAAGGGCACGGTCTGGTTAAATACCGGTGCCCCCGGTCTGGAGTGCTTCAGGTCTGCACAAAAATATCCCGTGCGCTGAAATTGTACCTTATCCTCCGCTTTCATTTGCTGTAATGCCGGCTCAAGCTTGCACCCCGTACGGACGACCAGCGACGATTCGTTTATGGATGCCATAAAGTCGTCCTTGTTTTTTCCGGGGTTTTCATCTTTGAACAGCCGGTCGTACAGGCGTACTTCCCCCTCAAAAGCATGCTTTGCCGATACCCAGTGGAGGGTTCCTTTCACCTTCCGGGTGGTTTGTCCGCTTTTGGTTTCCGGGTCGTAAGTGCATTCCAGTGCGGTTACATTTCCCTTATCGTCTTTGATCACCTTTTCACATTTGATGAAGTAAGCACTTTTCAGGCGAACCTCTTTTCCCGGGGCCAGTCGGAAATACTTGCGGGGCGGCTCTTCCATAAAGTCGCTGCGTTCTATGTATATCTCCCCGGAAAAGGGTATCCTGCGCGTTCCCATGCTTTCATCTTCCGGGTTATTAATGGTTTCCAGCTCCTCTTCCTGTCCTTTTGGATAGTTGGTGATCACTATTTTCAGGGGGTCAAGCACGGCCATATACCGGGGTGCTTTTTTATTCAAATCCTCCCGTACGCTATGCTCCAGCATGGCCACATCAATAAGGTTTTCCCGCTTGGCGATCCCCACGTTTTGTGCAAAGCTGCGAATGGCATCCGGCGTATAGCCTCTGCGGCGAAGCCCGGAAATGGTGGGCATGCGCGGATCATCCCAGCCGTCAACAACCCCCTTCTCTACCAGCTGTTGAAGCTTTCGCTTGCTCATTATGGTATAGGTAAGGTTGAGACGGGCAAACTCAATTTGCCGCGGACGATATGGGCCTTCAGTCAAATGGTCCAAAAACCAATCATATAGTGGACGATGTACCTCAAATTCCAAAGTGCACAGCGAATGGGTGATCCCCTCCAGGTAGTCCGATTGCCCGTGAGCAAAGTCATACATGGGATAAAGACACCACTTGTCGCCCGTCCGGTGGTGAGGCAGATGCTTTATGCGGTAGATCATAGGGTCGCGTAAGTGCATGTTGGGAGAAGCCATATCAATTTTGGCACGAAGGGTCTTTTCACCATCCCTGAACTCTCCCCGGCGCATGCGGTCCAGTAAATCCAGGTTTTCTTCCACGCTGCGGGAACGATAAGGGCTCTCCTGGCCGGGCTGGGTGGGCGTGCCCCGACGGGAAGCTATCTCCTCCCCGGTCAGGTCGCAAACGTAAGCCTTACCCTTCTTTACCAGCAAAACAGCCCACTGATAAAACTGATCAAAATAGTCGGACGCATAGCGGGAGTCACCATGCCAGCGGTAACCCAGCCAGCGAATATCCCGCTGAATGGAATCAATATACTCCACATCTTCCTTCTCCGGGTTGGTATCATCGAAACGAAGATTACACACACCATCATACTTGTCTGCAATGCCAAAGTTGAGCACAATAGACTTGGCATGACCAATATGCAGATATCCATTGGGCTCCGGAGGAAAACGGGTGTGGATCCTGCCATCGTTCTTGCCGGATTTGAGATCCTGCTCTATTTGCTCTTCAATAAAATTACGCGGTCTTTCCGGAAAACTTCCGGAAGCATCAGAGGTGTTCTGAACATTCATAATATAATGTTTGTTAGTAGTATAATTCCGGCCCGCCCGTCTAGTCACATAGGGAAAACCGGCAGGGCAAAGGTAAATAAAATAATCACTACTTTTGCCGGGTTCACCCATTAAACAATCTATATGGGACTGATAGCTATTGAAAATATGGAGTTTTATGCCTATCACGGTTGCTTCCGCGAGGAAAGAAAAATAGGCACGCAGTTTATTGTGGATATATTTCTCAAAATACCTACACAGGAAGCCGAGAAAACAGATAACCTGAGAAAAACGGTGGACTACCAAAAGGTGTACCTGCTGATTAAAAAGGAAATGGAACAGCCGTCCAACCTGCTGGAACACGTGGGCAGAAGAATAATGGATGCTGTGATGCAAGCCTTTCCTACTGTGGAAGAAGTGAAAGTGAAACTGTCTAAAATGAACCCGCCACTGGGAGGGAAAATGGACCGCGTAAGTGTTACGCTGAAGAATTGTTGAAAATTGAACACCGAACAAATAATCACCCGGATATCGCACACTACCCAACCACTACACCTTACGATAAGCACCCGAAACTGATAATTATCCGTAAATCAAACAATAGTAAACATAAAAGGCCATTAAATGTAATTAGTATGAGTCCGGTTCAAAAACACACATTTTTCACATCCGCTGAAAATCAAAAGTAACCTTTTTATATTGGACGCTAGTATAAAAATTATAAACAGATGAAACCCCCATGGCGAAAATTTTTTCGACACACAGGAGAATGATTATTTCCTTACCGGAAAGCTCCCGCGCGCGCCCCT
>PWNQ01000128.1 GCA_003557725.1 Bacteroidales bacterium | reverse complement strand
CCCCATGGTGCGCCTGACAGCCGTGCCGGCCGAAGGATGGCGGTTCGTCGAATGGACGGGTGATGTTGAAGCCATTGATAATCCCATTGAAGTAATAATTGAAAGAGTTACAGAGATTACAGCAACATTTGAAGTAATTCCTCCTGTCATCGCAATCTCCGAAATATCAGATATTGGAAGCCGTTCAGCTACTATTAAATGGGATATTATTGAGGCAGGAATATTACCGATAATTGGTAATGGAATCTGCTATGCTGCAACTAACAACGTTACACTTTCCGATATTTGTTTCGAATCAGAGGTACCTGATTCCCACCGCATTACCGATCTCGATGCAGATAGAATGTATTATGTGCGAGCTTTTGTAGAAACCGAAATCCAAGTCGTCCTGAGTGAAGAAGAGAGTTTCAGAACTTCTCTAAATCCTTCGATTACTGAGAAGACTGAGGATGTCCTTTCAAATGCAAAAAAAATACTTCCTTCCGATATTCTACCATTGATAGAAACAGAAATCATGGCTGTAGAAGAGAATCAGAGGTCAGTATATCTCGATTCATTAAATGTGGCAATCATAGACTTGGTTGCAATAGTTAATGAATACTTCAGTGAAGAAGAATTTAAAGTCGCATTTGAAAACGCACTTAATACTGCTTCTACAACCTACTCAAAAACGATAAGCGAAACTCGTGTTGCATCAGTTTGTGATAACAACTTCCGATTAGGTATGGCCAGAGGAGCATCATTGGACCTGTCAGCATCCATGATTATTAATAGTGGGTTGGCTGCCGGAATATCAGCGAGAGAGGGAGCCGGCGCTGAGATTATTTATGATTTTGTTAATATGGACCGTAACCTATACACATTCCAAATGTGTGGCTTAGGTGCAGGTATAACTGGACTTGGCGCTGATTTTACAGGGTCCATCAATGCCAGCGGTTTTTATCGCTTACTAACAAATATCGATCCTGAAAGGAGAGCTGAACCAGGACGATTTAATGGTGCAAGTAGAGGGAATAATCTAAGCTTCAAGATTGGCGTTGCTTCCAAGGTGGGTTTTGAGGTAGGCGCATCAGTGGGTATTGGCCAAGAAATCAGGGATGAAGCATCGAATCAAGTTTTTCTAACTAATTGGGCCGAATGCCCTGCTGATTTTGGCATAATTCCGTGGAATCGAGGAATTACAGAGTACTCATTTGAAATTGGAGCTGGGGTTGGAGTGGGCGCCGGGCTTGTTGCTATGTTAATGGCTGAGGGTGTTGCTACATATCGGGAGCCTTGGAATGCTTTTTACACTAATTATAATCAGGATACAAGAGGAAGACTTTACGCTTCTTCTCGCATGGCAAGGAATATGTTGTCTCCAATACCATATCAAGGGGTGGCAGGGTCATTTCCTCCAAATTCGATTGACCTTGGCTTTGCGGCAATGGCACTTGTCTACGGATTGTTTGATCCACAAGACTGTCCTGAGCCAACCTTCCTTCCTGATGTTCATACAGAATCCATTCTAAGTGTTTCAGATACCGAGGCTGAGTTAGTGGCTAATGTTACTGATGATGGGAATAGTTCCGTTATTATCCGTGGGGTGTGTTGGGGAACGGATAAAGAGGGTGTGGAGACATGGACTTGTTCTTCATCTGGTCACGGAACCGGATCCTACAATGTTTTGATATCTGGATTACATCCTGGTATTAGTTACTATGCAAGAGCATACGCTGAAAATAATCTTGGAAGATCCTATGGCGAAATCGTCAGCTTTACAACCACCATCACTGATCCGGACAGAATTGTTACCGACATTGACGGAAACATATATTCGACTGTTGAAATCGGAGATCAAGTATGGATGGCCGAAAACCTCAAGGTGACTCGTTATCGGAATGGCAACATAATTCCGATCGGTCTAAGTGACTATCAGTGGGCAAACACGACTATTGGAGCGATGGCGGTATTTCAAATCAATGACTATCATGGAATAGATGGTCTTAACTCGGAAGAGGAAATTCTCGAAGCTTACGGTAGCCTGTACAATTGGTATGCGGTTGATGATGCCCGCGGTTTGTGCCCTTCGGGCTGGCGTGTTCCAAGTAATGAGGATTGGACAGAACTGATAGACTTTACGATATCACAAGGGTATCCAAATGAGTGGGAAGACCCAAATGGCGCGGGCAACGCATTAAAATCCAAACGACAGGTAGACAGCCCACTTGGATTGCCTTGGGCCACTAATGAACATCCTCGTTGGGAGTCACACAGCACGCATTATGGTTTAGACGTCTTCGGATTTTCAGCTGTTCCTAGTGGGTACCGACACCCCGATGGCTGGTTCGCAGAAATAATGTACTATAGTCCAATGTGGACATCGACAGAAGAAGCATCATGGGGTTTGGGAATCTCAAATGGAATGATACGTATGGGTGCAAGAGAAAAAAATAGAGGTTATGCGGTTCGGTGTATTAAAAGTGATGACACACAAGCATTTCTACCCACAGTAACGACTCTTCCTGCAAATCAGATAACCACCGTAACAGCAATGACTGGTGGTGATGTAACTGATGATCGAGGGCTAAATGTCTTCGAACGAGGAGTCTGCTATTCATCTACACAAAATCCGGATATTTTTGATAATTGTGTGGTTTCAGGAAGCGGTATTGGAAGTTATGAGATTAAACTTGTAGGGTTAAACCCGAGTCAAGTGTACTATGTACGCGCATATGCTCAAAATAGCGCCGGCATTGCATATGGCCAGCAGATTTCTTTTGTTACTCAAGATCCGGATGAAAGAACCTTTGATATGAACGTTTGTGACGTCTGGCAGGTGACACAGTCCGGAGGAGTTGGTGTAACTGTGGATAGTTGGGATATCAGTCAAATACCGGTTGGTGCAACATTTGATATGCGGTTTGAAGCTTTTACTATTCCAGACAAATTTGTAATTGAATATCCGGAGGGGACAGTACAATACGACACTGGTTGGAGAGGATCATCGAATTACAATGGCAATCCCAATTACCCGGGAGGTATTGCAGGCCCAGGCTCAGGAGAAGTATACAACCTATTTTTAAAGGGAATAAACAATACCTTCAATGTTGTGGTTACTGGTGTTGATAACAATACGGCATGGAATTATCAAGTTAGATGTCGATATCAATCTGACACGGTAGATGAGGTCACCTCGGCATCGGGCCTTGTCTGGATGGACCGCAACCTAGGCGCCAGCCGCGTTGCTGCCTCAAGCACCGATGAGCAGGCTTATGGTGACTTGTATCAGTGGGGCCGGGGTGCTGACGGCCATCAGGAACGCAGCTCGCCAACCACTTCAATCTTGAGCAATTTCGATCAGCCGGGCCACGGGAGCTTTATCATTGGCTCATTTGATTGGCGCAGCCCTCAGAACGACAATTTGTGGCAGGGGGTG
>PWNQ01000218.1 GCA_003557725.1 Bacteroidales bacterium | reverse complement strand
TGGCATCAATACATCGAATAACCTGTTTGCCCAACCCAGGTTCCTGTTTTTCATACCAATGGTAAGCATCTTCTAAATCTTCTTCTGCCTTTTCGGTAAGTATTAGTGATATAGGCACTGTAGCTTATAAATATTTTTGACGGATTTTCTCCCAGCTAGATCCCGTTTTTTTGTCCTTTTCAAGCGTTTTGAGCCGTTCTTCAATGATTGCTTTGTGATGCTCCGGGACTTCCACGTCCGACGGGTCTGATGCAATTGAGTCCCACAAAGCTTCAACCAAAATCAATTTTTCGCTTTTTTTGAGTTGAGAAAGCTCGTCTATTAATGCCTTATCCATCATCATGACGTTTATTAGTTGTTGTTGTCTAAGTTGATTAAAAACGTTATGGAAAGCAATTCATTGAGACGAAAAATTCCGAAGAGTATGAGAAGAAACTTAACGGCTTTGCGCATAACGGGCGCGGTGACTATAAGTTAATTAACGGCTAAATTTTCAAAATAAGCAAGTCCGTAAACCAACGGCACGTCCGCGTCCCCAGTTAATGCGCTTGTTATAATGCGGTTTTTGGCAACATCTTTTTTTTTACCGAATGAATTTTTTTTCTGTGTACATACTATCGATAATAGCTTCACAAATTGAATTTAGCTTGACGATTGCCAAATTATTATTCGACTCATAATTTAAGTTAAAATGATCGTCCTCTGTTGTTAGATCATATTTGTCAAAAGACTTTTCAAACTGGGTAGAACCTTGAAAAAACCAATAAAATCTTAACGGTGTATGACTTGCCATAGAGATGTAAGTAAAGGCCTCTCCGTTTGCAACACTATCTGATCTAGGCTTAAATCTTTCAACTTCTCGGCTTTTAATTTCCTTAAAGTTGTTCTTGTAATATTCCAATACTGCTGTGTCAGATAATCTAACCGAATTGACCTCGCCGCAACTATCATACTTTTTTACCCATGCTTCAGTCCCATCGAACCAAAATCCATACATTGTAAAAAAACTAGAGTCAATCTTACAATTTTGGGGATAGTTATTAGGAGGTGGCGGAAGATGTCCATGCTGCAGTTTTTTGAGAATGAAGTATTCAGAAACGTTTTCTTTCTCCATTTTTACTTTAAAATCAGAAATAATAATGTCTGTTGGGTCAAGTTCATCTTGTCCATAAGCCTGATTAAAAATCAAAAGAAAAATGATAGTTAATATTATTTGCCCACATCGAACTACACCCATAGGCGTCCTGAATTCTCTTTCTAAGTCTGTCGTTTTTGTATTCATATCTAACCTAACAACTCTCTATTTCACAATTTTTATTCGCCATAAGAGTAAAAATGAGCTAAAATATGTTGAGAGTTTTTGTATTTCGACAAATTAAGTGCCTTTGGACTTCTTCCGCCATTATAACGGTCTGGCGTTTGTGCAGCCGGGCGACCAATTTTGAAGTTCAGCGAAAAACCTGAACCGGTCTGCACGAAACGCATTGTTATAATTCTGATACTAATTAATCGTATAACTATCAATTTTAATGAAAATCATTTTGCACTAAAAATATCACGAAAACAATTTAATGCACCGATTTCAGAAGATTGTCTACTAATTCATAATTACCCCAGTTTCACCTTCTTGTGCATGAAATTTTCCGGTAATTTTGACAGTAACTCTTTCAAATTTACCGTCCCCAATATGTACAGTTTCAAATGCAGAAGCATTAAGGGAGCCTAATAACTGATTTTCACGAGATGATAGGATATTCAGCTTCCCACCTGTGGATTTATAATGTCCGTGCTTTCCTTTGAAATCCGAATCACTGTAGTTTATGTAATATTGATCCGTTTCGGGTTCTCTTTTTTCAGCATCCCAGATATCATACGTGCCTTCCCCGGGTTTTTCCCCGGCAGTTATGTTAATAATACGATAATCCTCACGAGGAATCGGGACATCTTTAAGTTTCAGCCAAAATATAGGAGACCCATCCAAACCATGTAGAATTTCATATACGGCTTCACCATGGAAAGATTTTTCTATCTCTCCGGTTATAGTAATTTCAAAAGTACCTGGTTTTAAATTATCACTGGAGTTAATCAAATTACATCCCATAAAAAGCAAGCATGCAATGAGAACAACGACAAATCGGTTCCTAAGTATGTGATCTTTCATCATAGCAGACTCCATTTCTATTTTTAAAAATAAAAAGAAGAAATGATCTTTTTTTGATATCTATCGATATATTCATTTCTAAGGTAATCCCATATTTAATACACTTTCAGACTGAATGATACCTATTGAGTTTCGAAAAATTGCAGGATTAGTTATTTAAGAATTATAACGGCTTGGCGTTTGTGCTGCGGGGCGACCAAGACCGAATTTAAGCAACCAGCACTCACCCGTCAGCACGAAACGCTTGTTATGTGGCAAGGCTTTGCAAGACATATTTTAGTATTTTTCATTTTCAGTTATTTCTAAATCTGTCAACGATAGCAAATAATTACATACTTCATAATACTTTCCTTTTGAAGGAGACCACACTGTTACAACATTGTATTTATCCTTATTAACTCCTTCAAGAATCCACTCAGAACCATCATCACCTAAAGTCAGTCTTCCTAAGTTCATGTTCCAGTAATCAAGTGAGTCAAGTTTAGACTTAAACATTTCCCATTCCTCAGGTTTAATTTCTGATGATTTATTTATTATCAAGTTTCCTGGTTCATATCCACCAGCACCGTCAGTTAATTTCCAAATCAATTTATATTTGTTTCCAATATTTTCAATTCTAATAACAACAAGATTATCAAAAGTTCTCAGCCATGTAAAACGGTATACTTCTTTATTCAAGTTTTTATTAAATAGCAATGGTTCTTTCATAGCATACAAATGTTTAGAGTACCATCTTACAACAAATGTATCTTGAACTCCTTCAATTATTTTTGGTGACATAATCCAAGTTCCTGTGCTATCTTGTTCCATGTCAACAGAAAGTTCAGGAAAAAAGTCTAATGGAAAATAGAATTCATTTTTATCAATAGGAACGTTGTTTTCACCAACATTAATTGTACTATTAATATACGGATGCGTTTTTATTTCTACAGCAGAACTATCTGACATAGCGATTGAATCACTAAAATTAACAACTTCATTGCCGTTATTTTTAGATTGATTACAAGAAGTAACTGCAATTGCAATCAATATCATCAACCGTGTTTTTTTCATTGGTTTATTTCCATTATATGTACTTCTGCCACATAACTAATTAATGATATGCAAAAAGCTCGTTAAGGAATCTAACACAGAAGTACTTATTGTGCAATGAAAAACGTATCAGGGGGACAGCTGGAATTGATTTTGTTGCTTTTTAAACTGAAGGAGAGGTCATTTTTGCCGTGTAAGGAAATGCCGTATGAGTAGTCTTATGTGAAAAGGACATCGAGCCG
>PWNQ01000019.1 GCA_003557725.1 Bacteroidales bacterium | reverse complement strand
CGGTCCTGCTGAATCCTGCTCCTCCTCGCCCAGCGTGGAAACGACTTGTTCAATCAGACTGAAAAAAATGCTCCAAATGAAGTTGCTCTCTTCTCCTTTGGAGATTTTTATATTGTGCTCGACACCTTCGTCCCCGCCGTCGAAGTTAAAGCGAACTTCTTTAAACTCGGGGTCGAACTCCGGTAGCAGCTTGCTACTCGTATAGCGCTGGAAGTGCCTGGTCGCATTTAGCTCTTGCCCCTGGTCCTTAAGCGCCCAGTCAGTGTAACCGTTCGGTCGAATGACTAGTCTGCGATCAGTATCAGCTAATAGATCGTTGTCCCAGTAAAAAAGATCTTCGGTGAAGGCGTTGTAGTACAGGACTTTCGATTTTTCTTCCTCCTCATCTCCAGCCTCGCCAGGGTTTTTGGGAGAGATCAATTCCTTGAACGTACGCGACAGGCGCGTCTTGCCGCTACCATTGAAGGCGTAGATCAACTGTACTTTCTTGCCGCTGTCGCGAAGTTGCTCGGCAATTTTATTCAAGCTCTGGCTCATCTCAGGCAACCACCTCTGATTGGGATTCAGGCTTAGGGAAGCTCAGCAGCAGGTCGCGGTAATACTCGTATTGCTTTTGGCGCAGCTCGATTTCACGGGGCAGGCCCTCGCTGATGGAATGAGTCAGCGTGTCAAACTTATCGAGGATGGCGACGATTCGGGCTTGCACTGCCAAAGACTTCTTTGGGTCATGGGGATATGGAACTGGAAATCTTACTTGCTTCAACGCGTTGGCATTAAACTGAGGCTGCCCGCCACCTGCGGCAAGCTTCTTAGCCTGGTTCCAGAACATGTCGCTTTGAGAAAAGTGCCAGTAATACTTCGGGTTTACGGCCTCCGGGGTCAGGCTTAGCTTGATCAAGAATCCGGCATAAATAGCTGGGTACTCTTCCTCAAATATCATGGTCTTACCAAATGTTGCACCTGTTCGCGCCATCAGCAGATCGTTCTTCTCAAGAATGAATCTTTCATTCTCTTGAGAAATATCGACATACATCCTGTCATCAGGGGACAGTTTGCCGTTCGTATTGATATCAGTAATTCTGACAAAGCGAGCGTCTCCAGAACTCTTCGCTTTTGCAGCATACCCGTACGTGAAATTGCCAACTTCTCCGAGTGGCATCCACTCCACCTCATCCTCCTCAAAGCTGAGGAGCTGGTCGCGGTAGTGGTTGTATTGCTTTTTGCGGGCAGTCAGCTCGGCGGTCAGCTCGGCGGTCAGCTCGGTGAAGCGGTCCAGGATGCGCACGATCTCCGCCTGGATGGCCAGCGATTTTTTGGGGTTGTCTGGGCAGGGGATGGGGATCTCAAATGCTTTTACTTTTGCATCGGATATTGCAGGGTATGCCGAACCACTCTGATGCTCTTCAAGGTATTCCTTAAATGCAGTAGATGAAACCCAGTGCAAAATCCATTTAGGCTGAACGGCTGTTGTCTTGGCTCGTAAAACACAATAACCCGTACTTGCAACTTCGCCAGCGTACTGTTCATTGATTAAGCAGTACCTCATTTGAGTGGGTCGTGTTGTCGCAAAAATAACGTCATCTTTCTCGACTAGTTTTTGCGCCCTGCTGGGTGCGTTTTCTGCCGTGATTTCTGAAGTTTCAGTGATTACGTTCGTCTGCCTGTCAACCGAAGTAAGGTCAATGTATCGATACGTTCTGGTCGCCTGTTGCCACTTTATGTTTGAGGTTGGAAGGACCACCTCCCCCAAGGCCACCCACTCAACTTCTGCCCCATCCAGCAACTTCTCCAAAAACGCCGGCAACTGTGCACTGTGTTCTGTGAACTGAGAACCGCTCACGCTTCAATCTCCCCCACAATCGCATCAATATCCCGGCGCAGCCCATCAATCCTGCTCACGGTGGCTGCAATCTCCCGATTCAGCTCCGTAATATCAGTCACCTCCCGCGTGTCCTTCGCTTCCACATAGGAACTCACGGAGAGGTTGAAATCATTCTCGGCAATCGCCTCCATGCGCACGGAGTGGGCAACGTGGGCCACATACTCCTTCTCGTCAAACAGCCGCACGATCTCGGCGACGTGGTCATCGGTCATAAAGTTGGTGTTGGTGCCCTTGTTGAAGAAGTCCTCACCGGAGGCATCGATAAACTGCACACTCGTATCCGGCTTGTGCTTCGAGAGCACCAGAATGTTCACGGCGATCGTGGTGCCGTAGAACAGGTTGGGCGCCAGGGCGATAACGGTTTCGACGAAGTTGTTTTCCACAAGATACTGGCGGATCTTTTTCTCCGCGCCGCCGCGGTAGAAGATGCCGGGAAAGCAGACGATGGCCGCCCGTCCCTTGGCGGACAGGTAGTTTAGGCAGTGCATGACAAAAGCGAAATCCGCCTTGGATTTGGGCGCCAACACGCTGGCCGGGGCAAAGCGCTCGTCATTGATCAAGGTGGGATCGTCGCTGCCGATCCATTTCACCGAATACGGCGGATTGGAGACGATGGCATCAAAGGGCTTGTCGTCGCGAAAGTGCGGCTCGGTGAGGGTGTTGCCCAGCTGGATGTTGAACTTGTCGTAGTTCACGTTGTGCAGGAACATGTTCATCCGCGCCAGGTTGTAGGTGGTGTGGTTGATCTCCTGGCCGAAGAAGCCGTCTTCGATCAGGTGGTCATCCATGTGCTTCTTGGCCTGCAGCAGCAGCGAGCCGGACCCGGCGGCGGGGTCGTAGATCTTGTTGACGCTGGCCTGGCCGTGAATGGCAAGCTGGGCAATGAGTTTGGAAACGTGCTGCGGGGTGAAGAACTCGCCGCCGGATTTGCCGGCATTGGCGGCGTAGTTGCCGATCAGGTATTCGTACGCATCGCCGAAGACATCGATCTCGCTGTCCTCGAAGTGGCCGAATTTTAGCTCATTCACGCCCTTGAGCACCGCAGCCAGGCGGCTGTTTTTGTCCTTGACGGTCTTGCCCAGGCGGTTGCTGGTGGTGTCGAAATCGTCAAACAGACCCTTGATGTCTTCCTCGGAGTCATAACCCAGCGCCGAGCCTTCAATGGCGGTGAAGATGGCCTTGAGATCGGTGTTCAGGTTGTCGTTGTGGTTCGCGCCCGCCACCACGTTGCTGAACAACTGGCTGGGGTAGATGAAATAGCCCTTGGTCTTGACGGCATCATCCTTGATGTCATCGGTGATGACGTCATCGCTCAAGCTCGCGTAGTTGACGCTTTCATCCCCGCCCTCGATGTAGCGGGCGAAGTTTTCGCTGATAAAGCGGTAGAACAGCGCGCCAAGCACATACTGCTTGAAGTCCCAGCCGTCCACCGTGCCGCGGACGTCGTTGGCGATCTGCCAGATACGGCGCTTGAGTTCATCGAATTGCTGGATGCTGGTCATGGTGTTGCCTTATTTATGAGCAAGGTTGTGGGTTAGGTCGGTGCGGGCATAACGT
>PWNQ01000016.1 GCA_003557725.1 Bacteroidales bacterium | reverse complement strand
CATCGGAGGGGTCATAAACCTCCTTCCCGGTACCGTCCCTGATAACCGCACCTTGTCGGGAAATGTGTCCCTATCCGGAAAAAGCAATAGTGGATGGTTGGGCGGGTCGCTCCGCCTGGCCACCCGACGGGACGATTATTACGTGAGGATACAGGCTACCCGAAATGATTTTGGCGACTTTCGCGTGCCAGGCACCGGCTCCTTTATCCTTCCCGCACCCGCCAGTGCCGCAGAAGCATCGCATAAAGTGGAAATGGACGGCGATAATATCCCCAATACCGCCGGAAATGAATCAGCCCTTTCAGTGGTGTCAGGAATGATCAAACCCTGGGGAAACAGCTCCATAGAACTAAAATACCACCAAACACATAATGGATTCTTCGACTACGTGGGACTGCAGCATGAAAGCACAAGAATACAACACCAGGAAAGTGAACGGGACGTGAGAATACCAAGCCAAAAAGTGACCAACTACTCGGTAAAAAACTATACCAACCGATACTTCGGGACCCATAAACTGGAACTGGCACTGGGCTATCAGAAAAATATCTCACGGGAATATGCCCCCCTGTCCGATCGTACCGGAAACCGCAACAGCGACCTGATCCATTACCGAAACCAGGGAAACCTGGAGCTGGAACTGGATAAAAACGTTATCACCGCCAATGCTACCTTTAACCCCGGAGGTACAGGGCGGCATAAGCTGGAAGCGGTGATCAGTACCCAGTATGAAGACAATAAAACAGACGGATACAGCCATATATTACCCGATTATTACAAAACCACAATGGGCGGTGCGGTGATACACCGGTTTACCATATCCCCCCGGTGGGTAATCAATTCCGGGCTGCGTGCCGACTATCATATGCTGACAATGCAAGAGTCTTTGAACCCTGACCCGGCCTTCGGAGATTCCATCTTTAACCCACAGGTAGATAAAACCTACTTCGGCAATGCAGCCTCTTTTGGAATAAACTATTTGCCCTCAGATAATACGATCATTCGTGCCAATGTGGGAAAAAGTTACCGTATACCTGCAGTGTATGAGCTGGGCGCTTACGGGCTCCACCGACATGAAGGACGGTTTGAAAGGGGAGACCTGACCCTGAAACCCGAAGAAGCATGGCAGCTGGACCTGGGAATGGAAGGAAACCACTCAAAAATCAAATATATGCTGAGCCCATTTGTGAGCTACTTTACCAACTACCTGTTCCTTAATCCTACCGCCCACCTGAGACCGGAAGGACAAGTATACAAGTACCAACAAAGCAAAGCACTGCTCTACGGAGGAGAAGCCAGCATGCGACTCAATGCCGGAAATAATATGCAAATACAATCATCCGCAGAATATGTGTATGCCCTGAACCTGGATAACAGAATGCCCCTGCCTTATATACCCCCCTTCTCTACCATGACACGGGTGAAATACCGAATCAATGACCAACAGGTGTTTACACATAACCGGTTATGCCTGGAAGGAAAATGGGTGGCACCACAGAATAATACCGTACCCAATGAACTTAATACCCCCGGATACTTCTTACTGGCATTTACCGCAGGAACAACAATTCAGGTGAACGATCGAAAAGCAGATATCAAGTTGATTATTAGAAATATTACCAATGAAAAACATTTTAACCATGTAAGCTTCTACCGGAGAATGAGAATCCCCGAACCTGGAAGAGATTACCAACTGTACCTGGAGATACCTATCTGATAATCCGACAATTTAGTAAGCCTTAACGAAATTTTTTACCCATTCCACGACGCCGCACCCAATTATATATTACCATGAACAGATGATTACATCACATCATTTTACCATTATTACGGGATTGCACAGTATTACTAATATCCGGACTTTTGTAACCATAAACCTGAATATAATTATGTGTCCGGTCTAAATGGGTTACTTTTGATTTTTAGCGGATGGGAAAAATGTGTGTTTTTAGACTGGACTCAATATATTAACAAATATTACAAATGATGAAAATAATGAGATTATTTGCCGCCTTATTAGGATTAGCTATTTTAGTGTATTCCTGCGATAAAGAAAAAGAGAAGGATATGTCTACGCCGCCGGAAATCTATGAGTTTTCTGCCGGAACCCATGATCAGAACTGTGATACTGTTTCATTGGGAGGAGAAATTATTGTGGACTTTAAGGCCCGTTCCCTCAATGACGGACGCCTGGAGGCATACCATATCGAAATACACGATCATCCCCCCAGCGGAAACCCGGACGATGAATATTTGCTTATGGATGAATTGTTTGATAATGATATCACCTTCAGAGGAACGAAAAATGCTACGGTACATAAACATATTCCCATTCCAGACCATGCCCCTGCCGGAGAATACCACGTGGAAGTAGTGGTTTTTGATGAATACGGAAATACTGCTGATACCGATACCCTTATATATGTGGTGGAATAAAATTAAAGGCTCCCCGGGCTAAAAAAAATTTGTGTGACGACGATTGACCTCCAAAATAGCCCGGGCACCTTTTTACAATAAAGAATGTAAACACCTGTTAATAAAAAAAAGGAGAATACCGATGCGACAATTAATGATCCGGAGTACCGTAATAGCTGTTGTAATAGCTGTGGCCTTAATGTACGGATGTGCCAAGGATGTGAATACGGAAGAAGTACAACCCACCGTGGAGCTGTTGGCTCCTTCACCATGCGATACACTTTTCTTTGGAGAACCGTTCGTTTACCAAATTAAAATTACCGACCCCTCAGGAAACGGACTGGGCAACATTAGCCTGGATGTGCATAATAACTTCAACCACCATAGCCATGGAAGCCATATCACCTGCCCCATGGACGACTCCAAAGACGCTGTAGACCCCTATGAGGAAGCCTGGATATTTTCACTTCCCGCCCATAAGGATGAGTATGTTTTTGAAGAAACATTTACCTTTCCCCATAATAAAGACGTGAAAACCCGCTGGGATCAAGGCGACTATCATTTTCATATCTATGTTACAAACCAGGACGGATACCAGACCTTCACCACACTGGATGTGAAAGTGCTGTATAAAGACCAGCGGTAACCCAATCCGTTGACTGCAACCGGTCTGAAAAGCTACTTGTGATTATTAAAGGCTTTGAAAATTGTGTTTTTCAACCGGACTCTTTATTTTTTCGCCTGGAATTTGGTGCTTTGAATATATTTGTGGAAGAAAATCCATCCGCTAGATGTATTCAATATGACAGGAGAAATTATAAGTAAAGTGCTCTTTTTCTGCTTACTGACCTTGCTCTTCAAGTGTAATGTTCATGATGAAGGTGTTTATGAAGAAGGGTATTCCTATTACTTTTTAGTAACTAAAGAGCATAAAATAAATGGAACCATATTAATGGATACCCTAATCATGACCATTGGTGATGTCCCTTTTCCATACCGGTTAATTGCTTCCGGTCAGAAAGGAGCATTGTGGCAATCACAAAAAACAGGCGCTAAGGGCACCAGAGGTGTTACGGATAAGAATGAAAAATTAAGTATACAGGTTCCAACAAGTAGATTTATTAAAGGTCATTTTATTGGCTTTTCCGGTGTTATTGCTCCCTATCCCGGTACCGGTATTCCTCCTGATTTAGAATCAACAGTCCATATAGAGCACGCCTTACCAAAAAATTATGGCGTCGTAAATGGCGAAGAAGTTATTGCCATCGGAGGAAAGACAATCCATAAGGAAATTCAATATACAGACACAACCTTTTACTCCGCTCCGTTTTTAAAGGATAGCTTGAAATGCTGGATCATGGAAGGAGAAAATGTAAGCCATATTGATGAATTTGGCCGGTATTATATTAAAGCCTGGTTCAACAAAACCTATGGGTTTGTACGATGGTATTATAAAACACCCGACGATGAAGCTATTGAATTTAAACTGGTTAAAATTCAAAGAGAATAGCCGGGCCTTTGTGGCAGTAGCTACACCAGGTCTTGATAAAAAGTGCTATGAGATTGTTCGAATCAATCCAGGGGCGGCATAAATAAATTAACAACCCGGAATTAAGTTGCTTTTAAATCAATTAATTCCAATCACAATAATCTATTTTTATTAACCATCAAAGAAAATATGAACTATGCAAAAATATTTACTTACCCTGATTATAGTTTTACTGAGCTTATGCTTTTTAAGCGCCCATGCACAAACGTTTTTGACTGCTTCTAATGCCCAGGGTGAAGGAGAGGTGCTTTGAGAGGCAGAGTGGGGTGGACCTCAAGGCGGTGCCGATTATGGCGCAGCTATTGTGGCGGATGAGCAGCAGACAAATAGCCCGAACAAAAGGCTGATTGACAGGCGGAAAATAATCAGTTGTGGACTTTTTTATTCAGGCTATTCCTTAATAAACTTTAAGGATATAGACATGTCATCCCTGGTGTTCATGGTAATAAAGTAAATTCCGGATGACAGTGAACTTATATCCATTGATGAATCAACCTCTTCAAAAACTTTCCTGCCCAGTTGATCATAAATAGTTATCATTAGAATATCATGAGGTGTTTCCAAATACAGCTTATCAGATGCCGGGTTTGGATAGATAGCAACTTGTGGTTTATTTAATCTTCCTTTATAAAAGCCTTATATACAGTTGTTAAAAAATTATTTTTCATTTTTTTCATTTTAAACTTGCATTGTAATACCACAATGCATTATATTTGCACCGTCAAACACAACAAAAAATAGTATTGCAAAATGTCCAAGTTATTCAATATATCTGAAGCCACCATCATTGCTTTTCACAGTTTATCCATGATGGATTCCCGTGATTTGATCACAGCGTCGGAGGTTTCCTCCACCACTCATGCCAGTAAAAATCATGTTCTCAAGGTTTTGAACCATTTATCCCGTCATGGTTATATTACATCGGTTCGCGGTCCACGGGGTGGATATCGTTTAAGCAAGCCCCCTGAAGCGTTAAATCTGGTGGAGGTTTATGAGTTAATGGAGGGGCCTTTGGTGTCATCGGCCTGCGGATTAAGTGCCAATCAATGTCCGTTTAAGGGCTGTATATTTGGTGATATTACCGTTCATCTCACACGCATGTTTGAAGCGTTTTTATCGGAAAAGACGGTGAAGGACATTTCGCGGGGTCAGTGGCCGAAAAAACAATCACCCGAAAGCTCCCGCGCGCGCCCCGGGAAAATGGCTTAGTAATGTTATCCCCAGGGGAGGGAAAGGCTCCAGGAATTGGGGACTGTCCCGAGAATTCGGGGCTGACCGCAATGAATTTATAAGCAGCAGTAAATAAGTTATATATAAAAAAATAAACCTATGAAAAGGAAGATAATAAAGATCGATGAGCAGAAGTGTGATGGTTGCGGGGACTGCGTTCCCAATTGCCATGAGGGTGCTTTACAGATCATTGACGGAAAGGCCCGTTTGATTTCTGACTTATTTTGCGATGGGTTGGGTGCCTGTCTGGGTCATTGTCCTCAGGGAGCTATTACCATGGAGGAGCGTGAGGCAGAGCCTTACGATGAGAAGAAGGTGATGGAGCGCATTGTTCCCAAGGGCCGTAATACGGTAATGGCTCATTTGGAACACTTGCGTGACCATGGAGAGACGGAACTGCTTTCTCAGGCGGCAGAATATATCCGTGAGAACAATATTGATATGCGTGATCCTGAGGTTGATTCTTCGGTGAAGTCGTCTGCCGGGGGGGCGTCTGCCTGCTCCGGGGGGTGTCCGGGAGCTGCGGCCATGGACTTTTCCGAACTGGTGGATTCCCCGTCCGGGGACAATGGCATGAACCACGCCCCATCCCACGGTGAGACAGCTCCTAAAGAGCCATCTGCCGAAAAGAAACCCGCTAACCAATCATCCGTCAATGAGTCTGCCACCATAGAATCATCCCCCAATGAGCCTGCGGCTCAAAAGCCTGTATCTGCTCTGGGGCACTGGCCGGTTCAGTTACACTTGCTCAATCCGTCGGCCGGCTTTCTGCGTAATGCCGACCTGGTACTGGCGGCAGATTGTGTATCCTATGCCATGGGGAACTTCCATCATCATTTTCTAAGAGGAAAGGCCCTGGCTATTGCTTGCCCTAAGCTGGACAGCAATAAGGAAAGCTATGTGGAAAAACTAACCGCCATGATCGATCAGGCGGAAATCAACACCCTGACAGTAGTCCTTATGGAAGTACCCTGCTGCAGCGGACTGATGCAACTGGCCCAACTGGCCAGAAAGCGCGCCGGAAGGAAAATCCCGGTGAAAAAAGCAGTGGTCAGTGTCCAGGGAGCATTAATCAGTGAAGAGTGGATGATGTAAATGAAATCATTTGTAAATTAATATAATATAAACCTCAAAAATCAAAAAAACTATGAGTATGTTTTGTTATCAATGTCAGGAAGCAGCTAAAGGTACGGGGTGTACCATTAAAGGAGTTTGCGGAAAAGAACCCCGCACGGCAGACCTTCAGGATCTTCTGGTTTATTCTCTGAAAGGACTTTCCTTTTTCGCCCACGAAGCGCGCAACCAGGGAATTGAAAACGAAAAGGTTAATAGCTTTATCTTTCGTGCCCTGTTTACCACCATCACCAATGCAAACTTTGATGATGATGCGATTACGGAGTACATCAAGTCAGCGGTTCAGTACAAGCTGGAAATGAAGAAAGCACTGGAAGAAAAGGGAAAGACCTTTTCCCGTGATGAGCTGCCGGAAGCAGCCCTGTGGGCCGGCTACACCATGGACGAGATGGAGCGCAAGGCGAAAGCAGTGGGGCCAATGGAGACTGAAAACGAGGACGTTCGTGCGCTACGTGAACTGATTACCTACGGCGTAAAAGGAATAGCCGCATACGGCGAACATGCCGAAAACCTGGGGCATAAAAAAGGGGAAATTTACGCTTTTATCCAGAGAGCTCTGGCAGCAACTACCAACGATAACCTGTCGGTGGATGACCTGGTGGCCCTGACCCTGGAAACAGGAAAGTATGGCGTGGAAGTTATGGCCCTGCTGGATAAAGCCAACACCACCGCCTATGGAAACCCGGAGATCACAGAGGTGAATATCGGCGTAAGAGAAAACCCCGCAATCCTAATCAGTGGACACGACCTGAAGGATATGGAAGAGCTGCTCAAACAAACCGAAGGAACCGGAGTGGATGTGTATACCCACAGCGAAATGCTGCCCGCCCATTACTATCCGGCATTTAAAAAGTATGACCACTTCGTAGGAAACTATGGCAACGCCTGGTGGAAACAAAAAGAGGAGTTTGAAACCTTTAACGGACCCGTGCTGTTTACAACAAACTGTATTGTGCCACCCGCATCCAGGTCTCAATATAAAGATAAGGTGTTTACCACCGGAGCGTCAGGGTATCCCGGATTTAAACATATCCCCGAAAGAAGCAATGGCGGGTCTAAAGACTTTAGCGAAATCATTGAGCTGGCCAAAACCTGCAAACCACCCGTGGAGATTGAAAGCGGAAGCATTGTGGGAGGATTTGCTCATAATCAGGTGCTGCAACTGGCTGATAAAGTGGTGGATGCCGTTAAGTCGGGAGCCATTAAACAGTTCTTTGTTATGGCAGGTTGCGACGGAAGGATGAAAAGCAGAGACTATTATACCCGCTTTGCTGAAGAACTGCCCAAAGACACCGTGGTGCTTACCGCAGGATGTGCCAAATATCGATATAATAAGCTGAAAATGGGAGATATCGGAGGAATACCAAGGGTGCTGGATGCCGGACAATGCAACGACTCCTACTCCCTGGCAGTGATCGCACTGAAGCTTAAGGAGGTCTTCCAGCTTAATGATATCAACGAACTGCCCATCTCCTATAACATCGCATGGTATGAGCAAAAAGCAGTTATTGTACTGCTGGCACTGCTCCAGCTGGGAGTGAAAAATATCCACCTGGGACCCACATTGCCCGCTTTTCTCTCGCCAAACGTGGCCAACGTGCTGGTGGAAAACTTTGGAATAACCCCAATCAGCGAGGTGCAGAAGGATATGGAACACTTCCTTAACTAAGGATAAGTTCCCCCTGAAAATAGATAATGATTATTACCGCTGAAAGCGGGTCCGGCATTCACTCCTGAAGACCGGCCGGCTTTCAGCGGTTTTTTTAGTCTTCCGAAGAATCATCACTTTTTACCCCTTAAAATTTTCCTTACATAAGGATAGTTGGTAAGCAATAAGTAACCGATTATCAGGTTAACAAGGCTTGATATCCATGTAATGTAATCATATGTGGTTCCCCAATTGATTCCTATAATATTTTGTAAATCAGATTGAACGCTGCTTTTAAACCAATAAAAGGAATGACTGAGGAAGGGGGTAAATTACGGCCTCGTTGAAAGTGAAAGGCAGGGCCGGGAAGAGCACTGTAATGAATGGGTATAGCCCAAAAAGTTTAATAATCAATCGGAAAAAGTCTTATTTTCCGGGGTATATCATCTTAATGAAATAATTGGATTTGAATCCAGCCAACCACCGCCACATTTGACCCTCAGTGCAAGTGATAAAAAGGGTCAATAGACCGGCCCGGGTTTTTCAGTGCCAAAAATAACATTTTGCAGCAAACTGGATACTCACCGAAGGTGATTTTAAGCACTGGAAAAATGGGCTGGAATAAGAAATATATAAACATAAATTAACAGAAGAACAAATCATCCGATGCACAGGTCAATAAAATGTTTAATTTTGCACCAATGTTCAAAAATAATTTATTCGTTATTATATTCAGTGAAAACAGTTTAATAACAACAAAGTATAAACAGATATGCAAAAGACAGATGTGTTGATAATTGGCGGCAGTGCTGCAGGACTTGTAACTGCCAATGCAGGGAAAAGTCATTATCCGGACAAAGATATTCTATTGCTTCGTAAGGAGAAAGAAGTGATGGTACCCTGTGGGATACCCTATATTTTTGGGTCTTTGGATTCCAGTGATCAAAATGTAATGCCGGCAGATGCCATGTATGATAAACTGGGCATACGTTACAAGGTTGCGGAGGTGCTGGCCATCCACCGGGAAGAAAAGTTGGTTACACTGGAGGATGGGGAAAAGATTACCTATGACAAGTTGGTAATTGCCACTGGTTCAAGACCAAAAGTGCCTTCATGGCTTAACGGAACAGGCCTGGAGAATGTATTTACCATTCCCAAGAATAAGGTTTATCTGGACAAAATGAAGGGCCTGTTGAAAGAGGTAAAGAAAATTGTTGTTGTAGGAGCCGGGTTTATTGGTGTTGAATTGTCCGATGAATTTATCAAAGATGGCAAAGAGGTACACTTGGTGGAAAAGCTTCCAACCATTTTGGGGGTTGCCTTTGATAGAGAGATTGCGCTACAGGCTGAGGAGAAGTTGAAAAACCGGGGAGTTAATGTGCATACCGCAACAGGAGTGTCTGAAATACAGGGGAAGGATGGGAAAGCCAGTGCCGTAAAGCTGGAAAACGGGACGGTTATTGATACGGAAGCGGTAGTGCTTGCCATGGGATATGAACCCAATTCGGACCTTGCCCGGCAAAGTGAGATAAAATTTAATGACGACAACTCCATTATTGTAGATGAATATATGCGCACCAGTGATCCGTCCATAATTGCTGTTGGGGACTGTGCCGAAAAAAGGAATTTTGTTACACGAAAATTAAGCAATGTGATGTTGGCTTCAACAGCCTGTGCAGAAGGACGTATTGCGGGAATGAATCTTTTTAGTCTCTCCGTTGTTAAAACATTTAGTGGAACCATTGCCATATACTCCACAGCAATAGGAGATACCGCATTAGGGACAGCCGGGGTGATAGAAGAAGAGGCAAAAAAGGAAGGGTTTGATGTGCTATCCGGCTACTTTGAAGGAGTAGACCGGCATCCGGGAAAACTTCCCAATATGCATAAACAAGCTGTTAAATTAGTTTTGTCTCGTGATTCCGGTGTAATAATTGGTGCAGAAGCTATTGGCGGAGAAAGCGTTGGGGAGTTAACCAATCTGCTGGGGTTTATCATCCAGAATAAAATTACAGTTCAAAACCTGATAACCACTCAAATCGGTACTCATCCTTTGCTTACTGGTTCACCCGCTGCGTATCCACTGATGAAAGCGGCTGAAATAGCTTACCTGAAACTGAAAAAGAATTCCTAAAGAGTCCGGCCTAAAAATTTTTAACAAATGAAACCTCCATGGCAAAAATTTTTCGACACACAGGAGAATGATTATTTCCTTACCGGAAAGCTCCCGCACGCGCCGGGAAATGATGCGAGGAGGCGAAGAAATAATCATGGCACTAAAGAGGAAGTTGCAAGGCAGATTAAGAAGGGGTTGGGTCCGGAAATATGTTGGAGAAGAGTATTTTTTCGAAAAGATGGGTTTTTATGAAAAGCGTATCGTGAAAAAGGTATCTGGGGTCGATGCCAGCGTTTCCCGGATCCATGAAGAAAAGATCGGGAAACTGGTAAGTGATATAAAGACCAAGCAAAAAAAAGGCAGCCATGCGAAAGACTATAGTGTTTAACCATTTAATCTTCTTCATTATGCTATTTTCTTGTTATTCACCAGAGAAAATATGAAAACGAGATCGTTGAGCTTAGGTCTACGGTTGATGAGCGTACCGCCTGGCCAGGTTTATTCATAATGGTATAGATGTGGGAGGAACCTTACATTTTTATGAAAAAGGCCAGTATGTTCGCTTTACCACCGATGAACGCCCCTATTCATCACCTAATGGTGGGTACGAACAACAACATTATTCCATCAAAGTGCACAGTTATCAGGAGAAAAATAATAAACAAATTCCCCGGAAAGTGTCTGCAATCTGGAACCTGCCTGACGGCGACTTTGAGTACTGGAAGGGACCCCTGAAGGATAATGAATTTAAGGGGATGGACCGGTAATGGGTTTGTTGCACAGACCATACTGATAAATATCCGATGGAAAAAGACGATGTATTCACCATGGAGTTCTTTTAGCGATTATGTGGTTGGCCGAAAAGAAATCACGGAAAAGCTGAGATGGGAGATCTATCCCAATCCGGCCGTGGACAAAGTGACCCTTGAGTTTCCTGACCGAACAGGCCAAAATGTGGAAATATGCCTCTATAATGCACTGGGAGAAAAAATTGAAACAGGCATACAACCCCAAATACTAAAAGGTTATAATGCATACAGTTGGACATAAGTGCTTTATCGGAAGGGTTTTATATTGTAAGGTTAATTAGTGACGCAATAATTGCTAAAACAAAGCGGCTTGCTTATTAACGGTTTGTTGAAAAGTTGTTTGTTTTTTTTGGGGGTATTTATATTATTATTCATAGATTTGCGGTTGAATATATTTCCCGGGGCGTATGCCCACCCCAGTCAGTTTTGTCATTCGTCGAGGAAAATGCTACTTTCATCGATTTTGTCAATGTAACTGAAGAGGCGGAGCTTTGCCAGAGGGAAGGTAGTTAGATCTTTAAGAGGTTGATAGCGTGAGGATTGAGGGGGTAGTGTCAGCAAGTGGCTATAATGGCGCAAGCCAAAACATAATAAATCATAACATAACATAACATAACAACATATTAAATAAAATGACAAAAAAAATCTACCAAATTCAAATTGCATTAAAAGGAAGTAAACCAAAGATATGGAGACGTATTTTGGTTCCATCAGATATATTTCTGTCTGATTTTCACAAAATTATCCAGACAACAATGGGCTGGACAAATTCTCATTTACATCAATTTATTAAAGACAGGACTTTTTATGCCCGGAAAATTTTAGATGATGTTCTTTGGGGTGAAATGGATAGCATTGATTATTCCAAGATTAGAATATATGATTTGCTGAAAAAAGAAAAGGACAAGATTATTTACGAATATGATTTTGGTGATGGATGGGAACATGACATAATTTTGGAAAAAATTGAAACAAATGTAAGAGACAAATATATTCCAACCTGCCTGGATGGAAAAAATAACTGCCCACCAGAAGATTGTGGTGGAATTTGGGGGTATTCAGACATGCTGGAAATTTTAAAACATCCAGAACATGAAGAATACGAAGAATATATAGAATGGTTAGGCGAAGAATTTGACCCAAAATATTTTGATAAAGTTGAAATTAATGAATTATTAAAAACAAAAGATTATGGATGCATTGAATTTCTTTGAAACCAGAAACAAATGATTATAAAAGAGGCTCATAGTGCATGCCGAAGATAGTGCAATCAATAAATGTCAGCGATATATTTGAAGACGGTGCACATTAATAAACATGAGTCCAATCTAAAAAGGTTACTTTTGATTTTTAACGGATGTGAAAAACGTATGTTTTAGGCCGGACTGCACCTGATGAATCCGGAAGTAAAAAAGATAAATATTTAAAAAAAGCATCGGATTTTAGCCCAGCCTTAAACGACAGAGTTAATCAAAGTTCCTATTTCGTAGATGCAGAACTGCTGACCGGCAATACAAAGGAAATTGGTTATTAAGCAACGTATCAAAAATATTTAGCTGATAATGAACGTGAAACCGAAGCACTAAATCTACTTGTTGAGATAACTTTTTTAAAGCCTTCTGATTATAACATCAAAGTGCTCCAGAAGTATTATGTAAAGACACAAAACGAATAATCTTTTAAGTCCTTTTGGGAAGATTACATACATAGCCAGGGGAAAGCTGCTCCAAAAGTTAAGATAGAATTCGAAAACAACGCTTTAGACTTAACGCAAAAACCGGAAACCTGGATTTTTATTGACGTTTGGGGAACATGGTGTCGCCCAGGTATTGAAGAACTACCGGAATTGCAATCTATTTGTGATGCTAATCAGAAAATGGAAAATCCCCAATTGAAAATTTTTACCTTTTCCTTTGAATCTGAAAATTTAGAAGACTTTATGAATGAAAATAACTACACATTTCCCGTAAGCGAGATTGACAAACCTACCAATGATTTATTTGAAGTATCAGAATATCCCACTAAAATGCTGATTTCACCAAAGGGGAACTTCATAAAATTACCTTACGGAGTAAATTGGAAAACATATATTAAAAATTATACCTCGCTATAGAAAGGGAAAGCCCTTCTCAAGACAATTGAATGCTGGAGGCTGTGGCCGTGAGAACCGCCTTGGTAAACATATATAACCCATATTATTCATGCATTCGGGGCCAATACATGTATAAATTGTTTAACAAATCAATTAGCTATGAAGAAAAATGTATCATTATTTTTTATTGTCGTGCTGGCACTGCTGTACAATCAGGTGTATGCACTATTGTACTCCCCATTCTTTAGACCAAAAAAAAGTAATTTAAGGTGGATTGGATTGGTTTCATTTTTGTTCGTTCAGAAATTTTCCTGGAACAAAAACCGGAAATAACTTTTTGACCCCCTTGGGATTGGTCAAAAAAAGTTATTCTGGTTTTTG
>PWNQ01000155.1 GCA_003557725.1 Bacteroidales bacterium | reverse complement strand
CACGGAGGTTCGGGGAGTTAATCTCGAGTAAGAAATCCTTACACCTAGCACTGGTATCGCCGTAGATCCCACGTTCATTTTCGTGTACAAGCACTCGTTCCGATTTCTCCGCTAATGCGGTCATGGCTGCCAGTCGATCTACTACTTCGGCTCGGTGTGTTTCGGGGCTGCTGCCGTCGGGCATGAAAAACGAAAAAATCCTAACATATTTCGTCTCGAGCATATTGGCGATTTCCAATATGCGTTTGGTTTTTTCTAAAACTTGTGACTGCGGCTCATCTATATTTGATTTACCAAGGGGAGACCCAATCGCCGAAACGCCAATGCCGTTATCACTCAACACCCGCTTGATTCCGGAGATTTGACTGTCCGACATCTCAAGAACATTGACTCCCTCAACCGACCTGAACTCCAAAAAGTCTAGACCCGCTTCCTTGAGCGTTTTAACTTGTTCATCCAGAACACTTGAAATCTCATCGGCAAAACCACTAAGTCGAAACATGGAAATTCTCCTCTCAAACGGCCTAAAACGAATTCACTGGTATTCGCTTTGTATAGGGTATGTCTATTTATTGCCTAACTCAAGAAAACTTCTTTCCGAGTGCGAGCAGAATCATAAATCGCAGTAATAATTTCCACGGCATTGCGCGCAGCTCGCCCATCAACGAGGACTTCCCCGCCCGATCGAATTGCATTCATTACGTGCTCGATCTCTGCTGCGTGGCCTTCCAGGCTAAGACCCTCGGGATTGGAAGATGCCTCGCCCGATTGATTTACGGCAGACGACGGAACATCTTCCTCACCTGTGATTTCCCATAGTTTAATCTTGTCTTCCTCGAGCACAACGGTACCTTTTGTTCCATGTATTTCCAGCCTTCCAGGAAATCCGGGTACTATTGAAGTTGATCCCTCAATGACCCCCAAGGCCCCATTTTGGAACTTCAGAGTAACTGTAGCAACGTCTTCAACTTCAATTCCGCTGTGTGCCAGAGTTGCTACATTAGCATATAAACTCGCGACTGGACCCATAATCCATTGCAGAAGGTCAATAAAATGCACAGACTGATTCATGAGCGATCCACCACCGTCTAATGCCCAGGTTCCACGCCAGTCTCCACTGTCATAATACTCCTGTGAGCGATACCATTTGACATAGGCATCTCCCAGAACGAGTTTCCCTAATCTACCTTGCTCAACCGCCTCTTTTAGTTTAATCGACGCCTTATTAAAGCGATAGTTGAATATGCCTGCAAGTATAACTCCTGTCTCGGCCGCAACATCAAGCATTTGATCGATCTTTTCTAAGGAAATGTCTATAGGTTTTTCGACAATCACGTGCTTCCCTGCTTTCATTGCTGCTATAGCCATGTCTGCATGCATGCCACTAGGAGTACAGATATTCACACAGTCAAGATCAGAACGCTCCAGTATGGTCTCAAGCGAAGTGACCGGTTCAACGTCAAGTTCTTTCGCGAGTTTATTCGCCTTTTCTTCAATTTCATCAACCACAGCAACCAGTTCTACGTCCGGAAGACTGTTCAGAATCCTTGCATGTTTTGGGCCTATGACTCCGCAGCCTATAACTGCACACTTAACAACCTTACTCACTTGTTTTTCCCCCTACGGGTAGAATAGTCTCGTAAATGGCTCTAACACTTGTTCGCTAACCACCATAGATAGAGTCCTCATCACAGTCACACGTTACCACGTTACCATCTTTTATTGCTAAAATAGAGAAATCATTGACTTTGTATTAACTATATCTTATAGTTTAATCAATGTCCTAGCTTTTATTGCCAAATATATGGATTTTCTTGCCCTCGCGAAACAAATACGCACAGGATTTTCTCGGCTGACTGCTTGATTGTCAATCGATCTCAATAGAGAGGTGTCCGTCTAGATGAATTCTATCATTGAGGACAGCATTTATTATCGCCACCTTAACAACGAGCTAGGTAAAGCAAAAAACCAGTTCCATCTACACGATCGATTCGAGATATTTTATCTGATCGAAAATACTCTTGAGTTTTTCATCGAGAGATACATGTACTTGGTCCAATCCCGGGATATGATTATCACAAACACGCATGAAACGCACAGGCCCGCATTTCAACCTGGACAGAACTATCACAGGGTAGTTATTCAGTTTGAGCCAGCCTTGGTTCAGTCCTTTAGCACCGCCAGCTTCAATCTTCTGGGCCCTTTCATTAACCGCCCGAAGGGAAAACATAACAAACGATCTTTAACGTCCGAACAAGCCAATCAGCTTCTGTCCATTTTCAACAAGATTGAGAACCTAGACACAGATCCTACCAAAGGGTACGAAGTGCTTAAACTCAACTGTCTTGTTGAGTTATTGGCACTTATTAACTGCGTCTATATGGAAAATACCAGCTTGCAGCAGAAGAATCCCTTAGTTTCTGATAGACTCATACCGCTCCTAGACTACATTGACCAAAATCTGGATAGCGACCTTAGCCTAGACACACTCGAAGAGACCTTCCACATTAGCAAATACCATCTTAGTCGATTGTTCAAGAGAAATTTCGGTAATACGATACACGATTACATCATTTATAAAAGGATATCGCTGGCCAAGGAGTTACTCGCAGACGGAGAGAGTGTTGCCACTGCATGTAGCCGAAGCGGATTTGTTGATTACTCTAACTTTCTAAGGCGTTTCCGGCAAACCGTAGGGGTTTCACCCGGGAAGTACAAAACTAAAGGTGTTGACGCATCAAAAAGGACAGTAACAGAAGGAATAACGGGTCGCAGTTGTAACATATGCGGGGCTGTGTTTGAGCCAACTAAAGGCGGCGTATATAGTGATGTTAGAGCTGTCGAACTCTTGGAGTTACATAAAGGCCGATGCCACTACGCTTCTCCATATTTAAACGACACTAATGCGGACACATATATTCCCATCGGCTGAAAGAACATCGTCCACACGCCGACTTGAGGATTCACTTCAGCCTCACCACCTAAAACTAGAGAGAGTTCTAGGCCAAAGACGGCGAAGAGACCCGAATGCCGAGCAGCAAAACTCTCTGCGTCACGCCGGCTCGAAAATGCAGAGTTCAAAGTGATCTGTACCACAGTGGAGTATGGAGGCTTCGGTGAGGTTCTCTCTGGCATCATAGTCAAACATATACGGTGCGAGGACCCTGATGTGGCAATTTTAACGTCAAATGATGTAGAACAGCAGGTTGTCAAATAGGCTTCCATTTGCCAGGATTTTGGTTCTAGGGACTAGGGCCCCCATTTCTCATCAAACGAGTTTACTCAAAAACGCGAAAAAACCCTCCACAAGAGGGTTTCGCAGTCTTAAGGTTTTGGTGGCCCCGAGATGATTTGAACATCCGACACCCGGTTTAGGAATTACAAACGTGTGTTCCGTAGGTGTTCGCAGCCGTTCGCACATGTGCGAACGGCTGCGAACACCTACGGAACACACGTTTGTAATTCCT
>PWNQ01000168.1 GCA_003557725.1 Bacteroidales bacterium | reverse complement strand
TAGTTAAAGGTATGAATTACAAAGGTAAAGTTTGGAAAGTAGCCATAACACTCGCTTTAGGCGCGGTAGTGGTCCTGATGGTCTCAATGTACCGTGACCCCTTTGTCTGTGGCAGTATGGTAGTCGATGCCGATAGTAATATCTACGGAACGGTCTCCATAGGCAAGCAGTGCTGGATGGCTGAGAACCTGAAAACCACCAAGTTCAGCGACGGAAGGGATATTCCCCGCCCCGAGAGTAAGCTCTCCTGGAGAGAGGCGGGAGACAGGCGGGAAGGTGCTTACGCCTGTTATGACGGTATTGATGAGAACTGTGATGTTTACGGCGCTCTTTACAACGTCTACGCAGTCTCTGAGGGCGTGTGTCCCCAAGGATGGCGAGTTCCGACAGACGGGGACTGGAAAGGTCTGGAGCGAGAGCTGGGAGTGAATGAGGAGGAGATAGACCTTCTCTACTGGCGCGGGGAAAGTATCGCCACCCTCCTAGCTGGAGAGGCGGAACTCTGGAGCGACGCCTCTATCGGAGAGCGAGACCGTTTCAATGAGACCGGTTTCAACGCGGTACCGGCCGGATACCGCCTAAGCAACGGAATATACAGCTGGTTAGGCCAGAGAGCCAACTTCTGGAGCTCAACCATAAAGGCCTCAGGTTTCAGAAGGACCATAATACCTGAGGCTACCGAGGGAATAAGGCGTACCGCTGCCGCCAAGAACATCGGCTTTTCGGTACGGTGTATTAAGGAATAGGTATCTCGTTTAAACCTCTCTTTAGGATCCGGAAATCGGCTCTTAAAGTATAGATTAATATATACTAACAACAAAACCCGCTCTATTGAGCGGGTTTTGCTATCTTTACCGTAAAGTATTACAGCTATATAGAGATCCGGTTAGATCGATCTGACCCTGACTTCGGAAGTCTCCAGATCATTGATGCTGTCAATGGAGCTGTCAAACTGGAAGTGTTCCACTACTCCGTTCCTGTCCTTGACCCACCAGTTGATCTCGTCTATCTTCAGTTTGACCCATGCATCAGCATTTGCGGTCTCAGCATTAATGGTCACCCTGCCGGTCTCGCCCTCTCTGAGAAGGTAGACGTTATCGCTACCGGAACCTCCGACAACCGTAGCGCCACCGAAGAGATTGCTTAGATCACTAACAGAGGTGCTGTTGAACCTGTTTCCCATGAGAGTGTTCGTATCCCATGTACTACTTCCAGCCTGTTCTACCACCTGTATACCCTCTCTTGTGAAGTAGACGTCTCCGCCGACCGCTCTCATATCGATAACCATAGTAGCCTCACCGAACTCATTACTATCTCCGCTCCTGTTTATATTGGAGCTGACAAGGCGCGCGGTAGGAGCTTTGACATAGACATACTGCCATCTGCCATCAATATTTCGAGTTATATTGACCGATTCATCCCTTTCGTCATAGCCAACGCCAACATTGTCGGACTGGTTTATAAGGGCTCTGATCTCGATACCTTGATCATCCACATCCCTTATCCTAAGGTCCGCCTCTACTCTAAGAGTGACCGAACTGTTCCTATTAAGGTCCAGATTGACATCGAACTCCACTGTACGGGGAGAGTTTATCGACACGGCATCTATTAAGGTGTTACCCCTATATAGAAGCACGTCCTGAATCTGATCGCTGTCAAAGTCGCCCTCTATACGAACCTTCATAGTGTCTATCTCTACATCCGAAGCTCCGCTGTTAAGGTCAAAGACCAGAAGGGGCACTCTTTCAAAAGAGTCCCTGTCTATAACAACAACACCTTCATCCGGTGAGTCGTTATTACGGACAACCTCAAGATCGTCAACCGTCTGACCGGATAGACGGAACTCTCTTCCGGCGATTGGGCCGGTATAGATGTTAATTCCGGCGGTATCCAGAGCCCTGATGGAGTTACCCTCCATGGGACCGATCGTATAAGATGTACTGTTTAGAGATGTTGAATCGGAAGACTCAACCTCTATAGCGATATCAGTGTATCCTCCCCTACTTACATCGATATTAAGTCCGCCAAATCTGATGAATGTATCTCCTCTGGATACAGTGTTCCTGTTTATGGCCGTTTCTGCCACTCTGTCTCCGTCAACATAAAGTGCCAGACGGTCTATATCATCCCTGAAATTCCTCAGAGAGTTCTCATAGTTACTACCGTGAGCATCCCTTACATAAAGGTCCATTCTCTGAACCCTTGCACTGGAGTCCTCGGCCTTTACCCTGAACATGGCGACTTTTTTGGTGTCTCCCAAGCCTAACTCGACACCTCTGTAATCTCCTCTAAGCTCAACACTGACCACTCCTTCCCTTCCGGGCTCCGGAGGTGTGGGAGGGTCTTCGGGATCGGTCGGAGGTGTTGGAGGTGTCGGAGGTGTCGGAGGCGTGGGTACTGAGGCACGAATACGTGCATTGATATGACTTCTGGTAATCGGTCCGAAATATCCCGCCGTCGGCGCAATGCCGTTTGCCATCTGATAAGACGCCACGGCCCTTCTGGTTAACTCTCCGAAATAGTCAGTTTCGTTGCCACGCGAACCCGCTCCGGCTACCGCAACTCTGTGACCGTTAGCGTTCAGCCAGACCTGAAGCCTCCTTACTTCAACACCGGTACTGCCAACACCCATATCTCTGGTAAATGTCTGCACGGCAGGAGTCGGCGCTGTAGCCGGACGGCCGGTTAAGACCGTCTCCACATTATTCACAACAGTCTGATCGGCTCCAAAAGACTGAAGAAGTGACAGAATGGAGTTTATTTGGTTCTGATTCATCTGCGCGCCTGCAGTGAAAGAGAACCCGAAGATCAACACTACGGCCATAACCATAGTGAAAACCCATGAAATACTTTTAGAGTTATTTTTGTTATTCATATTTATTTTATCTATTAACTGATAGTTTTCTCTTCACATAGAAAGTCCCTTAATCGACCACTGAGAACCTCTGCGACGAACATAGGTAGTTGAAGATCCCGCTTCTTTTTTAAAGTTAAAAGAGAGAGAAAGGTTGTCCGTTTAGTAATGTGTCCTGAGAAATGGCTTGCAGTCTACTCCTTTCCTTCAACTACAAGTACTGAATATAATAGTATCACTTTCTTTATGGCTGTCAATAGATTTATAGCTCTTTATACCGCTATGTTAAGCGGTATTTACCAAAAACCATTATTTTTTATATAAGCTCCTGAGGCTTTCGTTAAAAAGTGCTCTGTTTAGGGCGATTCCCCGCTTTATATGTAAGGTATGAGAAACAGGTTACGGTAAGTAATCCACAGTTTATGTCCGTAATCGGTCCGATAGAAAGGATTGGTCTCTTATGTCTATTAAAGATCGGCTATAAATAAAGGTATCTTGGTTTAACGGTTTTATGCCTAAAGTAAGGGACAGAAAGGACATCGGAGGCTGTCCGTTGGCACCGCCCTTAACATACTGAACGGTCTTGAAAGCGCATCTCTCTTCCCGTACCATCTGTGGATAACTTAGTGGATAACTCT
>PWNQ01000018.1 GCA_003557725.1 Bacteroidales bacterium | reverse complement strand
TCTTCACCGCAAACTGCCGCGGGTTGGCCCGGTCCTCCCCTTTAGGGGAGTTAGAGGGGCGCGCGCGGGAGCTTTCCGGTAAGGAAATAATCATCCTCCTGTGTGTCAAAAATCCTGTCATAGGCGTTTCATTAATCGCACTAAACCACATGTGCACCACCCCAATAACAGATGAGTTGAGGGCTAATAGCCTGGCTTATACAGAAGCTGCATTTTAAAAAGAGTAACTCAGCGTATTTTGAAGCGAGTAGATCACCTTGTTCACTCCCTCCGGCGGGTCGGAATCGGTCATCCAGCTGTAGCGAACTCCGGCCCGGAGGTTGTCAAGCACTTTAAAATCAACGGAACTTTGCCAGTTAATGCGATAGTCAGTAATACGAAACATTTTGGGCTGCAAATATACTATGGAACTGAAGGAAATGGCGTCGTTCATGTTCCACATAAGATTAACAAAATAGCTTAGTCTCATAGTATTGGTGATCTCTTTGCTGGCATACTGTTCATGTTCATACATAAACATATTTCCAATATACCACTTAAAGGTTTCCCGGTCAAATGCTTCAAACCGTAATCCACCGCCCCACAGGTTTCGGAATTTTATCTTCAGCACCTGGTTATACTGAAACTGGCTAAATCCTTCCAGGCTTAGCCAGTTGTTTAGCGACCGGGTATACCGGAAGTGCTGTGATCCACGGTTTTCATAGTTTTCACTCCCGGCCCGGATAAAGGTAAGGTTGGATACCATTAATACGGTATGGTGATTATGGCGGTATTGCACATGTAGATTGGTTTGCAGTTGGGTTACCTTCCGGTTGCTTTTACTAATGTTATAGGCTCCTTTGGCAGTCCCGGCCCAACCGCTGTCACTCTCCAGCCGGAGACGTTCAATGTTCATGATCTGCGCCGGCAAATAGGTGACGCTGAAAAATAACAGGCTAACTATAATGATTAATTTCTTCATTGACCAGGTTTTTATTAATCCCTTTAAAATCGCCGTGACGGCCTTTCCTGCTCACGACCACGTTCTTCCTGTCGCTCATCATCCGGAGTATTATCAAAGATCACCGTTTTGTACCCCCGGTTGTACCGTTCTTTCTTTATGGGCTCACCCTCACGGTCCCTGGTGACCCATACTCCCGCCCGGTAATTATCTTCATACTTCCCTTCTCTTAACACATTTCCATCGGGATAATAAACAATAAAGGGCCCATCCAGCTTCCCCTGCTCATAGTTGGCTCGTATTTTCACATTTCCCTCCGGGAAATACTGTATCCAGGGCCCATGCTTTACACCATCCTTATAATCGATGGTTTCGCTCACCTCTCCATTAATGGAAAAGTATACGACCCATGTGCTGTCAGGCACGCCCTGGTTATAATACTCCTTCTTTACCAGTGCTTGCCTTCGGTTATAATACTTCCAGGTACTATCCTTTTCTTTGTCGATGTATTTTCCAGTAGCCTGAAGGCTTCCGTTCTCGTGAAACATCTGTACCCTCACCACCCGTCCGGAATCACTATAAACGGCAATGCTTTGGATATTGCGGTATGGATAATATCGTTTGAAGGTATCCACGGGCACTCCATGTTCAAAAGTGCCTTCATATTTCAGGTGCCCCTGGCTGTCATTTTCTCTCCAGCGTCCGTGTTTGTTTCCACCCTGGTCGTATTGGTTTACCTGAGCTGTCAGCGGGAGATAAAACCCCGGAAGCAAAATAGCCATAACAGCCATCATTAGCCAGCCCTTACCATTGGTCCAGGTTGCGGGAAAATTCATACAGGTTTTCATAGTGATAATCTATTAATTCAGGAAACTTAGCCGGCAGGCGGTGGTCAGACCCAATGAGCACAGTAGCCATTCCCAGCCGCCGCCCAAACACCATATCGTTAAGGGTATCCCCTGCCATCACTGATCTTTTCAGCGACACCTCCGGAAAATCCTTCCGGGCTTGCAGCCCCATACCCACCTGGGGCTTCCGGCAAAAAGGATGGTCTTTAGCCAGAAAAGGGCAATAATATATTTTATCTATACGCCCGCCGGCCCCTTCAATATGGGATACCATATGACGGTGCACCTGGTCCAACTGATCATGCGTCATCTGCCCCTTGCCAATTCCCTGTTGGTTGGTGACAACAAATACCTTTCCGAAAATATGATTAAAGCGCGCAATGGCTTCCGTGGCTCCTGGGTTAAACACAAACTCCTCCACCTTCTTCACATAGTCATTGGGGATCCGTTCGTTGATCACCCCGTCACGGTCAAGAAACAACGACCATGACCGGCCGGGGGTATTATCTCTCTTTTCCTTTTTCTTCATCCACCTGCTATTTTCTTCATCCACCTGCTATTATTAAATCGGCTCATTTGTACATGAACATTATGCTATACGCCAAACAAAGCTTCCTCTACCCACTCACACATAATATGTCCTAAAAGGCCGTGGGCTTCCTGTATCCGTGGTGTTATATCCGATGGTACATTAATAAGGAAGTGTGCATGTGCTTCCATTTTTCCTCCGCACTGCCCGGTAAAAGCAGCGGTTTTCATTTGAGCCTTTTGAGCTTCTATCAAGGCATTAACCACATTGGGAGAATTTCCTGAGGTGCTAATCCCCAGCAACATATCTCCTTTTCTTCCGGCAGCCTGCACCATTCGGGCAAACACCTGCTCATATCCATAATCGTTGGCCACAGCAGTAATATAAGAGGTGTTCACATGGAGTGCTTCGGCAAACAAAGGCGGTCGGTCAATAGTAAAACGCCCGGAAAGCTCTGCAGCAATATGCTGTGCATCGGCAGCACTGCCGCCATTACCACACAGAAGCAGCTTCCCCCCTGCGCGAAACACCTGTGTCACCGCCTCCGAAAGGGAAGCCAGTGAGTGCAGCAACTTTTTATCTGTTAGCAATTGCTGCTTTACCTCAACAGAGTCTATGATGGCTTTACGGATATCCATAAGCATTGTTTTAATGGGATGCAAATATACAGGTTCCTGAAAAACTCCGCACCGGCTTATCCATGGAAATCATATCATATTTGTCTACTTTTGCAAACGGGTTTTAACGTAAAAATAGTTTTTATGAGCCATATTAAAAGCAACCTTGACAAGCTATCCCGTGAAATACCACAGGATGTACAGGTTGTTGCCGTAACCAAAACGCGCACTGAAGCGGAGATCATGGAGGCCTATGAGCATGGCCACCGGGCATTTGGGGAAAACAAAGTACAGGAAATCAAAGACAAACACCCCCATTTGCCGGAGGATATCCGGTGGCATTTTATCGGACACCTTCAAACCAACAAGGTGAAATATATTGCACCATTTGTAGATATGATCCATTCGGCAGACCGGCTAAAGGTGTTGAAAGAGATCAATAAGCAGGCTGCCCGCTTTGAGCGCACTATTTCCTGTTTGCTGCAGTTTCATATCGCCGAAGAAGACAGTAAATTTGGGTTTAACATGGCGGAAGTGGAAGAAATGCTGGGCTCTTCCACCTTTGCCACATTGAAAAATATCCGTGTGGATGGGGTTATGGGGATGGCCACATTTACTACGGATATGGACCAGATTCGCAGAGAGTTCAGACAACTGAAGGGTTTTTATAGCCAATTAAAAGAGGGACATTTCCGCCATACCTCCCATTTTAAGGAAGTTTCCATGGGCATGACCAACGACTACCAGATAGCCATTGAAGAAGGAAGCACTATGGTGCGCATCGGCTCAGCCATTTTTGGCCCACGGCCGGTAAAAACATAAAATAATGCCAGCGTCCTTACACCTAGCCTGCGACCCGATAAGCGCAAACGTAATAACGGGGGTGGGCAGGAATTATCAATAAATATATCCGTGCTCATTAATATATAATGTGTAATTTTGCCTGATGATTAAGCCTAAAAAAGTTGCTTTCCACACGCTGGGATGCAAGTTAAACTTTGCCGAGACCTCCAGCATATCGCGGATGTTTTCCCAACAAGATGCGGAGCTGGTTTCCTTTCGGGAGCCTGCGGATATTTATGTTATTCACTCCTGTAGTGTAACCGCCAAGGCAGACAGAAAGACCCTGTCACTTATTCGTCAGGCCCGACGGCAAAACCCGGATGCCACGGTGGCAGTGATCGGCTGTTACGCCCAGTTGAATGGCGCGCAGCTCAATGCCATGAAGGAAGTGGATATCATTTTGGGCACCCGGGAAAAGTACCGTTTGGCAGCCATTTGTCTGGATAAAACCAGAGACAGGGTTATGGAGGTCAGTGATAAAGACATCCATGAGGATCATACGTTTAAGCCGGCTTATTCTTCCGGCGGCCGCACCAGATCCTTTTTGAAGGTGCAGGATGGCTGTGACTATGGATGTGCCTACTGCACGGTACCTTACGCCCGGGGGCGATCCAGGAACAACAGCATCAGCGAAGTGGTAAAAAATGTGGGCGAAATTGCCAGTACAGGAGTAAAAGAAGTGATCCTCACCGGAGTAAACCTGGGCGACTTTGGAAAAAATACGGGCGAGTCCTTCCTGGAGCTGATCCGGGCGCTGGATAAAGAAAAGGAAATACCCCGGTATCGCATATCCAGCATGGAGCCAGACCTGCTCACTCCAGACATCATTGACTTTATCAGCCAGTCCTCCCAGATCGTCCCCCACTTTCATATCCCCCTGCAATCGGGAAGCGATTCGCTATTAAAACGCATGGGTCGGCGGTACAGCTGCCAGGACTTTGAACAAAAAATTGCCCATATCCATAAAAAAATCCCCAATGCCTGCGTTGCTGTAGACCTCATCGTTGGCCTGCCCGGAGAAACAGACCAACAGTTTAACACCAGCCTCCGCTTTGTGGAATCCCTGCCCATATCCTACCTGCACGTATTTTCCTTCTCCCCCAGACCCAATACCAAAGCCGCACACATGAAAGAACAAGTGCCGGAAAAGGTGAAAAAAGAACGCAGCTTACAGATGAGAATCCTGTCGAAAAAAATGAAAGAGAAATACTACCTGGAACAAAAGGGCAGCAACCAACAAGTCCTCTGGGAATCCAAAGACAAACAAAACAACCTCCAGGGCTGGACAGGGAATTATATCCGCGTGAAACGCCCCTATGATGCGGCAAGAGAAAACACCATTGAAGAAGTAACACTGAATCATTTTGTTAACGGAAGTTATTATATAAAATAATTGTTATGTATCCTACCATAGGTCATTTATTATCGGATATCTTTAACCAAAACATCCTTTTGCCCATTCCCACCTATGGGACTTTGCTGGCACTTGCCTTTATGGGTGCCTACTTGGCATTATTTTATGAGCTTAAACGCAAAGGCAAACAGGGTTTGATTCCTCCCACCTATCGCCTGGAGATCGTGGGAAAGCCCCCGCAGGCTCAGGAGGTATTGATCTCCGCTCTTTTTGGATTTATTTTGGGGTTTAAGTTTGTGGGTATCTTTTTTAAGGCAGAAGCGGCTTCACACTCCTTGCCCGACTTTATCTTTTCACTGCAGGGCCATTGGCCTTCAGGAATTTTGCTTGCTGTCGCATTTGCTGTATTTGCGTATATGGATAAAAAGAAAAAAGCCCTTCCCCAACCGCGTGAAGAGAAGGTACCGGTAAATCCCGGGCAGCAAGCCGGGAATATTTTGATCATTGCGGCCATCTCCGGCGTAGTGGGTGCCAAGATTTTTCACCAGTTGGAAAACTGGAATGAGTTTATCTCCGACCCCATGGGCTCCCTGTTCTCCTCCGGAGGGCTTACCTTCTATGGAGGGCTCATCTTTGGAGCCATTGCCGTATTATGGTTTGCCCGGAAAAAAAGCATCCGCCCACAATACCTTATCGATGCCGCTGCCCCCGCTATCGTCCTGGCATACGCCATCGGACGAATCGGATGCATGGTGGCCGGCGATGGCTGCTGGGGAATCCCCAATACCCAACCCCAACCCCAATGGCTGGAATTCCTGCCTCAATGGATGTGGGCCTTCGACTACCCAAACAATGTGATCAACCAGGGAGTACTAATGCAAAATTGTTCCGGAAACTTCTGCCACGTACTGGAAGACCCCGTATATCCTACCCCATTCTATGAAACTACCATGAACCTTTTGATCTTTCTGGGTCTATGGCTGAGCAGAAAGAAAATTAAACTCCACGGTGTACTCTTCTCCATGTTCCTTATATTACACGGCCTGGCCAGATTCTTTATCGAAAAAATACGCGTGAATACTGTATATGACCTGGCCGGATATGAAATCACACAAGCGGAAATTATCTCGGTAATAATGATCATCCTGGGCATTGCTGGAATATTCTACTTCCGCAAAAACCAACCAAAACAGGATAAAACCATACATGAGTAAACATGGTGACAACCCGGTCTTGCCACGAAAAACCCCGGCAAAAAACAGCAAAATTATTGAAAACTAGCTTCCCCAATATCATAGCATGCGGGCAATTCTCAATGGATGCCCCCTTATCCCGCCCTACTTTAGACGCAATCTAATTACAAAATAGCCATTTTGTATAAAAAAATACGCCCGTTAAAAGAAATCATTATACATTTGCTTTCTATTAAAAATGAACGTCACACATATCAAAAATTGCTAAAGTTATGGCATATGTAATTACAGATGAATGCACTGCTTGCGGTGCTTGCATCGATGAGTGCCCGGTAGAGGCCATTGAAGAGGGAGATATTTACAAAATTGACCCCGAACTTTGCACCGATTGCGGTGCCTGTGCAGATGTTTGCCCGGTAGAAGCCATTCATCCGGAAGACTAACTCACAGCATGAAAAAGACATGTTTATTGTCTTCACAAAAGAAAAGCTATTCCCGTTGGAATAGCTTTTCTTTTTTTTGAAAAATCACCGGGTTGTGGATTAATGTTATATTTTTGTGCCGGATTTACCCTGAGCACAATCTATGGTCAGAGCCGCCGCGCACGCCTCTGACCCCAAAAGGGTGAGAATCGCTTTGCTATAATCGTGTCAACGCTTCGGTATAACGGTGATGCAATAAAGACAATTGTCGGTAAATAAGCAATATGCAAAATCACAAACATATTAAAACCCTTATTATTTGTGCATTCCACACCAAACAAGGAACAATAAACAAAATACCAAACATATGAAAAGATCGATTTATCTTATTACGGTTATGGCCGGCATTCTGATGCATTCATCTTCAGTTTTAGCCGGCGGTCTCCAGCCTTCCCATCTGGAGAAGCAGGTCATGGTATCGGAAGTATCGGTATCGCCCTGCGGGGATTATGTTGCGTATACGCGCATTCACTTTCCTTTGATAGCGGAAGAGATTGGCTCGGCTTACAGCGATCTGTACGTTTATCATGTTAATGGTGATGAACATGTGGCACTGATTGACACATCCGTTCGTGTTTTCAGTATTGGCTGGACCCCCGATGGAGAGGCCATCACCTTTCGTCAGGCTATTTCCGGGGCACGCGGAGCCCAGGTTTTCTCTGTAAAGCCGGATGGTGAACACCGTCGCCAGCTCACCGATTTTCCCCGCTCAGTGCGTGCTTATGAGTTTATTAACGACAGCATCCTGGCGGTCACTGCCACCGCAAAGCACACGGAAGAAAAGGCTAATTTGCTCCGGCAGGGCATCAACCTGCGTATCTTCGAAGAAGAGATGCGCCATATCCAGCTGTGGCGATACAATATTAATTCGGGAGAAAAAACCGCTTTGGTTGATGATGCCACTGTTTTTGACTTTACCGTCTCCCCTTCCGGGAAACTTATTGGCGCTGCCATTGCCCCGGAAAATAGCGTGGATGCCTCCTATATGTTTAAACGAGTCCATGTGCTGGATGCAGAAACGGGAGCGATACTGCACAAAATTGAAAACCCGGGAAAGTTGGGCCAGATGGACTGGAGCCCGGATGAAACCAAACTGGCCTTTAAGGCCGCATCCAAAAGAGCAGATGCGGTTTGTGGCAGTATCTTTATCTTTAACCTGGAAGAGCATGAGCAATACAGTGACCTGAGGAACTATACCCAAGGAATGGAGCTTTCTGCCATTGCTTTACAGTGGAAAGACAACAATAACCTGTTGATTGCTTCTGAAGAAAGCGTGGACATTACCATTCGCAATATAGACCTTTCCAGCGATGAAAACACCATAATGATGAAGGGAAGCCTGGCCGCTTTTCGTTCCTTTGACCACCACGAAGGCACGGTTTACTTTGCCGGACATACAGCACAGCACCCCAGTGAGCTGATGAGCTACCGCACCGGTGATGATGAAGCCATGCGTTTGAGCAACCATAACTCCTGGCTGGAGGGCATCACCCTGGCCCGTCAGGAAAAGATCTCTTACCCGGCCCGCGACGGCATGCGCATCGACGGAGTATTGATCTATCCATTGGACTATGAGGAAGGAGAAAGCTATCCGCTGATCACCTATATCCATGGTGGCCCGGAAGCAGCAGTACAAAATGGCTGGCTATCCGGATACTCACACTGGGGACAGTTTGCAGCAGCCAGAAACTTTTTTGTGTTCTACCCCAACTACCGGGCCAGCTCCGGAAGAGGTGTAGCGTTTACCATGGCCGGATATGGCGACCTGGTAGGCACAGAATATGACGACGTACTGGACGGCATCGACCACTTGATCGATAGAGGAATGGTAGACCCCAACCGGGTAGGCATGGGCGGCGGATCCTATGGCGGATATTTCTCCGCATGGTCTGCTACAAAACATACCCAACGGTTTGCTGCGTCAGTGGTCTTTGTGGGTGTTACCAACCAGGTGTCCAAAAGAAATACCACCGACATCCCCTGGGAAGACTATCTGGTGCACTGGGGATTCTGGACACACGAGAACTTTGAGAAAGTCTGGGGCGCCAGCCCGGTAAAATATGCCCACCAAAGCAATACCCCCACACTGGTACTCCACGGTGAAGACGATCCCAGAGTGCCTTACTCCCAGGGGCTGGAACTGTACAGGTCGTTGAAACTGCACAGCCAGGCACCGGTCAGAATGATAGCCTACCCCGGCGAAGGACACGGAAACCGGAGAAACGTAAACCGGTATGACTACCTGATACGAACCCTGGACTGGTTTCACTTTTACCTGATACAAAATCCCGGATCCAAAGATATGCCCCAAATGTATTACCAATACATTGAGCAGGAAGTTAAGGAGGGAGAAGACAATAACGATTAGTTTTATTATTAAACCTGTATTTTATGAGTACGCCGAAAAGCAAAAAGAAGCTATTTAACAGGGTATTGGACTGGGTTGAGGTTATAGGTAACCGCCTTCCCCACCCGGCAACAATTTTTGGAATGCTGGCATTGCTGGTGGTTATCCTTTCATGGGTGGGCCACTTGTTGGGCATTACAGCTATTCATCCTGTGAGTGAAGAGGTCATAAATACCAAAAACCTGATCAGCGCCGAAGGGTTCCGGTATATGTATACCAATATCATGAGTAACTTTCTTATGTTTCCCCCTTTGGGTTATGTATTGGTGGTAATGGTAGGTATTGGAGTCGCTGAGGGATCAGGTCTTTTTGCCTTGATGATCCGTGCTTTGGTGCTAAACTCTCCCCCTAAGCTTATCACTGCTGCAGTAGTTACCGCAGGGATTATCTCCAGCCTGGCCAGCGAAGTGGGCTATGTGGTATTGATACCCCTGGGAGCCATGATCTTTCATGCCCTTGGCAGACATCCTATGGCCGGGCTGGCCGCTGCCTTTGTGGGCGTAAGCGGAGGGTTTGCCGCCAATTTTGCTATCGGCGCCATCGACCCCATGCTGGCAGGAATTTCTGAAGAAGCCGCACAGATCATTGACCCGGACATAAGCGTAAACCCCATGGTGAACTACTACTTTATGTTCGCCTCTTCCTTTTTGGTAATGATCGTGGGAACCTGGGTTACCAACACTATCGTAGAACCCCGCCTGGGTAAATATGACGGAGATGTGGAACGCCTGCCCATTGAAAGACTAACCCGGTCCGAACTGAGGGGACTCCGCTGGGCTGGTGTCGGACTGGTGACTACCCTGGCTCTGCTGGCACTTACTGTTATCCCATCCAACGGCATATTCAGAAACCCCGAAGACGGCGGAGTACTCAACTCCCCATTCTTCGATGGCATTATCATTGGCATCCTGGCCATCTTCCTCATTCCAGGACTGATATTCGGCATAATTGCCGGAACCATACGCAACGACAAGGACGTGATGAAGATGATCTCCAAAGCCATGAGCGGCATGGGAGCATATATCGTTCTGGTATTCTTCGCTGCACAGTTTATCTACTTCTTTAACCATAGCAACCTGGGCATTATATTTGCCATCAAAGGAGCCAATGGGTTGCAGGAAATGGGACTGACAGGCATCCCACTGATCCTGGGATTTGTGTTGCTGTCGGCCACTATAAATATGTTCATGGGCTCCGCATCTGCAAAATGGGCCATTATGGCTCCCATATTTATCCCCATGCTCATGCTTATCGAGCCGGCATACCACCCGGGAATCACACAGGCCGCATTCCGGATCGGCGACTCGGTTACCAACCTGATTACGCCTATGATGAGCTACTTTGCACTGATTGTCACCTATGCACAGAAATACGACGAAAAGTACGGCATCGGAACCATCATTTCTACCATGCTGCCATACTCTGTGGCACTGGCCATCGTCTGGACACTGTTCCTGATGGGATGGATGATGACAGGATTCCCGCTGGGACCAGACGGCCCCATACACCTGCCGTAATTGAACCACGGTGAACTTGACGTAAACCGTAAACAGATAGATAATAAGCATATTATGGATAACAGAGTGCTGCAGGGGTCCCTTCCACATCCGGAAGGTGAGCCCTGTTTCACTTCCCGGGTACCTTTCCGGTATAATATATAACGGTAGAACAGGTCATGGGCGTAGGAGTAAAGTCCTGCATCAGGTCTGTGATCAGGTCGTGTTGCCGCACTGTTTTACGTAACCGGGCCATCTGCTCCCTGCTGCAACCCGGATGCCCTGAAATAAAGTAGGGAACGATCTGCTGGCTTTTGCCATACTCCTTTTGAATGCGCATAAAGGCTTCCTTCATCTCCAGGAAATAACGAAAGGACGGCTTCCGCATTACCTTAAGCACCGGCCCTTCCGTATGTTCCGGAGCCACTTTAAGCCTCCCGGAAACATGGTTAACCACCAGCTCTTTAAAGTACTCCCTGGCACTCTGTTCGTATTTCTTCCCACCGGCAAAGAGGAGATCATAGCGGATGCCGCTGCCAATGGTAAGCTTTTTCACTTTGGGGTTTCGTACCAATTGCCGGTACAGGTCGGTAAGGGGCTCATGGCTGGTATTTAGATTATTACAGACAGACGGATAGATACATGATGGTCTGTAGCAGTTTTTGCACAGGCTCTGGTTGATGGGATGCATCTTATACATATTTGCCGAAGGGCCTCCCACATCGGTGATATGGCCTTTATATCCCGGGGTATTGGTTACCTTCTCCACTTCTTTAGCGATGGACTTAGGGGATCGGCTTTGGATCTGTTTCCCCTGATGGGCTGCGATAGTACAAAAGGCACAGCCACCAAAGCATCCACGATGAGCAGTGACCGAATGGCGGATCATCTCCCACGCAGGAATGCTTCCTTTGTTTCTATATTTGGGATTAGGCTGTCGGGAATAAGGCAGGTCGTAGATACGGTCCAGTTTTTTTGCTGACAACGCAGGAGCCGGAGGGTATGTAATAAGCCACTTGCTGCCTGTTTTCTGCACCAACACCTTCCCTGCCGGGTTATTGGCATGTCGTTCTATGCGCATAAAGTTTTCCGCAAAGGCTGTCTTACTATCCAGACATTCCTCATGGCTGTGCAGATAAACGGGGCTTAACTGGTCAGGTACTTCATATGCAAGCACCTGAGATTGCTCTAAAGGGGTAGTATCACTCCTGGTTGCTTTTCCTTCATGAAGCAGACGGGCCAGGTTAATAACCGGATACTCGGCCATTCCGTAAATAAGCATATTTGCTCCCGATGATTGAAGGATGCCCGGTTTAAGGGTGTTCTGCCAGTAGTCGTAATGGGTAAACCGCCGCATGGATGCTTCTATTCCGCCAATAACCACCGGGGTTTCCGGGAACAGCTTTTTCAGTATCTGCGTATATACTATGGTTGGATAGTCGGGCCTCCTTCCGGCCTTACCTCCGGGGGTGTAAGCGTCATCAGAGCGCAGTCGCCGTTTAGCGGTATAGTGATTCACCATGGAGTCCATGTTTCCGGCGGATACGCCAAAGAACAGACGCGGAGCCCCCAGCTTTTGAAAGTCACGCCAGTCGTCCTGCCAGTTGGGCTGAGGCACCACTGCCACTTTAAACCCATAGGCCTGCAACATGCGGGCCAGCACGGCCGCCCCAAAAGCCGGATGGTCTACAAAAGCATCACCGCTAAAAAAAATAATGTCCGGCTGATCCCAACCCAGGTCCTTTACCTCCTGAAGGGATACAGGAATCATATAAGCCTCTCCTTCCATGCCCGCAAAGGTATAGCTTTCCGGTTACCTTATAGCTGAAAAAGATTACTGAAATGTCAACACCAAAATATGCAAGTGGCTTAACCCCCTATTATTAGGACTAATTTAGTAATTGGTTTGCAAATTTACTATTTCTGATGTATTTTTGTCGTTCCCCAATATAGACAGACACTATATAGTTGTGCCTAAAAATAAAAGAGAACAAAGAGCAATATCTGCACAAATGAAACATGAAAGTTTTAAAGGAACAATATTTGGCTTTCAACGATCAGTAAAAAATTATGGACGAGAACATGGCATGATATTTCCAATAAAACCTAAGCCAGCAGTATTAATTTCAATTAGTCAATAGGATGAGATATTTTTTTATATTAATAGCAATGAGCATGATGTTTCGAACAGCAAATGCACAACTGGTTTTTCAAATTGAAGAAATTAGTTTATATTATTATGATATTACTTTTAATGACAATGTTATTAATGAAGATTTAGGGCAAGGTCCATATGTATTTATTAAATGTCAAATTATTAATAACCTGGATACACCTGTGGTTCTTGAACCATCAAAATCTACAATTAAAATTTCATTTAGACATAACAGATCAGGTTATAAAGTGGAAGCATTTTCATTGCCATTTCAAGATATTAAGGAATTGACTATATTTCCTAAAGATACTGTTGACTTAAGTTTTGGGAAGTATTTATTATTAGGAACAGATATTTTTAAATACAAACAGGGCGATTATACGAAAGAGATGCTTTCAATATTACCAACTCTAAAAGTAGCTTACCAAGATGAAAAGATTAAAATATGTGCAGATGAAATAAAAAATATTATCATAAAATAGTAATTGAGCAACAGAATAATCATTAATTACAATTTGAATTAATACGTACCCCTTCGGCCATGAGCGTATTGACATTTTCATTTAATCGTTGTATGCGCCGCCTGCAACAACTGATCACCACCGATGGGGCTTCCGTGGATATACAGAACATTACCTATGGCTATGATGATGCCGGAAATATTACTTCCATAGATAACAATACCGGCATTGCCTC
>PWNQ01000120.1 GCA_003557725.1 Bacteroidales bacterium | reverse complement strand
CCTGTCCCGAGAATTCGGGACCTGTCCCGAGAATTCGGGATTCGCTGTGGTGTCGACAATATAGCTATCTGATATTAAGCAATATATAAAAAATAAACACATGAAAAAACACCATCTGGTATTATTATCCCTTCTTTCAGGACTACTCATGGCCCTGAGCTGGCCTTCCCGGGGGTTCCCTTTTATAGCACTGGCCGGCATGGTCCCCTGGCTGTTTATCTATGATTATTTTTTTCAAAACCGGACACGCTTTAAAGCATTCTCCCTGTTTTATTACCTTTTTCCCGGGGTCATGATCTGGAATATCCTTACCACCTACTGGCTTTACAACAGCACGGAGGTGGGCTCCATTCTGGCCTTCCTTATAAACACCAGTTTGATGTGTTTCACCTTTTCCCTTGCACAATGGGCCGGGCGAAGGCTTTATTCATCTACACAGGGGTTTTTAATGCTTGTAAGCTTGTGGATCACCTATGAGTATGTTGATCTTTTCTGGGATATTTCCTGGCCCTGGCTTCATCTGGGGAATGTCTTTTCCTCTGCCCCCTGGGCGGTTCAATGGTACGAATATACTGGAACATTTGGCGGGACATTATACGTATTAATCACAAATATATTGATATTCAAAGGGTTAAAATCCTTTCTCCATCAGAAAAAGGTTACCCGGTCTGTTGCACTTCCTTTCACTGTGGCCGTGGTCCTGAGCATGGTGGTTCTGATCCCGTCCGCCATAGTATATTCCCGGTATGAGGACCGTGGTAGCCCTCAGGAGGTGGTGATCCTTCAACCCAACCTGGACCCCTATGAGGACCAATACACCATGCCTTCCGCAGAGGTGGTAAGCCAGCTGATCACTCTGGCAGAAAAGGAGGTAACCCCCCAAACCAGGGCAGTTATTGCGCCGGAATCCGCTTTGCAGGAGCGCATCTGGGAAGAAAACCTGGAGCATGCCCCGGGGGTTTCCAGGCTGCGCAGATACCTCATGGATCACCCCCATCTGTCTATGGTCACCGGAGCTTCCACTTTTTCCATGGTGAAAGACACCTCAGACCTTCCCCTGGCTGCCCGCTACCATCATCAGGGCTTTTACTACATGGCCCATAACACGGCCATCTTTCTGGATACCACCCTGCGTCGCCAGATATACCACAAGTCTAAGCTGGTGGCAGGAGTAGAACAGATGCCTTTCAAGCGCTTCCTGGATTTTCTGCCCGTGGAGCAGTTGGCTCTGGATTTGGGCGGCACGGTTGGCACCCTGGGGAAAAGCAAAACCCGCACCGTATTTTATTCTGCCGACTCTCTCCTCAGACCGGCACCGGTTATCTGCTATGAATCGGTCTATGGACAGTTTACCGGAAACTATATCCTCAACGGAGCCAACGTAGTATTTATCATCACCAACGATGGATGGTGGGGCAACACCGCAGGGCACCGGCAACACCTTGACTTTGCAGCACTACGTGCCATCGAAACCCGCAAAAGCATCGCCCGGTCGGCCAATACCGGGATCTCAGCCTTTGTGAATCAAAGGGGAGATATCCTCCAGGCTACCCAATACTGGGAAGAAGATGTAATTCGTGGAACGGTAAATACCAATGACCACCTGACTTTCTACACACAATACGGCGACTACATCGCCAGAATCAGCGTACTTACGGCCATATTGTTATTGCTCATCTCCATGGTTACCGGACGGGTAAGAAAAAATCACCGAAAGGAATAACACAGCCATCCTGAACCACATATCTTTTTTTATACGATGCCATACCTCCAGGGTAATACTTTTTCCTTACTTTTGTGCATTAAGTTGTCCCGGGCAATGGCAAAACTTGCTGCCCCTGCAATCCATCACAGTGCAGGAATGCAGAAAGCATGCCCCTCCCTCCTCCATATAAGGGAAGAGCTGACCGGGACACAAGGAAAATAAATGATAGTCATTATTTTAAAACAATATCAAAAATCATATATTATGGAAACAAACCTTGAAATGACAGCACATCCCATTGAGGAATTTTTGGGAAAGCCCGCCAGAGAGTTCACCCTGGAAGACATCGTTAGATATATCGAAGAGAACTTTATAGAGATGGTAAACTTTCGTTATACCGGTGGCGATGGGCGTTTGAAGACTTTAAACTTCGCCATTCAGTCCAAGAGTCACCTGGAAGAGTTCTTAATCTCCGGGGAACGTGTTGATGGCTCCAGTCTATTTGACCATGTGGAAGCAGGCTCTTCAGACCTGTACGTTGTTCCCCGCTATAAGACGGCCTTTGTGAACCCCTTTGCGGAGATCCCTTCGGTGGATATCCTGTGTTCCTTTTTCGACAAAGACGGACAGCCCCTTTCCAGTGCTCCTGAAAATATTTTGCATAAAGCCAATGAAACGCTAAAAAAAGAAACCGGCTATGAATTTCATGCCATGGGAGAGCTGGAATACTATATTATCAGCGAAATGGATGAACTGTTTCCTGCCAGTGATCAGGCAGGTTACCATGAAGCCTCACCATTTAACAAATGGGAACATTTCCGCAATGAAGCCCTGAACCTCATAGCTTACTGCGGGGGTAAAGTAAAGTATGGGCACTCTGAGGTGGGCAATTTCACCAAAGGAGGCATCAACTATGAGCAAAATGAGATAGAGTTTCTCACTGTTCCGGTGGAAGATGCCGCTGACCAGCTGGTCATTGCCAAGTGGGTACTGAGGATGCTGGCTTATCAGCATGGCGTAGACCTCACCTTTGCTCCCAAGATCACTGCAGGAAAAGCCGGCAGTGGAATGCATGTTCACACCAAACTGGTAAAAGACGGTAAGAGCGTTATGACAACCGATGGCAAACTTAGCCATACTGCCAGGAAAGCCATCGCCGGATACTTATCGCTGGCCGGATCACTCACTGCTTTTGGAAATACCATCCCCACCTCTTACCTTCGGTTGGTGCCCCATCAGGAAGCCCCCACCAATATCTGCTGGGGCGACCGGAACCGGTCCGTGCTGGTGAGAGTACCCCTGGGATGGTACGGAAACGTGGACATGATCAACACCGCAAACCCGCTGGAACCACAAAGAGATTACGACCACTCGGAAAAACAAACCGTGGAGTTCCGGGCCCCCGACGGATCCGCAGATATATACCTGCTCCTGGCAGGACTTACTGTTGCCGCCAGACACGGCCTGCAAATGGATGACGCCCTGGAATACGCAGAAAAAACTTATGTGAACGTGAATATCTTTGATAAGGAGCATAAAAACAAACAGCTATCACTGGAAGGACTGCCAACATCCTGCGCAGAATCTGCCGACAGAATGCTTAATGATATTGAAGCGTATACCAAATTCAACGTGTTCCCTAAAGGAATGATCCAAAACATGGCACAAAAGCTGAAAGACTATAAAGACCAGAACCTGAGAAAAGAAATTGAAAACGACGATGAAAAGACCATGGAGCTGGTTAATAAATTCATCCATTGTGCATAATAAAACCTTTTCAGGCACTACAGCAATTAAGGTATCCACAAGAGAACACCAATACCATCCAAAAAAGCATCCTGCAAAGCAGGGTGCTTTTTTTAATGGCGGGAACCTGCCCCATAGTCTATTCTCTTCCCCGGAGGAGTTGCCGATTCATTGAGGTATATCCGGTAAACAACATAAGCTGTAAGCAGTAAAGAAAGTACGGCAGGAAAGGCTTTTGTGTTTAATGCCAGCTCATTATAGTTTTGCTGTATATGGTCATTGTAATAAAGGAATGCCAGGGTGACAGCAAAGGCATTATTAACAAAATGTATAATAATGGGCATCCATAAATTTTTACTAAAAAAGTAAGCATATCCCAGAAGCAACCCCAGCACAAATCTGGGGAGAAAGCCGTAGAACTGCATATGTACAGCACTAAATATTAATGCCGTAGCAAATATTCCGGCATGAGGGTTGGAGAAGAGCCTGTGAAGCACCTTTTGCAATGCCCCCCGAAAGATAAGCTCTTCTCCCAATGCGGGCAATATGGCGATCATCAGCAGATTAAGAAGCAACCCTGCCACCGTTCCCGTATTCAGAAAAGCTTTCATAATGGCTGTATTGGCCTCTTCTTTGTCCTGCATCCACTGCTCAATCCCCCCCAGACTTTCGGGAAGATCTATGCTCATATTCCAATAGGATAGCGCCCCAATAAGAGGGATAATGGTAAACACCGACATTATTGCCCATCCGGCGGAATAAGGGTTCCCCGGGGGACGGATATGGTAATATTGAGTAATGGAGGCGGTTTGGGTAAATTTGGCAAAAAGAATGGGGGGCAGCAGGAATATTCCTATCTGGCTGGTGATCTGGACCACCTTCAATGCCGCCACCGAGCGGCTGTCTTCCAGATGGTGGCTTAACTGGAGTATTTCCTCCACAGAAAAACCAAAGATGAGCTTTATAAGCACGTGAGCTATAAGGGAAAAGATAATAGCCAGGGCTACGGTGATGCCCATGAGCATGATCAGCTGGGGAAAAGGCTTCATCTGCCTGAAGAAAGGGTCTTGGGTCATGGCGAAAAACTTAATTTTGCAAAATTATTAAAAAGTATGAAGATAGGTTCGCTAAATTTACGATCCCGCCCGGTAATGCTGGCCCCCATGGAGAACATCACAGACGCTCCTTATCGCGCCATTTGCCGGCAACACGGTGCTGACATGGTGTTTACCGAGTTTATTGCCTCGGAAGGGCTGTGCCGCCAGATAGACAAAAGCCGGTTAAAGGGAGTGTTTTTGCCTAAAGAACGCCCGCTGGGTATACAGATCTTTGGCCATGACCCGGAAAATATGGCACAGGCCGCCGCCATTATGGAGACCCTGGAGCCGGATGTTATTGACCTGAACTTTGGCTGCCCGGTAAAAAAGGTGGTGGCCAAAGGTGGCGGAGCCGCCCTGCTGAAAGACCTCCCTCTGATGGAAAAGATCGCACGATCAGTAGTGCAGGCGGTAAGCCTCCCAGTGACAGCCAAAACCCGGCTGGGATGGGACCACCAGTCTGTTAATGCCACGGAAAATGCCCTGCGCCTTCAGGATGCCGGCATCTCTATGGTAACCATGCACGGAAGAACACGCTCGCAAATGTATAAGGGAAAAGCCGACTGGGATGCCATCGGACGGATCACAGAACACCCGGACTGGCAAATCCCACTTACCGGAAATGGAGATATTTCATCGGCACAAAACGCAAAAAACGTGCTGGAAAAATACCCCGTGGACGGAATAATGGTGGGGCGGGCAGCCATGGGATACCCATGGATATTCAGTGAAATAAGAGAAATGCTGGATAATGAAACGGCCCCCTCATCCCCAAGCATCCACTCACGTGTGGAAGTGTGCCGGGAATACTTAACCCTAAGCATCCCTGCAAAAGGAGAACAACGAGCTATTTTCGAAACCAGAAAGCATTATAAGAACTTCTTCAGAGACATTTACGGATTTAAACCCTACCGGATAAAGCTTTACAACAGCCTCTGCATTAATGAGATCCATAACATCCTGGACGAGATCAAAGAACGGCTTCATACGCCGGATCCAATAACATGACACCCCCAGCTGGTGCCATCAACGCTGCCGGTACTCTTCCTTTAATAGCCCCCTGCTGTCAAAAAGCACGGACACATCCTCCCCCTCCTGGGCCCGCAAATGACGGGTTAACAAACCAGTACGGGCAGCACTCTCCACATGCCCCGGGGTATCATCAATAAACAAAGTCTCCCCGGGATCCAAATCCCCCTGCTTTATCACGTATTCAAAAATTTCCCGGTCAGGCTTCCGAAGGCCCACCTCATGGGAGAACCAGACTACCTTAAACAGTTCATCAAGGGAATTATATCCAAACTGCTGCTGAAGCTCCCGGCTAAACTGCTCATAATGGATCCGGTTGGAATTGCTCAGCAAATAAATGGAATAGTGCTTTCTTACCTGCTTAAGCAAATCTATTCGATGGGCTTTAAAGCCAACAAGCAAAGCATTCCATGCCCGGTCGATCTCCTGCCCGGATACCGCCAGACCGGTACGCTCACGAAACCCTTCCCGAAAAGCCTCCGGCGATAGCTTACCCGTCTCCAGACCATCAATCAAAGCATCTTGGGAAAACCGGGAGTATAGCTGATCAAAATTACCAACCCCAAGGTCTTTAAATGCTTTGGCCGTGCTATCAAAACTAATATCATATAGCACTCCGCCAAGGTCAAAAATAATATTCCGTACACTCATAATATGGGTATGATTTTTATTGCTAATTCGCTATATTATGCCTGAATATCAATACTCTGTCATCACCTGGCTCAAGCACATTTTTCAGGCTGTGTCTTCATCTGCTGCGGCACAAAAATAATGGAAGTGTCCGGTATAATCACTCAATTGTCAGGATATTTGTATTTTTGGATGTTTTTTCAGTAGAATGATGATAATCTCAAACCCCATAGTTATGTCTGTTAAAAAAGCTATTCTTGCCACCTTTGTTTTAAGCCTGTTTCTGTTTTTTGGGCAGTTGCTTTACTCTCAGTCGGGAGAAGATGCTCCGGCCACAGCAGCCCAGGTAGACGAGCACTTTGAAGCGCTTCGTCACCGTCTGGATGAGCTGGAAAAAGCCGTGGATGATGTGCTTTGGCATCATCGTGTGGGGGATATGGCCTATATTGATAAGGTGTTTTTAACGGGTCCCCCAAAAGCCAATGAGCCCAACCCTGATGCCCACGGTGCCGGGAACCCTTTCAGGTTCTGGGCCTATGTTTTTGTCCCCCGGGATATTGACCCGTCCAAAAAATACCCTTTGCTGGTGCTTCCCCACGGCGGTGTTCATGGCGACTTTAACACCTATTATACTCATATTATCCGAGAGCTGATGGCCCAGCAATATATTGTGATCGCCCCGGAATACCGGGGCAGTACAGGGTATGGCAGCAGGACATTCCGGGCCATTGATTATGGCGGATTGGAAAACCAGGATGTATACGCAGCCAAAGAGCATATGGTGGAAAACTATCAAATTGTTGACCGGCGAAACGTTGGCATCATTGGATGGAGCCACGGGGGAATGATCGCCCTGATGAACATTTTTCAATACCCCGGCGATTATAAGGTGGCCTTTGCCGGAGTGCCGGTCAGCGATCTGGTAGCACGTATGGGGTATAAACGCCAAGAATACGAAACTTACTTTTCGGCAGAGTACCACATAGGGCAAAAGGTCAACGAAAACATGAAAGAGTACCGGCGCCGGTCACCCGTTTATCACGCCCATAAACTAAATACCCCGCTGCTTATTCATACCAATACCAACGATGCCGACGTGCGCTCCTATGAGGTGCAGCTGCTTATTGACCGCCTTAAAGCATTGGAAAAGGACTTCCAGTATGAAATCTTTGAAGATATTCCGGGAGGGCACTCATTCGACAGGATGGACACCCGCCATGCCAGAGAAACACGGCTGAAAATATATACGTTTATGGCCAAATACCTGAACCCGCCAAGACCTTTTAATAATGTGAAGGAATTGGAACAAGCGGCCTACCGGTTTACAAGATAGCAGAAGCAATCCTGCCCCTGTGGGCCGGCCAGATATTGCCCTGCCTTTTTTTCCGGTGCAAAAACACATTGGTAAAACAATTTTAACTATTTTTGCAACCGTTTCTGATGGAGCAGGGTATTGGCTCAAAAGCCGCACCATTACCCATCTTAGGGCCTATAGCTCAGTTGGTTAGAGCACTTGACTCATAATCAAGTGGTCCCTGGTTCAAGTCCAGGTGGGCCCACGTATATAACAAAAAGTATTCCGGTGACCGGGCAACTGATCACCGGAATACCTGTTTTAAGGGAGCTGTTCCTCTGCAACAAAAGGCTTCCCTGACTTGCAAAACTGATGAGCAGGCATAAAAAAAGGCGCTCCCCCGTAGCAAGGTTGCGCCTTTTAGTTTTTCATGCCATTATAGCATATCCATTGAATCAGAAGGGCAGGTCATCTTCCTCCTTTTCGTTCATTGGGGGTTCTTGCACATTAGCGGCTTCGCTTTGTGCCGGCTCTTGTTCCTGCTGTGCATCCGCTTTGGGCGCGCCTCCCAGCATGGTGAGCTGGTTGGCAACCACCTCCGTGGTATAGCGGTCGTTCCCATCCTTATCCTGCCATTTTCGCGTCTGGATACGCCCTTCCACGTACACTTGATTACCTTTTTTCAGGTATCTTTCCACCACTTCTGCCAGTCCTCGCCAAACCACCACAAAATGCCATTCCGTTTTAGACACTTTCTCGCCGTCACGGTTTTTGTAGCTTTCCGTAGTGGCCATGGGGAAGCGGCTCACCTTGGTGCCTCCCTCCAGGGTCCTGGTCTCCGGGTCTCTGCCCAGGTTTCCTACTAAAATTGCTTTGTTCACTCCTTCCATAATTACATGTTTTAAGGTTAATAATTTGTTGAGTTACATCAAAGATAAAGAATAACTATGTAATATCAAAATAAAAAAAGTAAAAAAAATCAAAGAGCCATAAACTGATACCCCTTTTCCCTGGCATTGTCAATAATCCGTGGGAGTGCATACTGCACCTGCTTAGTTGCTTTTTGGTTATCATGAAACACAATTATGGCTCCGTTATGGAGGTGTGAGGCCACATTCTCGAAGCATTTTTGTGGAGTGACGCGGGGGTCAAAGTCACGGCTTAGTATTGACCAGAAAACGATATGGAATTCTTTCCGCAAGGCGAGCCATTGTTTAACGGATATTCTTCCGTAGGGCGGTCTGAAAAGGCGTGTATGATGCAGTTCCCGGAACTTTTGGGCATCCCGGAAGTATTTTCGGGCAGGTGTTTTCCACCCATTGAGGTGGCTATAGGTGTGATTTCCCACGCTATGGTTGTTGCTAATAATTTGCTGAAATATTTCCGGGTATTTTTCCATGTTTTGCCCTACGCAGAAAAAGGTGGCTTTCACATTTTTCTCTTTGAGGACATGGATCACGTCCCGTGTAATCCCGGGCACCGGGCCGTCATCAAAAGTGAGGTACAGTGTGGGTTTTCCGGGGGGTACTGGTCCGGTGGTTTGCCTGGGGAAGAGCCGGCGAACCAGGCCGGGGGTTTTTACCAGCTTCATATAATTGATTGGTTTGCTGCATTTTTGTGTTTTTTCACCGGCAGCAGAAAGAGCTTATTTTCTGCTGCCGGCAAAAGCACATTTGGCGCTGTATTCGCCAGGCATCATTCCGCAGGCAGCCTATTGCTGTTCGGCACCTTCCGGAACCTCCTGCTGCTGTTGTTCAGCCTGCTGTTGTTGCTGCAACTGCAACTGTTGCTGTTGTTGCTGCTGTTGTTGCAGCAACTGCTGCTGCTGTTGTTGCTGCATCATGCCTGGATTTTTAAAGGTGGCGTAAAGCTGATAAAAGTGCTCGAATTCAATTTCTGCTTCCTTCAACAGCTCCTCACGCTCATGCTGCCGGAGCACCTGTACCATATGGTTCAACACCGTCATGCTCATATCCATTTCCCGGGTTATGCGGTTTTTCAACCTGTCGGGGAGGTCAAAATAATAGTCCAGGTCATTGCTGTAAATGTCCAAAAGCCTTTCCATGATTTGGTCGGCCTGCTGGATCTCCCCCATATTATAGTATGCTTCCACCACCGGAATAATAAAATAGTCGTAGGGAATTTTACTGTCAGGGATAACCTCCAGGCATTTATCCGCCACTTTTTTGGCTTTATCCACTTGGCCCTCTTCGATAAGTTTATTTGCCAGCCTGCCGAAGTTGCTTCTCAGGTTCATGGTCATCCTTCTGTTGGTTTCATCCAGGAAGACTCCCTCTTTACCCATGTTTCCCCATTCAAATTTGTTCATAATGTTATCATACATTATGTCTGTAGCGATCCTTCCGGGCATTCCGTCCCTTGACTGGTGTTTAATGGGCACCAACCGGTATGCAAACCCTTCCAGCTGGAAGTAGTCTTCCAGGTTGATATAGGCCCCGCTTCCGGTGGTAATAGCAAAGTAAATGGGTCTTTCCCAGTTAAAATTAGCCAGCAGGGCCAGCTGCATCATCTGGTTTTTCATAACGCCGTTACCTCCGGCTCTCCAGGTGACCTCATCCACGATCAGGTCATGGTCCTGTTCCCGCACCACATTATTATTTAGCACCTGATCACGGTCTACAGTGATCTTGAATCGTCTGGTGGGGAAATAATCGACCATTCCAGCCCGTGTTCTCAGCTTGGTATTCGGGTCGTCACTGCCCACAAAGTCCATAATATTTTTCAATTCCCAGTGCCTTGTTTGACCTTCATCCTGTTCGTAGAAAAACACGTAGTCTCTGGTTCCATCCCGGTACTGGTGGTGCTCCATGGAGAAGGGCAGGGGGTCTGACTCGTACGCCTGTCGTGTCATCTGATCAACATACCAGCTGGTATTGAGCAGGCTCAGGTTCACCACCCTCACGTCGGTTCGTATTCCTTCCACTTCCTGCAGGTACCACAGCGGGAAGGTATCGTTATCGCCGTTGGTGAATAGTATGGCATTTTCGGCGCATGAGTTAAGGTAATTTTTGGCCATTGCTCTGGCCGTATACCTGCTAGACCGGTCATGGTCGTCCCAGCCCTGAGATGCCAGCAATCCCGGAACCGCTAATAGGGATACTGCGGTAGCCAGAATAGCCCCCCCCTTCAGGGACATAATCCGGCTGAGACTTCGGGCCAGGGCCATCACCCCAAGCCCTATCCATATGGAAAACGCCATAAATGAAGCAGCATAGGAGTAATCCCGCTCCCTGGGCTGATAGGGATATTGATTAAGGTACACAATAATGGCTGCCCCGGTAAACAGAAACAACAAGGCCACGATAAAGGTGTTCCTTTTATCCACGTTAAGTTGAAAAAAGAACCCGATAAGCCCCAGTAATAGAGGCAACATATAAAACTTGTTTTTAGCATTATTTGCCTCCATATGTGCGGGCAAGTTGTTCATGGGCCCCACATTTCCCCGGATATTATCTACAAAGGGGATACCGGATATCCAGTTTCCATTAAGCGGCCCTCCATGTCCCTGGATATCGTTCTGCCTTCCGGCAAAGTTCCACATAAAATACCGGAAGTACATATGTCCCAGCTGGTGCGACAAAAAGAAGCGAATATTATGCTGGAAGAATCGGGGTTTGTTCACCACCTCCCGCTCCCCGCCGGGGTGAGTTACGGATATGGGGATGCCGTTGGTTCCGTCAAAGCCTGACCACCGCTCATAACCCCGCCCATGCTGTTGCCGGCTTTTACTCCACATCCTGGGGAATATGGTCTTAAAGCGATCATCATACCCGGGGATCGTCCCCGCCCCGTCTTTGATCTTTACATAACGATGCTTGATGGAATAGTCCCTTCCAGACTCCTCCACATACTCCTGGGCACGTTTTTTATAGAAAAACTCTTTCACATCCCGTTTTCCATCCATAACCATATAATACCGTCCGTAGGTGGAGGGACCATCTTCCGCCTCCGCCACCTGTGGAGCATTATAATAGGACCCGTAAGCTATGGGCCAGTCACCATATTGCTCCCGGTTGATATAAGAGAGCAACTGGAGAAAGGTCTCCGGGTTGTTCTGGTCCATAGGCGGATTGGCATTGGACCGGATAATGATCATGGCAAAAGAAGTGTAGCCAATCATCAAAAAAGTAAACCCTAATATAATGGTGTTAAGCACCACTTTTTTGTGCTTCCGGGTATAATATAACCCGTATACAATCAGCGCGATAAGCGATAGAAAGAAGATAACGGCACCCGTATTAAAGGGGAAGCCCATGCTGTTCACAAAAAAGTAATCAAACCATCCGGCAAGCTGCACCGTACCGGGAATGATAATGCTCATTATAAGTCCCAGCAAAAGTACGGCTACCGCCCCTGCCTTTACAAGGCCTTTGGTGGAAGGTTGGTACTTACGGTAATAAAAGACAAACACAATGGCGGGTATGGCCAAGAGGTTAAGCAGGTGGACACCTATAGATAATCCGATCAGATAGCTAATTAATATAAGGTACCGGTAAGAAAAAGGATCCTCCGCGTTCTTATCCCACTTGGTAATTATCCAGAAAATTAAGGCGGTAAAAAAGGTGGATAAGGCGTACACCTCCGCCTCGACGGATACAAACCAGAAAGAATCAGTAAATGTGAAGGCCAGAGCTCCAACGATACCGCTGCCAAAGATCATAAATTTCTCGGCACTGCCAATTTCTGTTTTGTAATAGTTACGTACGATCTTTTCCCCAAAGTAAGTTATGATCCAGAACAGGAACATAACGGTAAAGCTACTGGCCAGGGCCGACAAAAGATTTATAAAGAAAGCCACTTTGCTGACCTCCCCAAGGGCAAATAAAGAGAAAAACCGGCCCAGCATTTGAAACAGGGGGGCACCCGGCGGATGGCCAACCTGAAGCTTGTAAGCCTTTGCAATACGCTCACTGGCATCCCAGAAACTTGCCGTGGGCTCCATGGTAGAAATGAAAACAAAGGCTGCAAACAAAAACACACCCCAGCCAATAAAAGTGTTAAGTCTTTGATAATCCATCGGTTATTATTTTATGTGACAAAAATAATTCAGGATACGAAAATAAAGAAAATTATATTCTCCCAGTAGATGCTTTCCATTATGAGCATGATGAAAACCCATAAACTTTTAACCCGATATTTTCTTTCTTGTTTATCAGGCACTTTCGTTAATTTTACAGATTATTTTTGGCAAAAAAAAAAAAATTTTCTTTCCGGGGTTGCGAAAAGATATTTTTGTGTATATTTGCACCCCGATAACGAGATTGTCCGATGGTGTAATTGGCAACACGTCTGGTTTTGGTCCAGAAGAGTCCAGGTTCGAGCCCTGGTCGGACAGCAAGAAAATCTCTCCCAACCGAGAGATTTTTTCGTAGACGGATGGTCCGTTGAGGAACAGGGATTTGGAAAGAAGCTGAAGGGGACGGTTTGTCCCCTTTCTTTGTATTTGAAAGGAAGTATTATGATTTCAACATCGCATTTGGAGGATTTGATCACCCGGCATTTGTCAGGGACTTCCTATTTTTTGATGGGCCTCACCGTCAGTGAAGACAATGCCATTGTGGTTATTCTGGACGGGGACACGGGAGTAGGGATTGATACCATTACGGATATTCACCGATTTCTGGAGGGCTCGCTGGACCGTGACCGGGAGGATTTCTCCCTGGAGGTGAGCTCCTACGCGGCTGATTTGCCGCTGGTTACACCCCGTCAGTATAAAAAATACGCGGGCCGTCCTGTGGAGATAACAACTAATGAAGACCTTAAAAAAGAGGGAACATTATTAAATATTGAAAAAGAAAGTGTTATATTGCAGCCCATTATTAAGGCTAAAAAAAAGGGACAGAAGCCCAAAGAGGGGGAACCTTTAAGTATTTCTTTTTCAGAAATTAAAGAAATAAAACCGGGACTTAAGTTTTAGTTACCTGATTAACAACCTGAAATCATGGAAAACATTAATCTTGTTGAATCATTCTCCGAGTTTAAGGATTTTAAGAATATTGACCGAGCCACGCTGATGCGTATCCTTGAGGACGTTTTCCGCCACCAGATCACCAAGATCTATGGTACGGATGAGAACTTTGACATCATTGTAAATATAGACAAGGGAGACCTGGAGATATGGCAGAACCGCGAGATCGTTGAAGACGGTGCTGTAGAAGATGAGAACAGCCAAATTGGTTACTCGGATGCGATCAAGATCGAGCCGGATTTTGAGATCGGAGAAGAGGTGTCCACCGAGCTTCGTATTTTGGATTTTGGACGCAGGGATATTTTAGCTATCCGCCAAAACCTCATTTCCAAAGTGCAGGAATATGAAAAGGACAGCGACTACCGGAAGTACCGTGACCGGATCGGAGAGATCATCTCGGGAGAAGTTTATCAGGTTTGGAAGCGGGAGATACTGATCCTGGACGACGAGGGCATTGAGTTGATCTTGCCCCGCTCAGAGCAAATCCCTTCAGATTTTTACCGCAAAGGCGACACCATCCGGGCCGTAGTACTCAAAGTAGAAATGCGCAACACCACGCCTACCATTCTTATTTCCCGCACCTCCCCGGTATTTCTGGAGCGGCTTTTTGAACAGGAAGTGCCGGAAGTTTACGACGGGCTTATCACCATTAAAAAAATCGTACGTGAACCGGGAGAAAGGGCGAAGATCGCAGTGGAATCCTATGATGAAAGAGTAGACCCGGTGGGCGCATGCGTGGGAATGAAAGGATCAAGGATCCATGGCATCGTGAGAGAACTTCAGAATGAAAATATAGACGTTATCAATTATACCGATAATATAAAACTGTTTATCCAAAGGGCCTTAAGCCCTGCTAAAACCACAAACATCAAACTGGATGAGGATAATAAGCAGGCATAGGTCTACCTCAAGCCCGACCAGGTATCCCTGGCCATTGGAAAAGGAGGACACAACATCAAACTGGCCGGCAAACTTACCGGATATGAAATCGATGTGTTCCGGGATACGGAAGAAGACGCTGAAGATGTAGACCTCCAGGAGTTTTCCGATGAAATAGACCAGTGGATTATTGATGAATTTAAAAATATTGGCTGCGATACAGCCAAAATGGTTTTGGACTATGATGTGAATGACCTGGTAAAACGCACCGACCTGGAAGAAGAAACCGTTAATGAGGTGGTGAGGATATTACGGGAAGAATTTGAATAACAACATTTATTTTGCATCTTTGAATATTGTTTCTTAGGCACTATAAAATATATAACAATATATGGCAGCTAACAAAAAACCCATGAGGCTTAGCCGGGTTGCCCGGGAGTTTAACCTTGGTGTTCAGACAATTACAGAATTCCTCAACAACAAGGGCATCGATGTGGAAGCCAAGCCCAACGCAAAGATCACGCCTCAGGCGTACGATTTGCTACTTGATGAATTTGAGTCTGACAAAACTGCCAAGGAAGAGTCTAAAAAGGTTGGACTGAGCCATACCAGGCAGGAGTCTGTATCCATTGCGGATGAACAACCTGAAGAGGATGATGCCGGCGATAAGGCCCCTTCTGAAACAGAAGCTACTCCAAAATCTTCCGCTTCAGAAACCCCTTCAGAAGCTTCTGAAGCGAAAGTTCCTGTGGAAACGGATGCCGCAGCAGCGGAAAAAGAAGCTGACCCAGAGCCTGAAGCACCGGCTCAGAAGGACCCTGCTGTAGAAAAACCTTCAGAAAAGGAAGTGCCTGCCAAAGAAGAAGCACCCCGGGAACCCCTGGAGCAACCCGCTGCACAAGAGAAAGAAGAAGCAACACCAGAAGATAAAAAGACGGCTGCAGAGGCACCAAAGAAAAAGAAACCCAGGGAAGAAGAGCCTCCTGCTGAAACTGTCACTACACCGGAAAAAGAAACCGCAAGCAAAACCCCGGAAGAACAAACAAAAGAACCGGAAAAGGAAGTTGAGAAACCGGCAGAAAAGGAAAAACAAAAAAGCGGATTGAACATCCAGGGAAAAATCGATCTGGATAAAATTGACTCCTCCACCCGCCCGGTTAAGAAGCAAAAAAAGAAAGCCAAAAAAGCAGATACTGCAGAGGAAACTAAAGAGACCAGCGCGAAAGAAAAATCCTCCAAAAAAGAACCCCGGGAAAAAACTCCTTCGGGAGAAAAAACCTCTGCGGAGGCAAAAGAAACTGTAAAAGAAGACCCTAAGGGCAAAGACAAAAAGACTGTTGCGGAAACAAAGGCCAAAGAGCCGCAAACAGAAAAGAAAGAAGAACGGACTGGCAAAGAAGAGGATAAAGACTTTGTAAAGACTTCTTTTGAAAAGCTTGACGGGCCTAAAGTTGTTGGAAAGATAGAGCTTCCGGAGAGAAAGAAAAAAGAAGTAAAGAAAAAGCCGGTGGCTACTTCGGCAGACGACAAGTTTGGCAAGAGCAAGCGCAAACGGCGCAGGCGAATTAAGAAGTCGGGCACCGGAGAAACCCTTTCGGCAGAAGGCCAAAAAGCACAACAGCAAAAGGAGGCTGCCAAGCCCGACCGGACATCCAAGCGGCAGAAGCGCAAAAGCAAACGGAAACTGCAAAAAGCGGAGCCCACGGAGGAAGAGATCCAAAAGCAAATTAAGGAAACCCTGGAGAAACTTTCCGGTGCCGGAAAATCCAGAGCGGCAAAATACCGACGGGAAAAACGAAAAATAGCTACGGAAAGCCGCATGATGGAAGCGGAAAAGAAGGAGCAGGAAAAGCCACTCCTGGAAGTAACCGAGTTTGTTACGGCCAACGAACTGGCCAACATGATGGAAATTGATGTGAATCAGATTATTTCCGTATGCATGAACATGGGCATGTTTGTATCTATCAACCAGCGATTGGATGCAGAAACCATTACCATCCTGGCTGATGAGTTTGACTATGAAGTAGATTTTGTTAGTGTGGAAGAGCAGGAAGAGGTAGAAGAGGTGGTGGAGGAGGATCCTGCCCTGCTGGAGCCCCGTCCGCCCATTGTTACGGTGATGGGACATGTGGACCACGGGAAGACCTCATTGCTTGATTACATCCGCGAGGCTAATGTGATTGCCGGAGAGGCCGGAGGCATTACCCAGAACGTGGGAGCCTATGAGGTGGAGGTGGATGATGAGCGCTCCATCACCTTTTTGGACACACCGGGGCACGAAGCTTTTACGGCTATGCGTGCCCGCGGGGCCAACATCACGGATATCGCCATTATTGTTATTGCTGCTGATGACCGGGTGATGCCCCAAACCAAGGAGGCCATCAACCACGCCCAGGCAGCCGGAGTGCCCCTGATCTTTGCCATCAATAAGATCGATAAGCCGGGTGCCGAACCGGAGAAAGTAAAAGAAGACCTGGCAGCCATGAATCTCTTGGTGGAAGACTGGGGAGGGAAGTACCAAAGCCAGGACATCTCAGCCCTGAAAGGCGATAATGTAAACCTGCTACTGGAAAAAGTGTTGCTGGAGGCCGAGATACAGGAGCTGAAAGCCAACCCAAACAAAAATGCATTGGGAGCCGTGCTGGAGTCTTCCCTGGACCGCGGCAGAGGATATGTTTCCAAGCTACTGGTGCAAACCGGAACCCTCAAGTCTGGCGATATGATCCTGGCTGGAAGCCACTACGGCAAGGTGAAGGCCATGTACAACGAACGCAACCAGGAAGTGAAAAGCGCCGGCCCCAGTCACCCGGTATTGGTGTTAGGACTGCATGGAGCACCCAACGCAGGGGACAGCTTTTCGGTAATGACCGATGAACGGGAAGCGAAAAATATAGCCACCAAACGGCAACAGCTCCAACGGGAACAGGGAATACGGTCGCAGAAACACGTTACCCTGGATGAAATCGGCCGACGGATTGCCATCGGAGACTTTAAAGAGCTGAATATTATCGTAAAAGGAGATGTGGACGGCTCTGTGGAGGCATTGTCTGATGAACTACTCAGGCTCTCCAATGAAGAAGTACAGGTGAACGTGATCCATAAATCGGTGGGACAGATCATCGAGTCGGATGTGATGCTGGCATCGGCCTCGGACGCCATTATTATTGGATTCCAGGTGAGACCCAGCCTGGGTGCCAAGAAGCTTGCCGAACAAGAACAAATCGACATCCGTACCTACTCCATTATATATGAAGCCAAGAAGGAGGTCACCGATGCCATTGTTGGCTTGCTGGCCCCCGAAGTAAAAGAAAAAGTGGTGGCCAACTTGGAGGTCAGGGATATCTTTAAGATCACTAAAGTGGGCACCGTAGCCGGGTGCCTTGTGCTGGACGGAAAGATCACCAGGAATACAGACGTGCGACTGATCCGCGACGGAATCGTGATCTATACCGGCAGACTGGGATCCCTAAAGCGATTTAAAGACGATGTAAAAGAGGTGCAAAAAGGATATGAGTGCGGCCTTAACATCGAAAACTTCAATGATATCAAAGTAAGTGATATTATAGAAGGATTTGAAACGTTCGAAGTAAAACGATCCCTGGAAGATATGAAAGGGCGGTAAACAGGTGACGCCCCGGGACAACGGGGCTTCGCCGTTACCAGTTACAGAATGCCCGCCTCCAGGATATCGTGGAGATGGACAATCCCCACATATTTTTCATTCCGGGTGATAATCAGCTGGGTGATATTGCTTTTTCGCATCAGCTCCAATGCATCCACCGCCAGGGTATCTTCATCGATACGCTTGGGGTTCTTGCTCATAATATCCTTTGCCGTTAGGTTTTCCATATTATTGTGATGCTGAAGCATCCTTCTCAGGTCTCCATCGGTAATGATCCCGCTGATGTTTCCATTATTTTTTACCACCGTGGCCCCCAGGCGCCGTGAGGATATTTCCATGATAACCCTGGGGATGGAGTCGCTCTCATCTACCAGGGGTTTTTCATTATTCACGTACAGGTCTGCTACTCTTAAATACATTTTCTTTCCCAGTGTGCCGCCGGGATGAAGCCTGGCAAAGTCGCTCCTGGAGAATCCCCGTGCATTGATCAATGCCACAGCCAGGGCATCACCCATCACCATTTGAGCTGTGGTGCTGGAGGTGGGGGCCAGGTTATTAGGGCAAGCTTCCTTCTCTACCGTAGCATCCAGGACGTAGTTGGCCTTCAGGGCCAGATAAGAGGTTGTATTCCCAACCAGGGCAATAATTTTATTTCCTCTGGAGGCAATTAGCGGAACCAGCACTTTTATCTCCGGGGTGCTACCGCTTTTGGAGATGCACATAACCATATCATCCTCCCGGATAAGGCCCAGGTCGCCATGAATAGCATCGGCAGCGTGCATAAATACAGCAGGAGTGCCGGTAGAATTCAACGTGGCCACGATCTTGGAGGCAATAATGGCGCTCTTTCCGATGCCTGTTACAATCAGTCGCCCTTTGCATTCCATTAGCTCCTCCACCACCTTTACAAAGTCGGCCCCAAGCCTTTCCCTAAGACCCGCAATGGCCCTGGCTTCACCTTCAATGGTGGTAATGGCCGCTTTTTTGATTATCTCTTTTCTATCCAAACCACTGATTATTATTGAACTATTCTTTACTATCCTTCCCTGTGAGCCTGGAGTGATTGGTCACGCCCCTGATCAGGGTCCGCCGGTAGACGAGACCACATTCCCCTCATTATATTCCATTTTTCTGATCAGATTGCCGCGCTGATTATAAAACTCCCAGGTGCCGTGCTTCCGCTGGGATTTGAAGGCTCCCTGCACTTTCACCTGCCGGTTGGGAAAAAATTCCACAAACTCCCCGTCCGCTAACCCTTCACTGAACTCCTGCTCCCGGATCAACGCCCCGTATCCGGCATAATACTTCCAGGTGCCATGCTTAAAGCCATCCCTGTATCTCCCTTCCTCCTGAATACCCCCGGAAGAGTAATAGGTGACGCTGCTTCCGTGCTTCACATCTCTGCGCATATTGGTTTCAAAGCGTTTGTTACCATTTTCGTAGTAAACCGTCCACAAACCATGCTTCTGGTCATTCCGGTAGTTAACAATATACTCAGGCTTTCCGTCCGGGAGCCATCCTTTCCATTGGCCATGCATGTTCCCACTACGAAACTCCCCCTGGTCTTTAACCTGTCCGTTCTCCCACCAGGAGGTCCAGGGGCCTTCCTCCCGTCCATCCTCAAACTTACCCTCCTGCAGCTTTTGTCCGTTTTCATACCAGTTGGTCCATATCCCTGTCTTTCGACCCATCTCCCAGGCTCCTTTCCGGAGTATCTTTCCCGACTCGTACCAGTAAGACCACTCTCCATGGGGGTATCCTTCTTCGAAGTCACCCCGGGAAGCCAACTCACCGTTGTCATGATAGAACTTCCAGATGCTGTCTTGCATTCCTTTAATATTATTTCCTTCCATTTCCGTCTTCCCCGAAGGATGCCACCACTGACAATACCCGTGTTTGCTACCATTATTATAGGCTCCTTCAAACGCCAGCTGTCCGTTTTCATGCCATCGCTTATGCATTCCATGTCGCGTTCCCTGCTCAAAGGTTACGATCTCACGCAACTGCCCACTCCGGTCATAAAATTCCCACCCCCCATGCTTTACCGAGTCCTTCACCTGTCCTTTCACACGGAGTTGCCCGCTGTTAAAGCGCTCCACCCATGGGCCGTTCTCATAGTGAATATCCTCTACCATCTTGCCCGTGGGAGACCACTGCCTCCAATGGCCAACAGGCTCGCCCAAATGATAATGCCCTTTGGTCAGACGCTGCCCGCTATGAAAATAAGCGGTCCACAGACCATGCCTGACAGAATCAGGCATTAATACCGTGCCCTTAAACTTGAGCGTATCATTGGGCCAATACCCCATCAACGTATCTGTCCAAAGGGAATCACCCTCATCCTGAGAATACACCGCTCCAACGCTAACCAGCAATAGCATGATCAATACAATCCATCCTTTCACCATACCGTTCATCTTATTCGTTATATTAAAATTCCACAACCAATGGTTCACCAAAAGAATATTGAGTCCGGTCTAAACACACAACTATTTCACATCCACTGAAAATTAAAAACACCCTTTTCATACCGGGCTCAAATATACGTTGGTTATAAAAAGGGTCCCATAAAAAAGAGGCTCTACTTTTTCCTTTCTATGGTGAAGTCCACCAGCTTTTTCAACGCCTGGAGTTCTGCTGAGGGAGGAAAGTCACCCAGCAGTTCTTTGGCTTCATCTTTCAGTTTTTCCATTTTTCTGACGGCATACTCCATACCACCGTTATTTCTTACTATTTCAATCAGCTCCCTAATTTTTTCCGGGTTATTATTATGACGCTTAATGGTACGAATAATACGTTTTTTAGTTTTTGAGTCCGCCTGATTTAACGTATAAATCATAGGTAATGTTATTTTCTTTTCCTTCAAATCGGCTGCAGTGGGTTTTCCCAGAGCGTTTGTTTTTTCATAGTCGAGCAGGTCGTCTTTTATTTGGAAAGCCATTCCGATTTTTTCGCCCACCAGTCTCATTTTTTCAATGTTATGTTCAGGTGCTCCGGCAGATGCCGCTCCAATGGCACAACATGCTGCAATGAGGGAGGCCGTTTTTTTTCGGATAATCTCCAGGTAAGCCGGCTCATCCATATCCAGCTTTCGGGCCCGTTCGATCTGTAGCAGCTCCCCTTCACTCATTTGCTGTGTGGCCTGGGAAGCAATTTTTAAGAGATGGCAGTCGTCATTATCCAGAGACAAAAGCAGCCCTCTGGATAACAAATAGTCCCCGGCCAGAACGGAAACCTTGTTTTTCCACAATGCATTAATAGTAAATCCTCCCCTGCGTTGATAGGAGTCATCCACCACATCATCATGCAGTAAGGTGGCCGTGTGCAACAGCTCAATAAGGGTCGCAGCCCGGTGGCTCCGGGCCGTAATTCCCCCGCTCACTGCCGCACTAAGCAGTACAAACAACGGGCGCACCTGCTTGCCCTTCCTGCTGACCAGGTACTGCAATACAATGCTCAACAACGGAACCGGGGTCTTAATCATGGCCCTGAACTGCCCCTGATAAGCCCTAAAGTCTTCGCCTACAAGATTCCTTATTTCATCCAGCTGTCTCATAATAAAAGTGGCCAAAATTAACAATACTTTTACCCAAACCAAAGACCAGAACCAATAATTTGTTATTCCGCTAACCCTGTGTCATGTGAGCCATACAAAAAATAACTAATTTTGCTAAAAATCAAAAGTAACCTTTTTTGGCCAGACTCATGCAATAGATCCTATTTTTGTTCATTATTATAATAGTTGAAAATGTTCCTATGACTGAATATCCTGTAAAAATATTAGTGGCACTGGGTGAAGCCCTGGATAACAACCGGGAGATTCACAGCTGGTTGCTAAACAACGACTATCCCGAACTTGCAGCATTGGTTTCCTGCCTTATGCTTGACCGGAAGGCAGAAGAATGGCTTCAAAAGCACAAACACCCTCATCTTGTAGCCTTTCATTATGCCGTTTATGATGATAACATCGCACGAAAGTGGCTTTCGGTACACCGGTTTACCTTGCTGGGGCAGTTGGCTGATGCCGTTAATGAAAATGAAAGGGCCCTGGATTACTTCCGTTCCAGACAACTGGTGGTTTTTATCCGGCTGGCTTATAAAATTAACCGCCTGAAAAAAGAAAAACTAAGGGATGCGCAGGATTATCACACCCTCAGATTCCGGTAATCTCCAGTGGTTCGGTCTTAACCCCCGGATACCAAATCCAAAATACGTTGTTGCCATAAATAATTTAAGCCCGTTCAAAAAACACAAATTTTTCAAACCCGCTGAAAACCAGATAAGTTCATTTTTTACCGAAATCAACTTTGTAAAGAAAAACACAAATCTCCTGTTTATATAATTATTTTTTGTTTTTTCACCCATCATATTGAGGTAAATCAAAATAAAAGGTTTACTTTTGCCTCGCAATATTAAAGAAACCGGCCCCGGTTATGGCCCGAGGCCCTGACCATTGGCCGTTTTCTGTTGATTATTAATCGTTTAAAGCTTACATGAGGCTACTTACCTTAAGTTCGGAGAACCATTTTTTCCCTTTTCAAGAAAAATTTTTGCTTTTCTGTCTTCAGGCGATGCCTCTAAGCCGAACAAAAAATTATTTACATGAACATTTATGTTGGAAATCTTGATTACAGTATTGATGATCAAGATCTTGAAGGAGTATTTCAGGAGTATGGTGCCGTAAAAACGGCCAAAGTGATCACTGACAAGTTCAGTGGCAGAAGCAAAGGTTTTGGTTTTGTTGAAATGGACAATGCCGATGAAGCCAATGCTGCAATTAAGGCATTGAACGGAGCTACCCTGGAAAACAGGGAAATGGTCGTAAACGAAGCTCGTCCCCGCAAGGACAACTTCCGCGACTAAAGATTAAAACTGGCACATACCTGTAGTATGGAGGAAATTCTTCCTGCTACAGGTATGATTCCGTATGTCTTCATCCCTTTGAGGGATGGATTCATGCATTTTTAGCCCGGTGATTTTATAAATTCCGGTCTGATACATTTTTTCTGGTTTTCAGCGGATGCTTTCCCGGGCTCGATATTTTTACTGGCAGGCTCAGTATTACTATTTTAGTACTATTTAAACATTAATTTGATTATATGGAACCATTTTATCTGGGCAATCTCCGCGTACCTGTTCCAATAGTACAGGGTGGCATGGGTGTTGGCATATCCTTATCCGGCCTTTCCGCTGCAGTTGCCAATATGGGAGGTATCGGTGTGATTTCTTCTGTTGCCATTGGGCTCACCGGCAACAGTCCCAGCCATAGCGACAGTTATGCAGAGCGTAACATTTCCAGGCTTCGGGAAGAGATTCGCAAGGCCCGGGCTGCTACCCGTGGTATCTTGGGGGTGAATATAATGACGGTGGTATCCGATTTTTCGGAGATGGTGCGCACGTCCATTGAAGAGGGCATTGATATTCTTTTTTGTGGAGCGGGATTACCTTTAAACCTTCCTTCGTATTTGGGCAATGGCCCCAATCCTCGACTTGTTCCCATTGTTTCTTCTGCTCGTGCAGCTTCTATTATCAGCCAAAAGTGGTATCAGAATTACGGATACGTTCCCGACGGCTTTGTGGTAGAGGGCCCCAATGCTGGTGGCCACTTAGGGTTTAAGCCCCAGGCGGTAGATGATCCTGGCAACAGCCTTGACCATATCCTTTCCGACGTGCTGGAAGTGACCAAAGATTTAGAAGCCAAACATAAACGACCTGTTCCGGTGATTGCCGCCGGCGGCATCTTCAGCGGTGAAGATGCTTTTCATTACATGCAACAGGGAGCCAATGCGGTCCAGTTGGGCACCCGTTTTGCTGCCACAGAAGAATGTGACGCTTCCCTACCTTTTAAAATGGCCTTTGTAAATGCACAGGAGAGCCAGATAAAGGTTATCAAAAGCCCGGTAGGCCTTCCGGGAAGGGCCTTATTCAACAATTTTCTTAAAGAAGCGCTTAACGGCGACCGGCGACCGTCCATCTGCAAGCATCGATGCATAAAGACCTGCAATCCAAAAACCACCTTATTTTGTATTGCTGAGGCCCTTATTTCAGCCAGCAAAGGAGAGTTTTCCAACGGATTTGCCTTTTCAGGAAGCAAAGCCGGCCTGGTTACCCACATATCCACGGTAAAACAAGTGTTTGAAACCCTTAAAACAGAATACTGCAAGGCAAAAAGCCTGGCAGGTAAACGCTGACTCTCTGTTTTATCCACATTTAGAGTGCCCACAGCTCTTGCACGTGAGGCATCCTTCCTTATATATTAATCCGTCTTTGTCTTCACACCGCGGGCATGCCTTTCCCTCCAGCTTGGTCCCATCGGGAATATACTTCTTTAAGGCACGCTCTACCCCCACTTTCCAGGTGTTGATGGCCTCCTTCTCAAAGGTAAGATTGCTTATCAGGTTTACCGCTGAATGCAATGGCATACCGTGACGCAACATGCCGGAGATAAGCTTGGCATAATTCCAGTACTCCTTCTCAAAAGAACGTGACAACCCCTCAATAGTAACCTTGTATTTGTCTTTATCCTCAAACTGAAAGTCATACCGTTTTTTTCCATTAGGCAATCGGTTTTTTATCACCCACCCTTTGTTCACCCATGGGGGTAACCAGAACCCTTCGGCTTTTCCGGTAAACACCTCGTAGGGTCTTCCCTTGAACAGCCCTACCACAGCCACCCATTTTTCATAATCGTTCTGGAACCGTACAATCTCCGCCTCCAGTTTTTTGGGCCGCTTTGGTGCGCGGGTTTCTATAAACTCATTCTTCTTATCCTTATCATCCGAAACCAGCACTCCCGATCGGGACCCGTCACGATATACGGTCATTCCCTTACATCCACTCTTCCAAGCCATTTCATAGATATCGCCAATGAGTTTCTCGGGAGTATCTTTGGGCAGGTTTACCGTTACACTAATGGAGTGGTCAACCCATTTCTGCACCGCTCCCTGCATTTTCACTTTTTCCATCCAGTTGATATCATTAGCTGTAGCCTGGTAATAGGGTGATTTCTCCACCAAGCCGGCCAATTTCTCCGGGCTGTACTTGCTAACAGCTTCTACATCATAACCTTTAGCCTTAAGCCACACATTAAATTTATGATGAAACACCATGTATTCCTCCCAGCTGTCGCCCACATCATCCACATAGGCTATATTGGTACTTTTATCGTTGGGATTAACTTTTCGCCTTCGCTTATAGGTGACCAAAAATGCCGGTTCAATGCCTGAGGTGGTCTGTGACATCATACTCACTGACCCCGTTGGCGCAATGGTAAGCAGTGCAATATTTCGGCGGCCATACTTTTTCATCTCTTCAATAAGCTGGGGGTCATGCTCCTGTATCCTCTTAATAAACGGATTATCTGCTTCCCGTTCAAACTCAAAGATGGGGAATGGCCGGCGTTCTTTGGCCATCTCTACGGAAGCCCGGTAAGCTTCAATGGCCAGGGTGCGATGGACCTTCACGGAAAAATCTGTGGCCTGCTCCGTTCCATACCGGTATCCCAATGCAGCCAGCATATCTCCCTCTGCGGTAATGCCCACACCGGTGCGCCGTCCTTCCAGGGCCTTGCTCTTAATATTCAGCCAAAGATTTCGCTCCACCCTTTTAACCTCTTCACATTCCGGGTCTTTATCGATCTTCTCTATAATCTTGTCGATCTTTTCCAACTCCAGATCAATAATATCATCCATGATGCGCTGAGCCAGGTGCACATCTTTCTTAAAGCGATCCCAGTTAAACCGGGCCTCATCTTCAAAAGGCTGATCCACATATCCATACAGATTGATGGCCAGCAACCGGCAGCTGTCGTAAGGGCACAGAGGGATCTCCCCGCATGGATTGGTAGATACTGTTTTGAACCCGTAATCCTCATACCGGTCGGGAATAGCTTCCCGTATCACATTATCCCAGAATAAAATACCCGGTTCTGCTGATTTCCATGCATTGTGCACAATCTTTTTCCAGAGTTTGCCGGCATCCACCTCCTTCTTTATAATGGGATTTTCTGCATTTACGGGAAATTGCTGCACAAACTTCCCCCCGTTGATCACCGCAGTCATAAAGTCATCGGTAAGCTTTACAGAGACATTTGCCCCTGTAACCTTTGTGGTGTCCATTTTGGCGTCAATAAATTTTTGTGCGTCGGGGTGTTTTATGGAGATACTCAGCATCAACGCCCCTCGCCGTCCATCCTGGGCTACTTCCCTGGTGGAGTTGGAAAAGCGTTCCATGAAAGGGACAATTCCCGTGGAGGTCAACGCACTATTTTTCACCGGGCTTCCAGAGGGGCGGATGCCTGAGAGGTCATGACCAACCCCCCCCCGCCGTTTCATAAGCTGAACCTGCTCCTGGTCTACCTTCATAATGGCTCCATAAGAATCGGCACCGGCGTCATCACCAATGACAAAGCAGTTGGATAAAGAGACAATCTGATAAGGATTGCCTATCCCTGCCATTGGGCTTCCCTGGGGGATGATGCGCTTAAACTCCTTCAGACAGTCATAAATCTCCTGTGCGGACAGGGGGTTTTTATATTTACTCTCTATGCGTGCAACCTCATTAGCTATGCGCCAATGCATCTCATCAGGATTGCACTCATAGATCAACCCTGAACTGTCCTTCAATGCATACTTATTAACCCAGACACTGGCTGCCAGGGAATCTCCTTTAAAATAACGGGTTGCCTGCGCCACGGCTTCTTCATACGTATATGTCAGGCCGTGGTCTTTATCCTGGCTCACACGGTCTTGTCCGGCCCCTGATGTTCCTTCATTCATAAAAATATCCTGATTTTTTTTCCTTATTTTCTCCTGAGATCGTTCAAGCTTCTCATAAACAGAAGCCTCCCGGGAACCGTCCTGAGTGCCCTCCTCTTTTGATACCTTTTGAGCTTTTATACCCGAGAATAAATCTAATGCCATAACAAATCCCCCACAGTTAATAAATAAACATCATGAAAAACAACTCTTTCAATTAAAATGAAAGCATGAAAAATCATTCCACTAAAATAAAGCAGAAACCAGCATGCGCAAGGTGTAGTTATTAACATTTTGAATCATTTATCAACGATTGTATTTCCTACTGTCTTTGTGTGGTTTAAAGACATTCACAGTCTTTCACCAATAATTAGGCAAGCCCACCTTAATATATAGTAATGTTTTAATATGTAATCCCGGCACCGTCTTTGTCATCTTAATAAAAATCGTAATTTTGCACCACTTATGGATACCAAAAGACAAGAAAAGATTTCCCGTTTGATCCAGCGATCGCTTGGGGAGATATTCCAGCGGGAAACCCGGCATTTGTTCGGGACAGCCATGATCACTGTGACACACGTGCGTGTCACCCGTGATCTGAGCCTGGCCAGGGTGCATCTCAGCCTTTTTGCCACGGATGACAAGAAAAAGCTATTCCAGCTAATTGGAGAAAAAAAGTCTGAAATACGGGGTTTGCTGGGCAACAAGGTTGGCAAGCAAATCCGAAAAGTGCCAGACCTGCAATTTTTCCTGGATGAAGCTCTGGATGAGATTCAACGTATTGATGACCTGCTAGATCAATAACACTAAACATTCACCTTTATGAAATACGATCCTGTAAAACGTGTTTTAGGCAGTTTTTTCAACCGTTCTCCCTGGCTGCGCAAATTGTTTTACCGCTTGCTGGACCTGCTGCTGCTCCGCAGCTGGCATATCCGCAAAGAGCTAAAAACATGGGCAAAGCAACACCATGGCCCAGCCCATATCCTGGATGCAGGGTCGGGATTTGGCCAGTATGACTACGTGCTTAGTCGCATGAATTCACAATGGGAGATCACCGGGATTGATGTAAAAACGGAGCAAGTGGAAGATTGTAACCGCTTTTTTCAAAATATCGGCCGCCATAGTGTCTCTTTTCGGGTGGATGACCTTACCTCCTACCGCGAGGAAAACCAATATCACCTGATCCTGTCTGTAGATGTGATGGAACACATTGAAGACGACGTTCAGGTATTCCGCAACTTCCATTCGTCTTTGCGCCAGGGGGGCATGCTTTTGATCTCTACCCCTTCCGATCAGGGGGGCTCCGATGTGCATGAACACGATGACAGCTCTTTTATTGATGAACATGTGCGGGACGGATACGGTGTTGAAGAAATCCGTGAAAAGTTAAGGGCTGCAGGGTTCCAAAAGACGGAAGTTCGCTATTCCTATGGAAAGCCCGGCCAGGTTTCCTGGAGGCTGTCTATGAAGTATCCCATTCAGCTCCTTAATATTTCCAGGCTATTTTTTGTTGTCCTCCCCTTCTATTACCTGCTCACCTTTCCGGTTTCCTGGGTGCTCAACTACCGGGATGTACACAAAAGCCACTCCACAGGCACAGGTCTGATAGTCAAAGCATGGAAAACATCTAACTCGTGAATACGGCCCTATACATAGCGCGACGATATTTTTTTTCCGGAAAGCTGCGCAATGCCATTAACATTATTTCTGCCATTTCCATTACCGGTGTTGCCGTTGGGTCCATGGCACTGGTGATCATTTTATCCGTTTTTAACGGTTTGGAGGCGGTTATCCTTTCGCTGGTAAATGCTTTTAACCCAGACATAAAGGTATCACCTGCCAAAGGGAAGGTATTTTTCATGGATGACCTTCCCGTGGAGCAGTTGGAAAAGATCCCGGGTTTAGCTCATTACAGTCGTGTTATTGAAGACAATGCCTTGCTACGCTACGATGATCGCCAACATGTGGGTATAATAAAAGGGGTGGACAGCAGCTACCTTCATATGTCCCCTTTGGACACTTTGCTTCTGGAGGGTCGTTTTCGTCTTCGCGAGGGAGGCACCGACTACGGTCTTGTAGGCCAGGGGGTTGCTTACCTGTTGGGCATTCGAACCGGCCGTGATGCCGCCCAGCCCCTTACCATTTTTGTGCCCCGCAGGGATGCCCGGCCGGGAAGCCATTCCTATGTGCGGGCCTTTAACCAAAAAAATATTTACCCCAGTGGTATCTTTGGCATCCAACCGGAGATAGACGAAAACTACGTGCTGGTACCGCTGGAAGTAGCACAGGAGCTGTACGACTATACCCATGAAGTATCCGCCCTGGAGATCGCCCTGGAAGACGACGCAGACCAGCGCCAGGTGATAAGCCGGCTCAATGGGCTGCTGGGACCGGACTTTATTATTGAAACCCGCATCCAGCAACAAGATACCCTGTACCGAATCCTGAGATCAGAAAAATGGGTGACCTTCCTTATCCTGATACTTATTTTGATTATCGCCACCTTTAACGTGATCGGGTCATTGTCTTTGGTTATTCTGGAAAAGCGAAAAGATATCACTATCCTCTACAGCATGGGTGCAGACCAGTCACTGATCCGAAAAATCTTTCTTTATGAGGGTCTGCTTATTACCGTCGTGGGAGCGCTGGCAGGCATTGCTCTTGGAGCAGGCATTGCACTGGCACAACAGCAATTTGGGCTGGTCCCCATGGGTGCCGGCACCTCTTTTATTGCTGACGCCTACCCGGTGCAGGTGCTGGCTACAGACCTGATGGCGGTCTTCGGAGCTGTACTGGTGATCGGATGGGCTACGTCACGCTTTCCGGTACAATATATTTCCAGGAAAATCCTTTCCCGGCCTGAAGCCATAAAGCCCGCAGAGTAAAACCCCGGAGGAAGTTACCGCTTGCGAAACGTATCGGTGGTGTTGCAATAGTTGATCCTGTACCTGCCCCTGGGCAAGTCACTCACATTAATATACCGGTCACGCCCTTTTTTAATCAGATTCCAGTCCATATCATAAATCTCATACCGGGTAACCTCCGTAAACTCCAACCGTTCACGCACCCATGTACTAACCATTTCAGGCTGAGGTACATTATAAGCCCTAACGCTTTGTTCACGGGAAACCACTGTCTGTCCTAAAGCGTTTACTTTTATCACCCGATAACGATTAGCCCCGTAGTGGGGCCGCAGGTTATATTCATAGGTACCCCCGGCCAAACTATCATATACGGGGACCTCTTCAATATCCACCCACCTTTCCCAGCGATATTGCTCCACAACAAACGGGCGATAACCAATTACTCCGGCCACACGCCAAATAAGATTCTCATTACGCACACGCATATAGGTAAATATAAAGTCATTGGGAGGGAGGAGCCCCTCGGGGTTCACCAGGTGGGGCATATACCCTTCCAGGAAAACAACATGTATACGCAGTGAATCTTCCCGTTCCAGGGGCACCCTGTCCAGGTGCAACGTCACGGTATTGGAGCGAAGCTCCTCCCGTACCGTATCGCCATTGACAAGTATCTGCTGAATGGAAAACCCCCCTGTATCCGGAGAAGGATTATTAAAAAATAACTTCCGCTGATAGTTCACCCCCTTGTACTCCAGGGTGTCCGCAACAAAGCCGTTTCCTGCAGGGGCAATCAGCGGCAGGAAAAATAAAAACACCAATATATATTTATACCACCTCCTCATATCCTGATCACTTTTCGAATAACTACTCCCTGGTGAAAAAACAGCTTCAAAAGATACGTCCCCGGCCCATACCGTTGCAAATCCAAACTCAAAGCCTTTGCATTAACCGGCTCTTTATGCATAATCTTTCCATCCATGGCCATCAGCTCCACTGCCAGAATATCCCCTTCCGACTTCACATGAAGGCGGTTTTTGACAGGGTTGGGGAAAATGGAGATATTATATTCCACAGGGGCTTCTATTCCGGTTATCACCTGATTGTTTCTTGACACGATCCATAAGTTTGGATCAAATAACAGGGAATCGGCCATAAAGCCCGGCTTCAAGGTAAACACCTGCCCATTGCTGCTATTCTCCAGCCTGATCAAAGTATCTCGCTGGCTCCCTTTTAGTTGAATTTCCACCGGCATGGCAAAGAAAGATACAGACGGATGGGAGGTGGTCTGACTAATCTGTACTACCAAACTGTCAGGACTATCCTGATACCAGACCACATTATAAGAGGGATATCCCTGCCCGAAAAACCAGTTATCCATAAAAGTGTCCAGGCTTTTCCCGCTGCTTTGCTCCAGGTGATATACCAGGTCATGGGTAGCAGCGAAGTGATGAATTAAAGCCGGGTCGTTCAGATAATGGTTTACCCCATTGAAAAAAGCCGTATCTCCCAGTTTCCATCGCAGCATATGGAGCACCATTGCGGCCTTGGAATATGACAGGCGTGCATCGAAAAGACGGCTCACACTGGTGGTGTCGTCACAAAACACAGACCCTGCCGGGCTACTGGTAATAAACTGTATCTGATTGGTTTTCCAGGGCTCCCAGTAATATCCGTTAAACATATGTTCATAGGCCAGCCCGGTAAGATAGGTGGCAAAGCCCTCATTAAGCCAGATATCCTCCCAGCTTGCCAGGGTGATCATATTCCCAAACCACTGATGAGCAAGCTCATGGGCAATAAGCTCAAAAGAAAAGCTCCCCATAAAGCTCATGGTCTGATGTTCCATCCCTCCACCCCATCCAAACTGAGCATGGCCATACTTTTCAGAAGCAAAGGGATAATCGGTAAACAGGTTTTGGAATAACTGCATTACCTCCACGGTTTGAGCCGCTTGCTGCCTCACCTGAGCCGAGTCCTGAGGAAAAACATAGTTGAGGATCTCCACAGAATCGCCCGTGCTTATATGGAAAAAATCGCTGAATTGAGCATAATCGGTCACTGCTACTGCCACCAAATAGGGCACCACAGGATAACGATGCCTCCAATGGGCCGTAGTAACCCCCGCATCCGTGACCTCTGAAACCAGCACCCCGTTAGATGCTGCACGAAAAGGCCCGGGTGTATGCACAAAGATATCCATGGAGTCTATCTTGTCGCCCAGAGTATTTTTGCAGGGCCACCACTCACTGGCTCCATAAGGCTGGGATAAAGTCCACATAAGAGGAACTCCCTGGTGTGGGCTCACCTGGAAAGCTCCAAATCCGGAGGTGTTATCAGGTGCGCCCTGGTAATAAACCGTAACCGAATCCACCATCCCCTGCTGCAGGGTGTGGGAAAGATAAATAAACATTTTGTGCCCGGCATGATCATATGACAATGCCCCCGGTGGGCCGGTAACCGAATCCACCACCATGTTATCCCTCAGGTCAAAAACTAAGGTATCCATATCCTGCTTTGCCTGAAAGATGCTAAACACAGATCCCTCAATAAAATGAACGGCGGGGTCGATGTGCCAGTGTATACGGTGATAAATCAATTCGTAAGCTTCATGGCCGGTGGAACGTGGCTTTTCACTACCGGACAACAGGAAGGACTGAATACGGCCATGAGAACAGGCTTTTGCCCCACAATGCACTCCCGGAGCAACCCGGTTATCCTGAGCCCAAAGAAAAATACCGGAATTAAAAACCATCAAAAAAATACAAGACAAACGTACCCAGGACATCATAATACAGAATTTAGCCCCCAAATATACAATAGTTAATGGACCCACAGGGAAGTCCGGTCTGAAATACACACTTTTGTTTTTCAATTATTGCCCCGCACTTCTGCAATAAACCATACCTTTGCACTTGTAAAAAAGTAGTCCATACCGCCATGAAAGACAGGCTGCCATTCTTATCATTGATTTTCTTTATTGCTTTGCTTCTCAGCTCATGTGCTAATATGGTGCCCCCTTCGGGAGGTCCGCGGGATAAAGCCCCTCCGGAAGTGGTGAGCTGCTCTCCTCCCAACGGATCGGTAAATTTCAAGCCGCAAAGGGTGGAGATTACGTTTAATGAGTTTATCCGCTTTTCCAATATCCGGCAAAAGGTACTCATCTCTCCCCCCATGGAAGAACAACCCCGCTTTGATATCCGGGGAAAATCGGTGGTTTTCCATATTACCGGAAAGCTGGAACCCAATACCACCTACAATATATATTTTGGCAGCTCCATCGCTGATATCACCGAAGGCAACGAGATATCCAACTACCGGTATACGTTTTCCACCGGAGATTATGTTGATTCGATGATGCTTTCCGGCACCTCCCATGATGCCCTTACACATGAAACAGAAGAGGGCCGGGTGATCATGCTATATAAAGAGGACCATGACTCCCTTCCCCTGATAAGGCGCCCATTTTATGTGGCCAAGACCAACGACCAGGGACATTTTCATTTTGAAAACCTGGCCCCGGGCGGTTATCGGTTGTTCGGCCTACAGGATGAAAACAATAATTACCTGTACGACCTGCCCACCGAGCGAATAGCCTTTTCAGACACCCTGGTCTCCCCACACCTCCCCCCGGTCATGGATACACTAACCAGTGATTCCCTGCCGTCAGACACTTTACCTCACGATCCCCCTGAGGACACCCTGTTGACCGGCCACCCCGGAGAGGGAAGCCTGACGCTACGGTTTTTTCAGGAAACTGACAGCGTACAGCGAGTTGAAAAATCAGAGGCCCTCAACCCCTATGTTTATGATTTCACCTTTCGATTCCCTCCACGCCGGCTGCACCTCACCACCCCCCATCTGCCAGAGCCGGACACCCTATTGAGCCTGCAAAAGCATAAAGCAACCCTGTATTTCCGGGAGCCATTAACAGAACGAGCCATGTTCCTGCTATCCGACCCCGCGTACCACTGGATAGATACCATCCGGGTATCCCCGACGGAGAAAGAAAAGGGCAAACCGGTATTTTCAAATAATATCACACAAGGCACCATCCCATTCTTCCAACCCCTAACAATATCTTCCCCAACACCCATCAGCCACCCCTACACCACCGGATTTTTACTCACCCAAACCACCGACACCATCACCGATACTATCCCCTTTTCCCTGGAACTACATTGCCCGGTAAGCAACCAGGAAATCCGGGTAGACGCTCCCTGGAAAACCGACAGCAAGTACCAGCTGACCATATATCCCGGAGCCATTACCCTTGTGGACGGAAGGATCAACGATACAATAACATACAACTTTGACATAAATGGCCGGGAAAATTATGGAAGCATTACACTGGATATAACCGGACGAGATACTAACCACAATTATATCGTCCAGCTCCTGGATGCCAATAAGGAGATGGTGAAGCAAATCCGCTTCCTCAGCCAAAAATCGGCCCGCTTCGACCCCCTCAGCCCGGGGAAATATGGCATCCGGGTTATCCGGGACGAAAACCATAACGGACAATGGGATACAGGTGACTACTTCTCAAAAAAACAACCGGAAAAAGTGTGGTACTATCCTGTGGATATCAATGTTAGGGCCAACTGGGAGATACAGGAAAGCATGAACCTGGAGGAATTACCCTATTAAACATCCCGTGTAATCCGTTGCCAATCCCATCCCCTTACCCAAAAAAACCGCCTTATTCGCCTTTTTTAAAAAATAAAAATTCGTAAAAGAGGTTAAGTAAATATGTAAAGAAGCATTACCTTTGCAAAAGTTTTAACAAAATTGCCCCAACACCCATGAAACCAACACATATTGAGCACATTGGCATTGCCGTAAACAATCTTGAGGAAAGCATAAAATACTATGAAGAGATTATGGGCCTTGAGTGCTATGGCATCGAAGAGATCAAAGATCAAAAAGTAAAGACAGCCTTTTTTCAGGTAGGAGACACCAAGATCGAATTGCTGGAGTCCACCTCCCCAGACGGTCCGGTAGGCAAGTTTATCGACAAGAAAGGCCCTGGCATTCATCATCTTGCCTTTGCTGTGGATGATGCAGGGCAGAAGCTTCAGGATCTTTCGGAAAAAGGGGTTCGATTAATAGATAAAGAACCCCGGAAAGGGGCGGAAGGGTTGAACATTGGCTTTCTTCACCCCCGTGATACCCAAGGTGTTCTCACAGAGATTTGCGACAATAAGGATCATAAATAATTGTTTTCTTTTCAATATATAATATTTGAATCATTATGGCAATCGAAGATAAGATTAAGGAACTATTGAACAAGCGTGAGGAAGCCCGTTTAGGAGGCGGCCAGAAGCGTATAGATGCCCAGCACAAGAAGGGGAAGCTAACGGCACGGGAGCGTATTGAATTATTACTGGACGAAGGGAGCTTTGAAGAGTTTGACATGTTTGTCACTCACCGTTGTCACGATTTCGGTTTGGAAAAGAAGTCTTTCCTTTCTGATGGTGTGGTTACGGGTTATGGCACTATAGACAACCGTCTGGTATACGTATTTTCCCAGGATTTTACTGTATTTGGTGGTTCTCTAAGCGAGACCTTTTCCCAGAAGATATGTAAGATTCAGGATATGGCCATGAAGAGTGGTGCTCCCGTGATCGGCATTAATGATTCGGGTGGGGCCCGTATTCAGGAGGGCGTTCGTTCCCTGGCCGGCTACGCGGAGATTTTCGAGCGAAACATTCTTGCTTCCGGGGTTGTTCCCCAGATTTCTGCCATTTTCGGTCCCTGTGCCGGCGGTGCGGTGTATTCCCCGGCGCTTACCGACTTTACTATCATGTCCAAAGAGAATGCCTACATGTTTGTTACCGGCCCCAAAGTGGTAAAGACGGTGACGGGCGAGACCGTCACCGTAGACGAGCTGGGAGGCCCCAATGTGCACGGCTCCAAATCGGGAGTGACCCATTTTATTGCTGAGGACGAAGAAGAAGGGCTAATGCTGATTCGTAAGCTCTTAAGCTATATTCCGCAAAACAATCTGGAAGAGCCCCCCCTGGAAGAGTGCAATGACCCCATCGAACGCATGGAAGACTCTCTCAACTATTTTATTCCGGATAACCCCAACAAGCCATATAATGTTAAAGATGTGATTCATAGCGTGGTTGACCACGGCGAGTTTATGGAAGTACATTGCAACTATGCCCGCAACATGGTGGTGGGCTTTGCCCGATTCAACGGAGCCTCTGTGGGTATCGTGGCCAACCAGCCCAACTTTCTGGCTGGCGTACTGGATAACGACGCCTCCCGCAAAGGAGCTCGGTTCGTTCGTTTCTGCGATGCCTTCAACATCCCGGTAATCACCCTGGTGGATGTCCCCGGGTTTATGCCAGGCACTACACAGGAATACGGCGGGATTATCCTCAATGGCGCTAAGCTTATGTATGCCTATGGCGAAGCCACCGTACCAAAAATTACCATTACCCTGAGAAAGTCATACGGCGGAGCGCACGACGTTATGAGCTGTAAACAACTGAGAGGAGACCTTAACTACGCCTGGCCATCAGCAGAAATCGCCGTAATGGGCCCCAAAGGCGCCATAGAAATCCTGGAAGGACGAAACATCGCCAAAATCGATGATGAAAAAGAACGGGAAAAATTTGTGGCGGAAAAAGAACAAGAGTATAAAAACATGTTTGCCAACCCATACCGGGCAGCAAAATTTGGCTATATCGACGATGTAATTGAACCCCGCAATACCCGGTTCCGTATCATCAGAGGGCTGCAAATGCTGTCCACAAAAAAACTGACTAACCCGCCCAAAAAACACGGCAACATCCCCTTATAAAAGCATAAAGCCATGATAATTAACAGTGTAGAGTTTGACTTCTCCCTGATTACCAACGCCGATGTCATAACAGCTATAGTAGGTTATGGAATAGTATTCCTGTCGCTGGTAACCTTGTCGCTGCTGTTTACCTATCTACCCAGATTCATCCGCACCGACGTACGGGTGCACCTTTGGGACGATAAACAACAGCCGCCCCCCGGGAAAAAAGATAAAAAGGAAAAAGATAAAAGGAAAAGGGCAGAAGTGTTTAATACCCCCGGGGAAGTTAATGCCGCCATTGCTACAGCAATCTATATGCATCTCAATGAATTGCATGATGAGGAGAGCAATATTGTTACTATTCAGTCCATCTCCAGACGCTACTCCCCATGGAGCTCCAAAATATACGGCATGAGAAACAACCCCGGGAAAGGGTTTTAATCCGCCCCACCGGGGTTCATCCGGGAAACACTTGTAGCAGAACGGATAAGTCAGTGAGCGATATTCAGAAAAATAAATATTTATAATAGCCATGAAAGAGTTTGATTTTACCATAAACGGAAATAAATATTCGGTTGAGATCAAGGATTTCGAATCGAATCAGGCTACCATTGAAGTTAACGGAACCCTTTATGAGGTAGAAGTGCATAAAGAGATCAAGCAACCCAAGACGCCAAAGTTGGTTCGTAAGGAAGTACCGTCCCCGGCGGGGTCGGATCAGATCCAAAAGAGCTCAGGCCAGAGCTTTTCCGTTAGAGCCCCGTTGCCGGGAACCATCCTGGAGATATATGTAAAGCAGGGAGACAAGATAGCCGTTGGGCAGAACCTGCTAAACATGGAAGCCATGAAAATGGAAAATAATATTAAGGCAGATAAAGAAGGGACCATTGCCAATATTAAAGTATCTACGGGTGACAATGTTCTTCAGGATGATGTATTAATTGAAATGGAGTAAGACTATGGCATTGAGAAAATTCATAACCGTTATAGCGCTTTTGGCCATTTTAGCCTTTGTATCCTACGCGTTTAAAGGGGGAGCTGATGGCCGGGAGCTGGAAACAGACACCACAGAGCAGGTTGCTACTGCACATGAAGGCCCGTCTATGGCTGACAAAGAAGAAAAGTCTGCTGCCGCACGGGGCCTTTCCACGTTCTGGTCTTATACCGGATTCAATAATTTGCAGTCAGGCCACCTGATCATGATCCTGGTAGGGTTGTTTTTCCTCTACCTGGGCATTCGATATAATTATGAACCGCTGCTGCTGATCCCCATCGGATCGGGAGTGATCATAGGTAACATTCCATTTATGCTGGATTCAGGCCTGCAACTGGGCATTTACGAGGACGGCAGTGTGTTAAACATATTGTATTTTGGTGTTCTGGAGGGGATTTATCCCCCATTGATCTTTTTAGGCATTGGTGCCATGACCGATTTTTCTTCGCTCATTTCCAATCCTCGTCTTATGTTACTGGGTGCCGCTTCCCAGATAGGCATTTTTCTAACCTTCCTTGGAGCTCTGGCTCTGGGCTTTCTGCCTCCGGAAGCAGGTGCTATTGGCATTATCGGCGGCGCAGACGGCCCTACGGCCATTTTCCTCTCTTCCATGCTGGCCAATGGGGTCAACGAATATATTACCAGCGCCGGAGAAGTGGTGGTAGTTAAAAACCTTATTGGCCCCATCGCCATTGCAGCCTACTCGTATATGGCACTGGTTCCGGTGATCCAGCCCCCTATCATCCGGCTGATGACCAACCGCAGAGAGCGAAAGATGCGTATGAAACCACCCCGGGCCGTGTCACGACTGGAAAAGATCCTCTTCCCGGTAATCGGCCTGCTGCTAACTACCTTTATCTCCCCCAGTGCACTACCCCTGCTGGGAATGCTATTCTTTGGAAACATCCTCAAAGAAAGTGGTGTAACGCGCCGTCTGGCGAATACCGCCAGCAATTCCCTGGTAGATATCGTAAATATACTGCTGGGACTTACCGTTGGAGCATCCACACAGGCCGATGTGTTCCTTACCCCGGAATCGGTGCTTATCTTCGTACTGGGCGCATTCTCCTTTATGGTGGCTACGGCCGGGGGCCTAACCTTTGCCAAAACTATGAACCTGTTCCTGAAAAAGGAAAATAAGATCAACCCCATGATAGGAGCAGCGGGCGTGTCGGCCGTTCCCGACAGCGCCCGGGTGATTCAGCACGAAGGACTGCTGGCAGACCCGTCCAACCACCTGCTTATGCACGCTATGGCACCCAACGTGTCCGGAGTGATCGGATCGGCCGTTGCAGCAGGTATCCTGCTCAGCTTCCTGGGATAACATAAAAATAATTGCCCAAAATAAAAAAAGGCTGCCCCACACTGGCAGCCTTTTTTATAAGCATAACCGCACCACCCCCGGGAATATCCTCAAAATATCCTATCTTTGTGAACGATTAATGAACCCTTTATCCCTATGGCCGGACACAGCAAATGGAACAATATCAAACGCAAAAAAGGCGCTATGGACGCCAGGCGCTCCAAAATCTTCTCCCGCATCGTTAAAGAAATCTCCGTGGCCGTCAAAGAAGGCGGCAACGACCCGGAAGGAAACCCCAGACTCAGACTGGCCATCGCTAACGCCAAAGGCGTAAATATGCCCAAAGACAACATGGACAGGGCCATCAAAAAAGCCGAAAGCAAAGATGCAGAAAACTACCTGGAACTAACCTACGAAGGATACGCACCCCACGGCATCGCCATATATATGGACTGTACAACCGATAACCAGCAACGTACCGTATCAAATATCCGGTCCTACTTTAATAAAATGGACGGATCGCTGGCTAAAAACGGTTCACTGAGCTACCTCTTCCACCAAAAAGGCGTGATCCAAATCGTTAAACCCCAGCAAATGGATATGGATGACCTGGAAATGGAACTCATCGATGCCGGAGCAGAAGACATGGATCAGGAAGAAGAAAATATTATCATTACTACCTCCCGGGACCACTTCGGAAATATGCTGAAAAAGCTGGAAGAGCTGGAAATCACCCCGGAAAATGCACAACTGGAACGAATACCTCATACCCGGAAGGACCTGCCACCGGAAAAAGCAAAAAGCGTACTCAAACTTATCGATATGATCGATGAAGATGATGACGTGCAAAATGTGTTCCATAACCTGGAAATATCCGATGAGCTCCTGAAAGAGATGGAATAAAAAACGGTGTGCCACACAACGAGTAATCGCTGTGTCACACACCGGAAGCCATTTTAACAGCCCGAGCCCCTGTCCCTACCAGGAAGCCAGGTGTATCCCAATGGTGAAGGGATGCAACCGGGGGCCTTTGTCATCACGGAACATCTCCGTTATGGAATAGGTGGCAAACATGTTAACCCAGTTCCACCCCACCCGTACCATCAGATCTGCTTTATATGGGCTAAGATGAAAGTCCCCCTTATCCTTAACCTTTTGCCTGCTGCGATCGTGCTCATAAACAATTTTACTATGGCTGCCATACATCCAGGCAAACTGAGCACCCGCACCTATATGAAAACCCTTGCGTCCATCGGTATTGTACTCCAGTAAAACAGGAACGGTGATATACTTGGCCAACAACTTGCTTTTAATGTAGTTCTTATCCGGATCTGTATCAAAATAACCGTATATCTGAGCACTGTCTCCAGTGAGTACGGTGTTGCTCTGGAAACGATAGTTATTGTATTGTAACCCCAAACCCGTAACCAACCCAAAACGATTGCGAATAAGATTCACATTTTTCTGAAACAGGTTGATATTCACCACTAAGGACTTCTGTTCGTTGAGCTTAAGAAAATCATACCCCTGGGGTGGGGCGTTGAATTCATGATCGGTATTTAAAAACCCATTAGCTCCCAGAGAAACTCCTCCCCAATTCCCTTTAAATCTCTTTCTGCCACCTTCCCTTTTGATCAGCTCATCATAAACAGCACCAACCACTTCATCTCTATTCTTTGCATCCTTCTTGTTTTCAGGAATAATGATTTCCATTTCGTTGAGCTGCACTCTGGTAGTGTCATTCATAGCATTTAGGATGGCCAATCCGGAGGCTTCCACATCAAAAAATGACGGTTCGGCCTTATT
>PWNQ01000074.1 GCA_003557725.1 Bacteroidales bacterium | reverse complement strand
TCGGGATTCGCTGTGGTGTCGATAATACAACTATCAGATATTAAGCAATATAGAAAATTTTAAACAGATGAAACGCCCATGACAGGATTTTTGACACACAGGAGAATGATTATTTCCTTACGGAAAGCTCCCGCGCGCGCCCCTCTGACTCCCCTAAAGGGGAGGACCGGGCCAACCCGCTGCCTGTTTTCTATAATAAAGGGTAAAACGGCAGAGGGCAGAGGGCATAGGGCATAGGGCATAGTTATTTGGTATTTTATAATAATGTCACCGCATATTATTCGTGCATTAGTGGCAACGAACAACGAACAACGAACAACGAACAACGAACAAAATTTAAAACAGATGAAAGTATTGGTTACAGGCACTGGGGGGTTTATTGGGTATCACCTGGCCGTAAAGCTGCTGGAGCGTGGGGATACGGTTGTAGGGATTGATAACATAAACGATTACTATGACACCCGGCTCAAGTATGACCGTTTACAAGATACGGGCATAGATCATCGTGCCAGACAGTGGCATGAGGAAGTTGCCAGCACAAAGTATTCCGGATACCGTTTTATTCGTATGAACCTGGAGGACCGGGATGCATTGATGGACCTTTTCCGTCGGGAGAAGTTTCACCGCGTGTGTCATTTGGCAGCCCAGGCCGGGGTTCGATATAGTCTGGAAAACCCTTATGCCTATATTGAAAGTAATATCAATGGGTTTATCAATATCCTGGAGGCCTGTCGCCATAATAAGGTGGAGCACCTGGCATACGCCAGCTCCTCCAGCGTTTACGGAAATAATACCAAAATGCCCCTAAGCACCGCCGACAATGTGGATCATCCCATCAGCCTTTATGCTGCCACCAAAAAGAGCAATGAGCTAATGGCACATACCTATAGTCATCTATTTGGATTACCCACCACCGGACTGCGGTTCTTTACCGTCTATGGCCCCTGGGGAAGACCCGATATGGCCTTGTTCCTTTTTACCAAAGCCATCCTGGAAGATAAACCCATAGATGTATTTAACTATGGCCGAATGATACGCGACTTTACTTATGTGGATGACATTGTGGAAGGCGTTGTGCGGGTGATCGATGCCCTGCCGGAAAAATTTTCTGATGCCTCCCTTGACCCCTCTGTTAGTAATACAGCACCCTATAAAGTGTACAATATTGGTAACTCATCCCCCGTGCAACTGATGGATTATATTGGAGCCATCGAAAAACACCTGGGGAAAGAAGCCCGCAAAAACTTTATGCCTCTGCAACCCGGAGATGTACCCCACACCGAATCCGATACCAACGACCTGCAAAATAACCTCAACTATAAACCCTCAACTCCAGTGGATGAAGGGGTGAAGCAGTTCCTTAAATGGTATAAAGGGTACTATATTAATTGAAACCTCCATGGCGATAATTTGCATAGGGCATAGGGCAGAGGGCATGGTTTTTAGTTAGGGATTGGCTGAACATGACTGGCGTTAAGATGGGTTCTCCAAATTATTCGTGCATTCGTGGAAAAAAACCATGTGGAATCTGATAAAAAGGTTATTTTTGTTTTCAGCGGATGGATGGTTTGTTTTCATAATCATTAAAAATAATAGACATGGCAAGCTGGGATAAAGACTGCAGGGCATGTAAGGTTTTATGGACCACATTGTTTTCGTTAAAACAGTTGTTTACCACCTTTGATGAAAGCGGGGAGTTGGCCATAGGGGACCTTTCCTTTTATAATAAGCTGGGTGGCTCAGAGCTTCGAAAGCAGGAGGCTACCGCTCTGACCACTCAGTTGGATAAGTTCCTTACCGGTGTTCGGGGAGCACAATATGCAGAACCCACTAACCAAAACCAGGCCCTGTCGGAAATGCTGCAAATCCTTATGCAGGAAAAAAGCAAAGTAAAGGATCTGGCAAAAGCGGTTAAAAGTAATTACGTCTTTATCTAATGGTGGGCTGCCCTCAGCCTTCTGTGCTGCGTTATGCGTTCGGTTTGGGGCCGCCTTTGGCAATTTCAGCTTCAACTATTTTTAATTTATTTTAACAAATTATTTGATTATTAAAAATATGTTCTAAATTTGCCCCCTCTCAACAGGTGCTGTTTTCCGGGGGGAATATGATTCCCGGGTAGTTTCCGGGTTCTTCTTCCGGGTTTGCGGTTGCTTCAATGGGGGTTTTTATTTGTTAAGAGTTGGTTAATAGTATAAAAACGTTTTGGGAGATGATTTCAACCATACTTTCTACCATTACCCGCGTATTGCTGCCTATTTTGCTTTTATTTTCGGTATTTATGCTGATCCGCGGGCACCAGGAGCCGGGCGGAGGTTTCGTGGGGGGGTTGGTAGCCTCCATGGCCTTTGCCTTATACACCATTTCCACCGGTATTACTCATGCCCGTCGTATTTTTCCCTTTAGTCCCAATATTTTTATCGTGGGAGGGCTATTTTTCGCCCTTTTTAGCGGGCTGCTATCTGTTTTTTCGGGGTTTCCGGCTTTTACCGCTTTGTGGTCCAGTTTTGAATTACCTGTAATTGGCCCCCTGAGCACCCCATTGCTCTTTGATATTGGCGTGTACATGGTAGTCTTTGGGGCTAGTACAGCCATAATATTCACCTTAAAACTAAAGCAATAAAATTATGGACTCGTTATTGGCTATTTTGGTCGGCGGACTGTTTGCCTTTGCCATATACATGATACTAAGAAGGTGCATTATTAAGCTTATTATTGGATTATCCTTGCTGGCCCATGCCTGCAACTTATTAATATTTACCATTGCTACTACCGTAAGAGGAAAGGCGCCTTTGATCCCTGAGGGGGAAAAGGCCATTACCAATGTGGCCGACCCTTTGCCACAGGCCTTAGTTCTTACCGCCATCGTAATCGGATTTGGCGTAACGGCTTTTACAATTGTACTTATACGGCAAGTATATCAAACGGTGGGAACCAGTGACTCCAACAAACTCACCAGTAGTGATACCTGAACAGGAAACTGGCCTGAACACCGGGGTACGGCCCTGTTCATTGTACAGGGAACAACCTGCATTGATTAATTATTGAAAGAAAGTGATTTATAAACTATTGGATCCTGATGCTATGTGACCTTCAGCAGACCTGAACTGGGAGTCTGCCGCAAGGGGAGAAAAGGGGTCATTTGGCCGGGATTGGGTCAGACCATATGTGATAATGTTTGATATTAACAGAGTTTTAATAAAAGACAGGTGGGAATGAGTAAGGTATTATTGGTAGCCCCCATATTATTTCCTTTGCTGACGGGTTTGTTGGCATTGGCTGCATGGAAGTACAGGCGTCTTCAAGAGATTATTGCGCTCAGTGGCGCTTTCATATTTCTGTTATTGGCGGGATTATTGTTTCGGCAGGTGATGCATCACGGCATCATTCATATGCAGGCAGGGGACTGGGATGCCCCTTTTGGCATCACGGTGGTAGCGGATACGTTCAGTGCGGTGATGGTGCTGATCACAGCGTTGATGGCAGTGGGCATCGCGGTATATTCTTTGTCATCCATGAAATATGACGGCCCGGCCCGCACCGATGCCATGTTATCTCAGCGTCGCCAGTTTGCTTTTTATCCGTTGATCAACATCATGTACATGGGAGTGTGTGGTGCTTTTCTCACCGGTGATCTGTTTAACATGTACGTTTGGTTTGAGGTGATGCTCATGTCGTCTTTCATACTTTTGTCCATGGATGGGAAGAAAAAGCAGTTGGAAGGAGCCTTTAAATATGTCACCATCAATCTGGTTTCATCAGCCTTTTTCCTTATAGGCATCGGCTTGCTTTATGGCATTACCGGTACTTTGAACATGGCAGACCTGGCGGTAAAGGTGAGTGCCATAGAGAATCAGGCCCTGGTCACCCTTATTGCCATGTTTTTTCTGGTATGTTTTGGCATCAAGGCGGCCGTGTTTCCATTGTTCTTCTGGCTGCCGGCCTCCTATCATACCCCGCCGATCAGCATTGCAGCTATCTTTGCCGCCATGCTCACCAAGGTGGGCGTCTACTCCCTGGTGCGTATCTTTTCCCTTATATTTATCCAGGACATAGGATACACCCATACCATCATACTATGGATTGCTGCTTTTACCATGTTTATCGGAGTTATCGGGGCGGCATCCCATTATGATATGCGCCGCATCCTTTCCGTGCATATTGTGAGTCAGATTGGTTACCTTATCCTGGGGCTGGCTTTTTTCACACCGCTGGCTTTGGCCGGGGTACTTTATTATATGGTCCACATTATCATGGTAAAAGGTAATTTGTTTCTGGTCGCCGGCCTGGTGAAGCGAATCGGTGGAACATACCAGATCAAAAAAACCGGTGGCCTGCTTAATCACAATGCTTTACTGGCTGTATTGTTTTTGATTTCCGCCCTGGCACTGGCCGGAATACCTCCATTATCAGGGTTCTGGGCCAAGTTTATTGTCTTAAAAGCCGGTGTAATGGAAGGCCAATACCTGTTTGTGGTGGTGGCCCTGGTAGTGAGTTTACTTACCCTCTACTCCATGATGAAAATTTGGAATGAAGCCTTTTGGAAAAAAGACCCGGGAATAATCCATGATGATAAAAAGACCCCAGGGTTGTTTTCCCGGCAAAACCGCTATATGACTTTGCCGGTGTTGGGAATGACGGTCATAATTTTGATAATGGGCCTGTTTCCTGAGCCCTTTTTCCAGGTGGCACAAACGGCTGCAGAAGAATTGATGGATCCGTCATATTATATAAACACCGTATTAGGAGGAACCACGCCATGAAAACCTTTTTTCAACACCTGTTTTTAGTGTTTATCTGGCTGACAATTACCATGGACCTATCTACAGAAAACCTGGCCTTTGGGTTTATTGTCAGCTATTTTGTCCTTTGGTTTGTCCAGCGTAACGATAAAAAAGCAAAATACTTTACCTTGATCCCAAGGGTTTTGAAGTTTTCCATCCTGTTTATAAGAGAAGTGGTCAGGGGAAGTGTCCGCATCGGATACGACATAATAACCCCACGGCACTACATGAACCCGGGTATTATTGCTGTTCCCCTGGAGGCAAAAACTGACCTGGAAATCACCCTGCTGGCTAATGCCATCACCTTAACCCCCGGAACCACAAGTATTACCGTATCCAAAGATAAATGCACCCTGTACGTGTATAATGCTTATCTGGATAAAGAAGGAAAAGAAAAAAATGTGGCCGCCATTAAAAACGGCCTGGAAAAAAAATTACTGGAGGTATTGCGATGATACAAAATGTGATTGTTTATTTTGTGCTGCCGGTGTTGAGCTTTTCCATGCTTCTCATATTCTTCCGGCTCTTTAAAGGACCCAGCCTGATCGATAAGGTGATAGCCCTGGATCTGCTGGTGATCGTGGGCATTGGCGCATTCTCTGCCTATGCCGTGTACTTAGATAAAGTGGCCATCGTGGATATCTCGCTGGTGCTGGCGCTTATCGCTTTCCTTAGCACGGTGGCCTTCACCTTTTATTATTCCAAACAACAAAAAAACCTGTGATAAACCGGTATATTGATTGAAAATACTGTAGCTATGGTAACTTATATTGTATTGTTTCTAATGATCACCGGGGCCGTATTTATTCTTATTGCCTCCATTGGCCTGCTCAAAATGCCCGATGTGTACATGCGCTTATCCGCATCCACCATTGCCGGAACATTTGGCGTGGCCTCCATGCTGTTGGCTGTGGCCGTTCATTTTGGCTCTTTCTACGTGGGGCTTCATATCCTGGGGGTGATCATCTTTTTGATGCTCACCGTTCCCATCAGTGCTCACATGCTGGGACGTACCGCACATGTGATCGGGTTAAAGATGTGGGAGAAAACCCTGTGTGACGACCTGGAAGGAAAACTGGACGATGAAACCCTGCTTTACGATGGTGAATGTATAATGGAGGATAAAGACCCTCAGGAGCCTGAGTCGTTTACTCCCGGAAATGAAGATGATGAAGATGATGAAGATGATGATGATGAATAAGCTGGAAAAACAGGTGTTTAGTGATACTGAAAATCAGCCCCTCCAATTGAAATGGGGCAAAGACAGTTTTCAGCGGTTGTGAATAGCCTGTGTTTTTTTAGCGCACCCATATATGTTTGATGAAATCATGGTGATATGTTGTATATAATTATTACAGGATTTTTGGCAGCAATGGTGGCACCGGCGGTGCATAAGCTGCTTCCCCGGTTTGCAGGGCCTTTGCTCAGTCTGGTGCCCCTGGGGATTTTTGCCTGGCTGCTAACCCAGGTAGGCACCGATACACTGTTTTCATACCAGTGGTTTCCCGCTTTAGGGGTGGACCTTCATTTTATTGTGGATGGACTGAGCCTTATATTTGCATTGATAATTAGTGGTATAGGTGCTGTTATCCTGTTCTATGCCAGTGAATACCTGCGGGGCGATGCCCGGTTACCAAGGTTTTATGGCTATCTATTATTTTTTATGACCGCCATGATCGGAGTGGTGTTATCAGACAACCTTTTGGTAATGTTTGTTTTCTGGGAGTTAACCAGTATTAGCTCATACCTGCTTATTGGGTTTAACCATGAAAAAGAACGCTCACGGTATGCAGCACTTCAGGCACTGTTAGTTACCGGAGGTGGTGGGCTGGCCATGCTGGCGGGGTTCTTGATCCTGGGGAAGATGGGTGGAACATATTCCATCAGCCAACTGATCCAGCAAGGGGAACATATTGTGAGCCATGGTCTGTATATCCCCATGATCATTCTTATTCTGTTGGGCGCCTTTACCAAGTCGGCTCAGTGGCCATTTCACTTCTGGTTGCCCAATGCCATGGAAGCCCCCACACCGGTTAGTGCATACTTGCACTCCGCTACTATGGTGAAAGCCGGAGTATTTCTTATCGCACGGCTAACCCCCGTATTGTCGGGACCAGAGGTATGGCATGTATTGCTTATTTCTTTTGGAGGCATCACCATGCTGATGAGTGCGGCTATGGCCATTGGACAGAACGACCTGAAGCGGATCCTGGCATATACCACTGTCAGTGCGCTGGGTATTATGGTATTTTTACTGGGAATGGGAGGGAAGTATGCCATTACCGCAGCGATGACCTTCCTGTTAGTTCACTCCTTATACAAAGGGGGGCTGTTTTTGGTGGCCGGCGCCATCGACCATGAAACAGGCACCCGGGATATCCGTATGCTGGGCGGACTGAGAAAGTATATGCCCTTTATCACCGTTGGAGCCATATTGGCAGCCTTTTCCTACTCGGGACTGCCGCCTTTTCTGGGCTTTATCGCCAAAGAACTGATCTACGAAGGGGCCGTGCATTATCCGGTAAACCCCAGGCTGCTTACTGTTATGATAGTGATTACCAATATGTTTCTGGTTGCCACGGCCATTATGGTGGGCATCCGGCCCTTTTTTGGGAAGAGCCTGCCCACCCCAAAAGCACCCCATGCCGCACCCTTCCGCCTGTGGTCGGGGCCGTTGCTCCTGGGGGCACTGGGCCTTATCCTGGGGATCATTCCAATAATTGCCTGTGAAAGTATTATCGCTCCCTGTGCCTTGGCCATTACCGGAGAGTTTGCCCGCCTTTCCCTGTGGCATGGCTTTAACGTGATCTTGCTGCTCAGCATGATCACCCTGGCCGGAGGGATTGCCATATACTTTTTGGCCCCTGCCATCAAACGGAAACAACCCCTGTTTGATCAGCTGGCCAGGGGAGGACCCGAAGAAGGCTACCGGGCCTTGCTCAAAGGCCTTATTGCCTATGCACCCATCCAAACCCGCTTCTTCCAAACGGGAAAACTACGCAATTACTTTTACTATATCCTGGTCTTTTTTACTGGTATCCTTTTGATAACCATGATAAAATATGGTATTTACGGATGGATAAAAGTGGACCTGTCCCAGGTGTATTTCCATGAATTCCTCATAGTGATCATTATGCTGCTGGCCGCCTTTAAAGCCACTGTCTCCAGTTCCGTGCTGGGCGCTGTGGCCGCACTGGGTATTGTAGGGTTTTGTGTGGCCCTGCTGTTTGCATTCCTTAGCGCCCCCGACCTGGCCCTTACCCAGTTCTCCATTGAAACGCTCACTGTAATACTACTGGTGCTGGTGGCTTACAAAGTGCCCGGGTTTAAAACGTTCACCCCAAGAAAGAACAAGATCAAAGACGTGGCCATTTCCATTGTCTCCGGCGCAACGGTTACACTGATCATGCTTATAGTGCTTAACAATCCGGCGCAGACCAAGATTAGCGACTACTTCCTGGAAAATTCCTATATAATGGCTCACGGAAGAAATGTGGTCAATGTGATCCTCGTCGACTTCAGAGCACTGGATACCATGGGAGAAATTACCGTGCTGGCGCTCGCTGCCATTGGCGTATATACTTTGCTTAAGTTTAGAAGACGCATAGTGCCAAATGATTAAATGCATCCGGAGCGGTAAATGCCTTTGCCATGGTCAGGACTGTAAATGTATTTCTATATTTAATAAGTTGATATTTAGTCAATAATATTTAAATGTTCCCAATATGGGAAAATTCCAATATTAATAATGGTTGGTTTGTAAATGGGAGGCTTATTGCTCACTTTTTATTTGTTTTGATAAAGTCAAAGTATAGTATTACAGCGTCTTAAAAAATTTATTCCCAAAATGGGATAGTGCCTGTTTTTTTTACGATTTTTCTTGAAATCTGCTTTCGCCGCGTGGTAATTTTGTGGCATATTAATTTTTAATTCAAAAAGCCATGCGTTCATACAAGATTACTCCTTTTTTTTCGCCAAGTTTATATATCTTAATAGCACTAATAATAAGTGTTTTCAAGATTTCTCCGGCGCAAAATCCTCTGGTTTTTGATTCGGCATTTCTTCAAAGTAATCATAATGAGGATATTCACCAGTTATTTATGCCTAAAAAGCTTCATAGTAGCTCAAAGGGCATGGATATAATTTATGAATATCATTTTCCTGGTGCCATAAAATATAATTCCCAGTATGGGAATCGCACTTATGATGTTATCACCATTCCCGGACTTAGTTCCATGAGTGCTCCAGGCAAACCTGCGCTACCCCTGAAGGTGGAAAATATGCTATTGCCGGGTAATGCCCGCGTTCATGTGGAAATATTGGAGTTCGAAAGCCAGACTTTTACCGGGTATATGGTTCAGCCTGCGCTCACACCGGCTATGGATACTAAAGGATCCACTCCTCCACAATTTGTTATTGACCAACAAACTTACAACGCCGACGCTTTCTATCCGGCCATGCCCGTTTATGTGCATCAGGAATCTTTTATCCGTGGTAATAAGATTGCAGGAATTGGCATTGCTCCGGTTCAGTTCAACCCGGTTACCCAGACCCTTCGCGTATATTCACGCATACGTTATCGCATTTCTTTTGATTCGGAGTCATCCTTCCATGATTTGGCCCATAACAGTTCCCCACGATACCTTGAGATGTACCGAAATATCGCTGCCAATAGTGATCAGATACCCAAATATGCGGCTTCTACCAAAACTGTTTCAAATGAAGTGGATTATTTGATTTTGACTCATAATGATTTTTTGGCATCTGCAGACAGTCTGGCATTATGGCGAAGCATGACCGGTTACCGTGTTGAGGTCATTTCCAATGACTCCTGGACGGCATCCATGGTAAAGGACACCATTCACAACCGCTACCATAATGCCAACGTTAAGCCCGAATTTTTTGTGATCATTGGCGATCACAACCATGTGCCTGCGGAGATCCATCAAGCTCCTAATGGACAAAACTTTGCCACAGACCTATATTATGCCTGCATGGATGGTCCCAACGACTACGTACCCGATATGGCTCATGGTCGCATTTCCGTTAACAGCGCCACTCAAGCCATGGAAACGGTACTTAAGGTAATTAACTATGAACGCTCTCCGGTAATGGATCCGAATTTTTACCATAAGAGCATGAACTGTACCTATTATCAGGGGTATGAGTATAACGGGAATACCTATACCCAACGCCGCTTCCTGCATACCACCGAAGAAGCCAGAGATTACCTTTTATTACAGGGGTATAATGTGGACCGTGTGTATACCACAGACTCCCATATTCACCCACAGTATTATAACAACGGCTTTTATTCCAACGGTGAGCCCATCCCTTCGGATTTATTGCGGAGCAATGGCTTTCAATGGGATGGCGGGCCTGCACAGATCACCAATGGAATTAACGAGGGCCGCTTTCTGGTTATGCACCGTGATCATGGGTACCAGGGCGGCTGGGGGTGGGCACACCCTTTTTTCGTCAATCATCCATCCTTTCAGAACGTGCAAAACCTAAGCAATGGAGACAAGCTGCCGGTAGTATTCAGTATCAATTGTCACTCGGGAGATATGTTGCAGCCTGAATCCTTTGCAGAGTCTTTCCTGCGTCACAATCAAGGAGGTGCGGTAGGATTGGTGGCTCCCACATTTACTTCTTACAGCGGCCCCAACGACGGGCTGGCCCTGGGGCTGTATGATGCCATCTGGTCACAGCCCGGATTGATACCCGATTTTGGATCAGGGGGGGTGACAAATCCGCCACAAACAACCCACGATGATATCCTGGCCATGGGCCATGTGTTGAACCAGGGACTTATACGAATGGTGGAAACCTGGCCCGGCCATGGAGCTCAAACACAATATACACACGAACTGTATCACTACTTCGGTGACCCGGCTATGAAGATAAGAACAACAACCCCAGTACCTATTACCGCCTCGGTGAATGATACTATACGGAAGTTTCAGGTGGAGATCAAAGGAGCATCCCCCCCACAGGCTACAGCTACTATTACTTTTCAAGGGCGCCTTATTGCACGTACCACTCTTAACCAGGGAGAAGGAGTGATGACCATGCAGGATACCATTAAGGGAAATGCCACCCTTACCATTTCCCAACCTAATACCATCCCTCATATCCAAATCATATATATTAACAACCACCTGAAAGATTATCCCCCCTCCCAACAGGCACGTAACATCAGTTTCGCTGCAGATACTGCCGCAAAGAGTGTTTCCCTGCACGTGTCATGGGAGCCCGGAGACGGTGACTACAGGGTGGCTAAGATCAATAATACAGACCAGTTTGCCGACCCGGTGGACGGCATGGAATACCAAGCCGATAACTACTATCACCATAATGGAGAGCAAGTGGTCTATGTGGGGGAAGGAAGTGAAGTAACGGTCTACAATCTGGATGAAAACCAAATCTATTGGTTCCGGGTCTATGAATACAATAACGAGGATGTGAACACCATTTACACCACCACAGAGGAAACCGGGAATCCCGGCACACAGACCGATGATAAGCCACTTCCCGTATCCCTGCTCTCCTTCCGGGCGGTGGAACAGGACGGGGAGGTACGTGTAATCTGGGAGACCGCCTCAGAGGTGAATAACGACCGCTTTTTGCTGGAACATAAGGGCCAGGGAAAAAGCTTCAATACGGTAGATATAGTGCCCGGCGGAGGCACCACATGGGAACTCAGAGAATATGTATCCATGCACCGTGAGCCTTATAAAGGGGTTAACTATTACCGGATTACACAGGTAGACTTTGACGGAAGCCGGGAAACCTTTGCTCCCGTGGCCGTTGATGTGCAACAGCCATCTACGCCGGAGATACATGATATCCGACACGGTGGCGGGCAACTCTCCTTTAGCCTTTCACGATTCCCAACGGGGGAAGTGAACCTGGAAATATATGCCATGGACGGACGGATGATCCAGCGAAAACAACTGACTATCACAAAAGAACAAAACGCCCCATATACCATACCCGTACCTGAAAATGCGCACATTACGTTGATAATTAGGGCTACAGCACATAACGGACAGCATGCCACCAAACAAATTGCTCCACCACAATGGTAATACCGCAATGGTAATACCGCAAAATGACCGGGCCAAACAGTAGCGCGCCAACAATGAAATTCCTTACTTTTGCCTGGTGAAAATATGAATCCACCATTCAAAAGCGGTGATAAATATGCAAGAGCAAAGGGGTAAGCCTTTAGCAGAGAAGTTACGTCCGGAAAAGCTGGATGACTTTATTGGGCAGGAGCATCTATTAGGGGCAGATGCTCCCTTACGTCGTGCCATAGACAGTGGTCAGCTACCCTCCATGATCCTTTGGGGACCGCCAGGTTGTGGTAAGACCACCCTGGCACGTATCGTGTCTGCCACATTGTTCAGGCCTTTCTATACCCTAAGCGCCGTTAGCAGCGGGGTAAAAGATGTACGACAGGTTATTGCCAATGCCCGGCAGGGGGGTGGGGGGGCTATCTTATTTATTGACGAGATCCACCGCTTTAGTAAATCACAGCAAGACTCCCTGCTGGGTGCTGTGGAAGAAGGTACCATAACCCTTATGGGAGCCACTACGGAGAACCCCTCCTTTGAAGTGATCAGCCCGCTGCTGTCACGCACTCAAACCTATGTGCTGCAACCATTAAACCGGGACCATCTGTTAGAATTGCTGAGGGTGGCCGTGGATTACTACCGGGAACAACTGGGAGTACGTGTGGAGCTAAAGCAAACCAACGCATTGATCCGCATCTCCGGCGGTGATGCCCGTAAGCTGTTCAATGCTTTTGAATTGGCTGAAAGCATGCTGAGAAGCGGGGGAGGGGTATCTGAAATCACCGATGAAGCCGTATATAAGGTGATACAGGAAAACCTGGCACGATATGACAAAGACGGAGAGATGCATTACCACATTATATCCGCCTTTATCAAGTCCATACGCGGTGGCGACCCCCAGGCTGCCGTGTACTGGCTGGCACGTATGCTCCAGGGAGGGGAAGAGCCACGGTTTATTGCACGAAGGCTACTGATTTTAGCCGCAGAAGATGTGGGCCTGGCCAACCCCAATGCCCTGCTTATAGCACAAAGTTGCTTCCAGGCCGTAGAAAGTACAGGACTGCCCGAAGGGCGTATAATCCTATCTGAAACAGCGATATATCTGGCGTCTTCACCCAAAAGCAATACCGCTTACATGGCCATTAACAACGCGGAAAAACTGGTGAAAGAAACAGGCGACCTGCCTGTACCTTTGCATCTTAGAAATGCTCCCACAAAGCTTATGAAAGACCAGGAGTATGGAAAAAACTATAAATATGCCCATGATTACCCCGGAAGCTTCGTAAAACAAGACTTCCTCCCCCACAGCATAAAGGATATAAAAATTTATGAGCCCGGGAACAATCATCGGGAGCAGGAAATGCTCAAGCGATTACGCCAATGGTGGGGTAAAGATTATTAGCCCGGGTTTTTCTCTTCTTTGGGTACGTTGAGGTTTATGGCGTCTTTCACTTTGCTCTTGGCAAGTGCGATATCCGCCACTTCGATCATTTCCTTCACATAGTAAAAGTTAAGACCATTGATATATTTTTCCGGGATATCATTAATATCCTTTTCATTGTCTGCCGACAAGATAATATCAGTGATATCGGCACGTTTGGCGGCCAGGATTTTATCCTTAATCCCTCCAACGGGTAATACCTTTCCTCTTAAAGTGATCTCGCCGGTCATGGCGATCCGTGCTTTGATCTTTCGCTGGGTAAAGGCAGATGCCAGGGCAGTAAACATGGTGATCCCGGCTGAAGGGCCGTCTTTTGGTGTAGACCCTTCGGGGATATGCATGTGTACATTCCACTTATTAAATACTTCCGGATTGATATCCAGGGTATGGGTATGTGATTTCAGGTATTCAAAGGCCAGGTTGGCCGATTCTTTCATCACTGTCCCCAGGTTTCCGGTGAGGGTAAGCTGCCCTTTTCCGCGGCTCAGGCTGGTTTCCACAAAGAGAATCTCCCCGCCCACGGATGTCCAGGCCAGTCCGGTGACTACACCCGGCTGACGGATGGTGGTATAATGGTCGCGGGAATACCTGCGGGGGCCTAAGATCTTTTCCAGGTCCTTTTTGGAGGGCGTCTTAGTATAGTCCTCCTCCGCAGCAATGTACCTAACTTTGTTTCGGATAACAGCAGCGATCTGCTTTTCCAGCGTCCTTACTCCTGCTTCCCGGGTATATCCTTCGATGACCTGCTCAATAACCGGGCTGCGGAACTTTACCTGGGATTTATTCACACCATGTTGTTCCAATTGCTTGGGTATAAGGTGCCTTTTTGCGATCTGTACTTTTTCTTCCACCAGGTATCCGCTGATGTCAATGACCTCCAGGCGGTCGCGAAGGGCCGGATGAACAGAACTCAGCGTGTTGGCCGTGGCAATAAACAGCACGTTGGAAAGGTCATAGGGAACCTCTAGGTAATTGTCATGAAACTCGGTATTCTGTTCCGGGTCCAGCACTTCCAACAGTGCCGATGAAGGGTCGCCGGTAAATGTGTTTCCACTCACCTTGTCGATCTCATCCAGCACAAATACAGGGTTTCCCGTTGCTGCTTTCTTGATATTGGAAAGCACTCGCCCCGGCATGGCTCCGATATAGGTCTTCCGGTGACCGCGGATCTCCGCTTCATCACGCAATCCACCCAGCGACATACGTACATAGGAACGCTTTAAGGCACGGGCTATAGACTTACCCAGCGAAGTTTTTCCCACTCCCGGAGGACCCACCAAACATAAAATGGGAGAGTTGTTGCCCTTTTTTAACTTTAGCACAGCCAAATGCTCCAAAATACGGTCTTTTACCTTCTCCAAACCGTAATGGTCTTCATCCAGAACCCGCTGTGCCTTCTTTAAATTGATGTTATCATCCGAAAAATCCTCCCAGGGGAGGTCGGTGAAAAACTCCAGATAATTAAGCTGAATGGAATACTCTGGCACTGCCGGGTTCATACGGCCCAGCCGGGAAAGCTCTTTGTCAAAAGTCTCTTTGGCTTCCGAAGGCCAGGATTTATTCCTGGCCTTTTTCTTAAGATCATCCATGGCCTGCTCGCCAGGATTGGCACCTAACTCTTCCTGAATGGTCTTAATTTGCTGATTTAAAAAATAATCCCGCTGTTGTTTATCCAGATCTGTCTTTACCTTATCCTGGATCTTATTCTTTAACTCCTGCATCTGCAGTTCATTGGAAAGCACACTTAATACCTCCTTGGCACGGACAAAATCATCCGATGTTTCCAGGTATTTTTGCTTTTTATGTACATCAGCGCTCAAATTGGAAGCCACAAAGTTGATCAGAAAAGTGGGACTTTCGATATTCTTTATGGTGAAATTGGCATCAGAGGGCAAGTTGGGTGATTTTTTTATGATCTCCAAAGAGATATCCCTCAGAGAGTCAATCACTGCCGTGAAAGTTTTCGGGTCGGCACTGGTGTAAAATGGATCGTAATCAATGGATTGCCCCTTAAAGTAGGGCTTTTTTACCGTGATGCGTAAAAGCTTAAAGCGTTTTTTACCCTGGATTATAGCTGTGGTATTGCCATCGGGCATTTGCAGCACCTTTAGGATGCGGGCCACTGTACCCAGGTGGTACAAATCTTTCTCTTTGGGGTCTTCTATATTAACGTCCTTTTGGGCCACAACCCCAATGGTTTTATTGCCCCGGTACGCCTCCTTGATCAGTTGAATGGATTTGTCACGGCCCACGGTTATGGGGATCACCACTCCCGGGAACAGAACGTTGTTTCTGAGGGGAAGGATGGGGAGGGATTTGGGCACAGGTTCTTCGTTCATAGCTTCTTCATCATCTGCTGTAAGCAATGGAACCATTTCCGCGTCTTCCGATCCGGGGTCCTGGAAAAATACACTGTCTTTTTCAAAAATACTCATAATCTAATAATGCCAATTTGTCAGGGTTATGCCCGTCCCGCTGGTATTTGATTTAGGAAGGGGGTATAAAGATATCATTAAAACAGTCCCTTAGGAAAAAATACAAGGACATTCATGTGGGGTAGGTCAATAAGGGTGCCAAACCTTACTCCAGTTCTTTTTCCATGGAATAGACATGCTCCAGGATGCTTTTTTCCGCTTGATCCAGTTTTATTCCTCTGCGTTCCATTACTGTTTCAGCCACCTGGTAGGCTTTGCTGAGACTATAGTTTTTAAAACCCTGAGCGCCCCCCCACCGGAAGGATGGAACAAAATTGCGGGGAAATCCTGGCCCGAAGATGTTTACGTTGACACCGATCATGGTCCCTGTGTTAAACATGGTATTGATGCCGCATTTGCTGTGGTCGCCCATTACCAAACCGCAGAATTGGAGGCCTGTATTTACGAACTCTCTTTTATGATAACACCACATCCGTACATTATCGTAGGTGTTTTTCAGGTTGGAGTTGTTGGTGTCAGCCCCCAGGTTGCACCATTCTCCAATAACAGCTTGTCCCAAAAACCCGTCATGGGCCTTGTTGGAATATCCCAGGAATATGGAGTTATTGATTTCGCCGCCCACTTTCACATGGGGCCCTAAAGTGGTGGCTCCATAAATTTTGGCATCCATTTTCAGTACGGCATGTTCTCCCATGGCAAATGGCCCCCGGATCTTGGCTCCCTCCATCACTTCCGCTTGTGCTCCGATGTAGATAGGCCCATTGGATGCATTGAGAAAGGCGCCTTCCACAACAGCTCCCGGTTCCACAAAGATATCCCCCTGGCCGGTAATAATATTGGTTTGGCTCAGCGGCTGGGAGTTTCTACCGGCAGTGATTCGTGTAAAATCGCTGCTTATCAGTTCTTTATTATTACTGAACAGATCCCATGGGTGCTCAATGAACAGCACATCCCCCTCATAATCCACCTGGCAGTTGAATTTTTGGGTGTCCAATTCCTTGCTTCTTAATGCAATGGTTTTTTTCCCTCTTTTGAGTACTTCCCTGGGTTTTAAATCCAGAATAGCCTCCGCCAGCCGTTGGTCCATAACCACCGAACCATTGACCATAAGGTATTCTTCGCTTTCCTTCAAAGGGAATTTTTCGTGCAGGTAATCGTCGGTGAGCCAGGAAGCTTTTTGGTTCAAAAAGTGCTCACTACGCTCTTTAAGCGTGCTGATGCCGGCCCTCAACGCCGCTATAGGGCGCGTGAAAGTCAAAGGTAACAACTGTCGGCGAATACGGGGATTATCAAATAATACCAGGTTCATAAGCCTATGATTTTTATGGTAACAAAGATAATATAATATCGCTATATGACCATTAAAGCAGGTTAAATACCGGCTTACTCAGGGGACAAAAAGCCCCTGTCATGCCTATAACCACCGTACGCTTCGCTTTAGGTAACCGCCGGTTACTGGTTGTCATCTTCCCTGGGTGCTTGCTTTTGTTCAAGGTGCTTCTTATAGCGGCTCTTAAATTTGTCCACACGGCCGGCGCTGTCTACCAGCTTCATCTTACCCGTATAAAAGGGATGCGACTTGTGGGAGATCTCCACTTTAACCAAAGGATACTCTTTGCCGTCTTCCCACTTTATGGTCTCCCGGGTTTTAATGGTTGACCGGGTGATAAAGGAATAATCGTTGGAAACGTCTTTGAATACCACAAATCGGTAATCTTTGGGATGAATTTTTTCTTTCATCGGTTTGATTTTATAATGTTCTTTAAATGAAGTAATCACTTTTAATGTCTGATGACAATGCACCAGTCATTTTTCGGAGTGCAAAAGTAGAACAAAAATTTTGAATAACAAAAGAAGCCACTTGAAATTACTCATTTATTTTTTTCAGTGTATGGAGTATGCGCCGGTTATTCCACCCGGGTTTTAACAGGCGGGCCGGACTTATCACCGGGCAAAAGGGCTGGTCCTTTACCGATACCACGCTGCCACAAAGGCCGGGATGATCATTTAACACATGGCTTTCCAGCTCCCCGGTATGGGCATAAGATTCTATATGTACCACTCCGGCGGGAGACCGTGTGCTGCTGTTATGTTTAAACAGAACAAAACCGTTATCATGGTATTGATCTGAATTTAGTATCGCCAGGCTCTTTTGGTATTCGTAGTTGTTGAACCACTGGGTGTGCTGCTTCATCTCCCGCTCAAAGGGGACAAAGGCTTCATCCATCATTTTCAGACTGTAGCCTGAAGGGACATGCAGCTTGGTGATGTTATCCGGGGATTGCTTAAAGTAACGTAATATCCCGTTGGCAATTTCTTCCAACTGGTTAAGGGTCTCTTTTCCCGTTATAATGCCCGTGGTGGATGGCCATCCCCGCAACTCACCGGCGTATTTCCCAAAATACTTTTGCCATTGATGATTTTTTGTCTGAGGCATACGGGACAAGATTTTATCAAACCCCCGGATGGCCCCCTTTTCTATTTGAATACGTTCCCCAAAGCCGGGATAAATGCTTTGCAAGGTTTCTATAGCGGCCGGAATGAGCAGGTCGTTTTTGCTGCGCTGCTTTATCTGTACCTTATACCCGGAAAGAAGGGATAAAGCAATGTCCTCCAAACCATCAAAGGGGAAAAGCCCTGAAGGAATGATGGCCATTGTGCCCCGTAGTTGATCCTTGCCTCCTGAAAACGCTTCCCGGGCCTGCTTTAACATCTCACCGTATGCTAACAGGGCATACTGGGTGTTTTCCTGGCTAAACCATTGGTTCTCCTCTTTTGCACGGGGTATAAGGTCAGAGAAACGGTGGGCGAATGGCTTATCTTTACTCTGAGATAACCGGCCGTATTGTAAGCTCCCTGCAGCGTTCAAAACTTCCCCCAGGCGGGCGATCCCATCTGTTATCCAACTACTTTTAGTCATATTTCTATTTTACTTATCTTTGTATCCATACTTATAATCGGTTTATAAAGGGAATCATCCATACTTATAATCGGTTTATAAAGGGAATCATCTGTTTTTCAAGTTTATTGTTATTTCGGATCGTGGTTGCCACGGGCGAAAAAGGCAATTTCTTTTTAGGGTTGCAAAGCTAAATAAAATATGCGTTCAGGGTTAACGTTATGAATCATATGCAAGCGGTAATTGAATACTGGGGAAGGATTTTTCTGGCAGCCTTATTAAGTGTGATGCTTACAGATGCGGGTCTGCGGGCAATGCCCGGGGGCGATACGGCATTTACTGTCCGTGAGGACTCTCTGATGACGCTGCGGCGCATGACCTTGCAGGCGGAGGATCAGTTTGTGCGCTTTAATGTGAATGAAATGCTTATCGATTACTGGATGGAAACCTTAAAGGTTCAGGGTTCTGCTGATTATTCATTCCCGAATATCGACTCCATGTATATGGTTACCTCCCCGGATAAAAACCTGCGTATCATTACCTGGCATATGCTCAATGAAGACTTTAGATATGACTTCTTTGCTGTGGTACAGGTGTATAGTGAGCGCCGGGAAAGGCATATTGTATATGAATTGCATGACAAGATGGATCAGTTTCCCAATCCTGAATATGAGCGCTTACGTGATGGTGACTGGATCGGGGCCATATATTATGATATTATAGAAGTAAAGCGTTCCGCAGGGTTTTTCGACCGTTTGTTCAACCGTGGACGCACCTACTACACCTTGTTAGGCTGGAATGGTAACGACTTGCGCACCGATATCAAGCTTATAGAAGTGGCTATGGTACAGTCTAATGGTGATATCGTTTTTGGCCATCCTCTCTTTCGCACCCATGATCCGCGCCTTCGGCGCATTATTTTTGAGTACTCTTCCCAGGCGCCTTTGTCGTTGCGCTATGAGTATCAGTTTATGGTGGTAGAAGACAACCGGTCGGGGCGCCATGACAGCCGGCAAGTGCAACAGCAGCACCAAAGAACGCCACCCCAAACCAGAAGGGCACACGAGCGTGAATTCAGGGCACAGCAGGCTGCCAACGGGCAACGACCACAACGAAACCAAAACAGCATGCCTGAAATGGAGCGGAAAAAAATGATCATCTTTCAGAGACTGATGGCTCTGAGGCCCGAACTGGAAGGAATACCATCCCAAATGGTGCCCCATTCCGAAGACTATGCCGCTTTTATCTTTGAAGAAGGGAGGTGGACCTACCGCGAAAACGTGGAAGCCTTCAACCCTCCCTCGGATAAAGACGATTATCAACGCGACTATAACCGGTACAGACTGTTTGACGGGAGACGGTAAATGGGCAGCTAAAACTCAAAGGAAACCGGTTCCAAATCAAAACCTGAAGCCCTCAAAAGGTTGATCAGCCCCTTTTCTCCCGGCAAATGGGCCGCACCAACAGCAATCAAAACCGGTGACTCGCCCATAACATCCTCCAAAACCTCTACCCAGTGATGATTACGCTCATATAAAAACTCGTTCCCAACGTCTCCCCACCTGGAACGGATAGTATAACGGTACAAACGATCCAGGTCCTGACGGAGATATAATTGAGTGACCGTGTGGAACTCTTCCTCCAAATCCTGTCCAAAAAACATGTCCACCTGGTCCTCAACAGGAATGTTATCAAACAAATCAAACTGAAATTCTATGGTTTCCAGTCCTCTGATCTCAACTCCCGCCTCGTTGGCAAGCTGTAATAGTTCATTTTCCATCACCACAATCTCATCAAAGATGGAGTTAAAGACAAGCCCGTAAGAGGCAATTGGCTTCATTTTCATAAACATCTCCAGCATCTCTTCCTCTATATCATGAGCTTCTAGCTTTTCTCTCAGGCTGTTGTATGCATCCTCTTCCATTACATCTTGCAGCCCTTCCCCGTCGGGCAACATCATCATTTGCATCACTTCCATCGGGTCTATATCATCCATATTTATCTCCAGATACAGCTGTTCCACATTGTGAATCAGTTCTTCCAAGATTTCCGGCATGGTGAAATCATCGGCGGGAATGGCATGCATAGTGCCGAACAGGTAGGAGGGCTCCGGAATATCCGGATGATAGACTTTCCACAATAAGCTGTTCTCACCTCTGGGTTGCGCCTGAACGGTTACGGCCAGGAACAGGGTCAGTAATGAAAGAAGGGTTAAATGCATCAGGTTCTTTTTCATTTTTTTTTATTTTTTAATTTTGAGTTAATACTATTGATTTATTGGTTATGAATTGATTTATTGGTTATGAATTGATTTGCATATATTTTTTAAAGGTGTTCCTTTCTCATCAGGTCGTTAATATTTTTCACCGGGTTAAAGGTGTCCAGGGGTACTTCTACAAAAGCAGTATTCCAGTTGGCCATGGCTCCGTTCCATAGCCCGGGTCTTTCCTGGGCTTTTATGGGTTTTCCGTTATAGGTTTTATGCGTGATAATGCCCGTTTCCGGATCGGTGAAGCTTTTCAGGTCAAAGGGTTCGCCTTTATGATTATGTGTACTGCAGACCAGATCTACCGGGTTAAAGTGGGTGGAAACCTCCAAATAATTTCTTTGATCTTCTTTTTTGGTGTCGATCTGGTTTTTTTCTACGATTTGCAGGCTGACACAGCCATTATCATGGAGTACGCTATAAGGACCTCCGCCGGGTTCACCCGTGTTTTTTACCATGCCGCACACCCTGATGGGCCGGTTTAGCTTATTGTAAAGAAACTCCAGCTGTTGTTCTCTGCGCATGCTCATAAACATGGCATCAGGGATATGGTATCCCAGGTGCTCGTAGAGCAGTTGACGGATGGCTTCAGGTTGAACCTTAGCAGGATCCCTGTCCAGTGTTGTGAGCCAGGAAAATACCTGTTCCTGGATTTCAAGCAGGTATCCTCCCAGGGCACGTTTGTATATGTTTGTGGTGTCCCGAAGATGATCAGGAACCACATTGTCTATGTTCTTTATAAATATAAGGTGTCCGTAGATATTATCCAGGTTTTCGATCAGGGCCCCATGTCCTCCCGGGCGGAAAAGTAAATGCCCATCGCTGGTCCTTACGGGCTTATTGTCATAATCCACTGCAATGATATCCGTAGCCGGGTTTTGTGTGGAAAAGCGAATTTCATATTCCACGCCAAAATAATCTTCATATTTTGGCTGAAGCTTGTCAATCCGGTTTTTAAACCGCTCCAGATGATCCTGAGGAACAGTAAAGTGCAAGTACACCTTATTATATCCGGTACGTGCATAGCTGGCACCCTCTACCATATGCTCTTCCAAAGGGGTGCGGGAGTGGTCATCATAGCGGTGAAACTTGACCAGCGCCTTGGGAAGACGGCCATAATCAAGCCCTTTATCTGAAAGTAAATATTCCAAAATAACCTTATAATTTCCATTCTGAATCATCTCGTCCAGGTCTTTTCCAGCCCTTTTCAAAGCTTTGTTCAGATCATCTGCAAAAGCAAAGGATTTGAGGTTTTGAAAAAACCGGCGACCAGCAGTGTGCTCCTTGTTGGAAAGAATGGCTTCCTGATCCGGGCAATTCTGAAGCTCATCCAGCAACTGGTAAAGATGGCCAAACATGCGCGTAGCAGCACCCGAAGCCGGAATAAATTTTACTGTACGAATCTGCGGAGCACGCTCGCTGTACTTTTTTACCAAATGACGAATACGGTCGTTGCTGAAAGTCTTTATGGAGGTCCCCGCACGTGCAGGCCCTTCCAGCTCCTGGTAAGGATAGCCACGGGTGTAACGGCTGATCTGGGCTCTCACTATTCTGGGACTGAGACCCTTTTCCCGAATCTGTGCAATGTCTGCATCACTGAATTTACACATATTGCCTGATTTTTTTTGAGTGCCTAAAGATATAAAAAAAAAGCACCCGGATGCAAGTGCCGGGTGCTTCTTTATTGCGGGTGAAAGATGGGACTCGAACCCACGACCCCTGGAACCACAATCCAGTGCTCTAACCAGCTGAGCTACATTCACCGTTTAAACGGGTGCAAATATATAACAAATTCTAAAATCAAATACCTCTTTTGAAAAAAAAAATGGTGTTATGTTTGCAATATTGGAACAACCACTATGATATCATCGAAAACAGACCATAATAAGCGGGGTATATTATTTTTTACCCCATGGTATCCAAACCATTATGACTCTATGCCCGGGCTATTTGTCCGGCGGCATGCACAGCTTGCGGCGCAATGGGCACCGGTATCAGTGCTCTGCGTGCAAGGGGTTCCTGCGCATGAGGCGCCTCCCCGGGGGGAATGGACCCATTCCCGTATTCAGGCAGTGGTGTCTGATTATGAGGGGGTAGAGGAGATCGTGGTTTACTTTCGCAAGATGCAGGGGGGGATGCCTTTATGGCCACTTCTCGTTAACGGAGTACGGTACCTGAAGGCCTTTTATCGTGGTTGGACCCGTTACCGTAAGCAACATGGCCTGCCGGGGTTGATCCATGTAAACGTACTCAACCGATGTGGTCTGCTGGCCCGGGCCATTAAGACAAGGTATGGTGTCCCTTATGTGATCACCGAGCATTGGTCCAGATACCTGAAACAAAGCCCCGGAAAGATATCCCGGGCAGATATCCTTCTCACCCGCATGGCCGTTAACGGCGCCGCGGCCATGTCTGCCGTCTCACATAATCTAAAAAATAGCATGGAGGAAACGGGAATCCGCCATCCTAAATTCCATATATTGTATAACTTTATAGATACCAGTTTGTTTACTATTTCTGGTCGGAAGAAAAACCAACAGATGCTCAACTTCTTGCATGTTAGTTGCTTTGAACAACAGTCCAAAAATATGCAGGGGATCCTCAAAGTCGCGATAAGACTTTGGGAAGAAGGCTATTCCTTTCATCTCACCATGGTGGGTAATACTCCCGGCGATGAGCAGCAATTGCGCAATATGATGGATATCAGTGATAAGCATGTTTTTTTCCAAGGAGTTTTGGAGAAAGAGCAGTTGACCCGGGCCTTTCATAAAGCAGATTATCAGGTATTGTTCAGTAATTATGAGACCTTTGGGATAGTGGTTTATGAAGGGTTGGCATCGGGGGTGCCGGTAATTGCAACCAAAACTGCCGATATTCCGTTACATATAGATGAAAAAAAGGGAATGCTGGTGGATCCCGGCAGTGTTGACGGGTTGTATAAATGCATGAAGCATTGCATAGAGCACCGTCCGGTATACCATGCTGCCCATCTCCGAAGCTATGCTATACAGCATTTTAGCCGGGAAGCTGTAAGCCGGCAGTTGAAAGCATTGTACCAGGAGGCATTGCCTGAACCATTATCCCGTCAGGGGCTATAAGATATAAGATGTTAGCATATAAGGTTTTTACCACCACCGGAGCCAGGGTAATCACCGCCCTTTTGGGGCTGGCGGTGATGATCATCAGCACCCGGGCCTTCGGGGAAGAAGGCTACGGGGTGATCACCATGCTGGTATTGGGCATTATGTTTATAGGAGTGGTTAATGACCTGGCCGGGGGATCGGCATTAATTTACCTGATCCCCCGCCACGGCTTATCCCGCATTCTGCCCCTGGCCTACTTTTGGTCGCTAGTCACTGCCGGTGTTGGTGCCATTATCATTTATTATGCCGAGCCCCGTATTGCCGGCCCTTACGCATTGCATATCTTTTTGGTGGCGTTGATCCACAACTGGTTTTCCGTGAACCTTAAGGTGTTACTGGGAAAAGAGCGGATCACATGGTTTAATGTGCTCACGGTGTTGCAACTGCTGTTTATGGTATTGTCCCTGTTATTATTTATCCATTTGGCCTCCCGGGAGCAAATTATGGTATATATAATGGCCATGTATTTGAGTTATGGTTTATGTTTTTTGGTGAGCCTGGCTATGGTAAGGAAGCACATCCACACGCTGAAGATGCCGGGGACGAACATATTACGGGAGATGGGGAAGCTGGGGTTGTTTACTCAGCTGGCAAACTTTTCCCAGTTTCTCAATTACCGGCTATCCTATTATTTTATTCAGAGCTTGTGGTTACAGCCGGGGCAAGGAGCAGCACCTCTGGGTGTATATTCTGCTATGAATCGTCTGGCAGAAGGAAACTGGCTTATTAGCAAAAGCCTGGCACTTGTTCAATATGCTGTATTATCCAATCGTGAAGAAGAGCAGTATGCTCAAACCCTCACATTGGCATTCCTTAAGTTATCCGTATTGGTCACATTATTGGTGACCCTGCTGCTGGTGGTGCTGCCGGGCACCTTTTATCAGTGGCTGCTTGGGGGTACACGTTTTGATCAGATACCCTTTCTTATTGCCTGCTTTTCTCCGGGCATACTGGCCATGGCGGTGAGCCATGCGCTATCCCACTACTTTGCGGCCAAAGGCCTGCAAAGGCTAAATGCCTGGTCGTCGCTGCTGGGCCTGGCTGTTACTGTTTCGGCAGCCATAATGCTTATTCCGGCCTATGGCCTCCCGGGGGCGGCTGTGGCATCATCAATGGCCCATCTGGCCAGTTGTACATGGTTGATGGTGGCCTTTATCAAGCATACCCGCACCCCGTTAAAGGCGTTTTTTATTAAAAATGACGACCTGAAAATGGTGAAAAGGGTGCTGAAAAACAGTGTGTTCACTTGATGTGGTCATTTTTCATTTTAGTTTTTTTCCAAAAAAACCTTTACAATTGCTGGAATTGTATTAGTTTTGCAGGAAACAAAAACACATGCCAAACCAAGAAATTATGAAAAAGTTCACACTTTTAGCTATGGTAGTTAGCTTTAGTGTTCTGCTCTTTGCTCAGACGGATCAGAATGCACCTACCCTGAGAGATGTACATCCGGATCACATTGAGCATTTAATGCGCATTGACCCGGTGGATACCTATTCGGCAGAAACAACCAAGACGACAGTAACCCAAAGCAAGGGGCTAGCAAGAATCTCTTTTGCTTCCTCGGCCAATATTTACTCGTTGATCTCTCCACCGCAAGCTGCATTAACAGCAGTGCCGGGTTACGATGGTATTGTCTTTTTTTCCCGTGCCGGAGGCCCTTTCGGTGGAAGCGGTAATGACCTTCGTATCAGCTATTCAACGGATATGGGCCAAAGCTGGGATGATCACATGGTGGTGCCCCCATCTCCACATTTAATGCGATATCCCGGTGGCGGTATCTTTGTTCCCGATGCCTCCACATCCATGGATGATTGTTTTGCTGCATTTTCCGGCCCCATCACCGGTGGTTCCGGGTGGACTGACAACTTTTTCGGCTCATTGCAGATGGATGGAAGCCATGAGCAGGTAAGCTACCTCCCTTTGGAGGCCGGCACTTACTTTGCCCACGCCAATAATGACCTTCAGGTGCTGGATGATGGTTCGGTACATGTATCCGGCGACAAGTTCCTGGGCACCGAACAGGATTATTCCTGGGGTGGCGGTATGTACTTTAAAGGTCAGTTTAATGGGTCTACCAATGAGTTTGACTGGGATCCGCTGGTGAACATGACCCATAACTTTGCTCTGGACCCCGATGGGGACCCCATGGGTACGGGTGCCAGAATGGCCTGGAGCCAGGATGGAAGCGTGGGATACTACGTGTTCCGGGGAGTGGACGACACACAAAACAACCTGGCCTACCAACCCATTATTTACAAAACTACCGACGGAGGACAAACCTGGAATCTGGAGCCCGTTTTTGACTTTTCTACCCTGGATTCTATTACCAACTACCTGTGGGGCACACTGGCTGACCCCACCGTGACCACAGCATTCTTTACCCACCAAATGGACCTCACCGTTGATAATCAGGGGATGTTGCACATATTCTCCCTCATCAAAGGAGGCTATTCAACCCATCCCGATTCCATTGGGTATACCTTTACTTACGAGCCCAATAAGCTTTTCCACGTTAATATGACCCCCGGTGGCGGCTGGGAAGCAGAACTGGTTACCCAAATGTTCACTATGGATGTAAGGGCTGATGACCAAATATTTGGATCAGGACAGGATGCCATGGGTTGGAATCATCGCATCAATGCCTCCCGCACCGAGGACGGCGAGAAAGTATTCGTGGTATGGAGCGATACAGACACCCTGCTGGCCGCCATTAACCAGGCAGGAATAGCCTATATCAACTCGTCACCAGATATCTGGGCCTATGGTAAAGACCTTAACGATGGAACCATCTATCCCCCTACCGACTTTACCAATGGAACACAGTTCTGGGGCGATAACTACTTCCATTATGCCTCCAATATTACCCTTGTAGACCCCAATGGGAATATGATTATCCCGGTCACCATTGCAAATATTGGCTCAGGACCCCTGGATCCGGTAACTCATAACCTGATGAAATCTATTGGGTTTGGACCGTCTGTGGGAGTCAATGAGAAAACAAGACAGACCCATGTCTCCGTAAGCCAAAATTTCCCTAATCCATTTAATGAGCAAACCAACATTGTCGTTAACCTGAAAAAGCAAGCCAATCTTTCCCTGGAAGTTTACAATATGCTGGGACAGGTGGTTTATAGCGAAAATAAAGGAAGCATGGCAGCCGGTATCCATAACTTTACCGTCTCTGCTCAAAACCTTAAGCCGGGCATTTACTTCTACAAGGTGAATGCCGGAGAAAATAGCGCTACCAAAAAAATGATCGTTAAATAACAACGATCTGAAAAAGAGTGTTATCGCTTTATTTTGCCCCCGGAAAATTTGGGGGAATGAAGCTACAAAGATTGAATATTAGCTGATTGCAATTTTTTGCCGCTGAAGCACGGGAGGCTTTTTTAAACCAAGCCCCCAAGTTTCAGCGGTTTTTTTATAATTTGACCGTGAATGTTGATTTATTGTTTAGATGAAACCAATATATGCTAAACATTTTTGAAGATGTATTGTATTACTACCTGAACATTGTGAATAAAACGTGTGAGTTCAATCTAAAAAGGTTACTTTTGATTTTCAGCGGCTTTTTACCCCGGACCCTAAAGGGTGAAGCCGCTGAAAATCAGCCACCCTTTAGGGATGGGGCAAAGCTGATTTTCAGCGGATGTGAAAAATGTGTGTTTTTAGACCGGACTCACGTGTTAAAGACCAAATTAAACCTAAATATATTGTATTATGAAGAAGATTATTGTTCCGGTAGATTTTTCCAAAGAGTCGCTAAAAGGCCTTGACCTGGCCATTATGATTGCCAACAAGATGGAAGCAGGTGTGGAGATCCTCCATGTTATGAATCCCTCCGACGGAGTGTTTAAGGATTCCTCTAAAGGGCCTGGGGTGGTTGAAGAGGAGGATATGAAGAAGATTATCCGCCAGTATGAGCAACAGATGACCGGTGGAGGCAGGATCACCTGGGCCATTCGTGAGGGAAAAGTGCCTCAGGAAGTGAAAAGTCATGCCCACGATGAGGATGCGGAGATGATCGTCGGTTCAACCCACGGAGCCTCCGGTTTTGAAGAAATGTTTACGGGCTCTAATGCTTTAAAGATAATGGCCCTTTCCAGTATTCCGGTGATCCTTACACGGCCGGAAGATACACCAGAAAAGCTGGATAAGATATTGCTGCCCATTGACGAAACCCTTGAGTCACGCCAGAAAGCTCCTTTTTCTGCGAAACTGGCCAGGGCGTTTAACGCTAAGATCATACTGCTCACCCTGCTCCCTGATACGGAAAACCCGGAGCATAAGGCCAGGGTGTCAGGATATAAAAAACAGGTGGAAGACTATCTCAAGGAGCATAACGTGAAATTCCAGGAGGTTGAAAAGGAAGGCAACAATTTGGTAAAATCTATTTTGGATTGTCAAAAAGAATATGGGGGCGACCTGATCTCAGTGATGGCTGAAGAGGAGCGTACTTTGTCACCTGTTTTGCTGGGTAGCAATGTTCAGAGGCTCCTGGTTGAATCCAGTCAACCCGTAATGTGTATCAGCCAAATGAAAATCCACAAAGGGCCGTTCTTTCCTTTCGACCCCAAATAATCCCAACGAAGAGGGGGGTAAAGATCTTTACGGCACGTACTCATGTGCTCCCATATCCGGGGTGGAGCCTCTGGGGTTTCCTTCCAGGTCGAAGGGTACCTGGATGGCCGGGTTTCCTGCATCGATGGCCGGGGAGTCATCGGTGAGCCTAAAGATGCCTGAGGAGGGGTCTTCAAACCGGGGGTTTTTGTTTATCAGGCAGTTTATCCACTCCGGCCCACTGGTATTGACGGTAGTCTTCACCATGCAATGATCCAGGGTGAAATTCAGCAGGGTTCCATTGTCAATATTGTCAAAAGCAAACTCATTATCCTGATTACCATGGATGATGCTGTTGCCGAAGGCAGCCAGAAGGTCATTGGAGTGAACGGTTCCTTCATAGTCTTCAAAGAAGTTGTTGACGTACACTGAAGGGGTTTGGCGTATGCCTCCCGTCCAAATATTGGCTACTGTCAGGTGATGAAAGGTGTAATCACCGCCGTTGGTAAGGGCCACGGCATAGTTTCCGCAGTTGCTCACCTGGATATTTTCTGCGGAGATGGAATAGTTTCTTCCCAGTATCCCCATTCCGGTCATATTTCTGATGATCACATTTTCCAATATCAGGCTGTTACCCATGGGTTGGTTCAGTGTTTCTGCCTGGATGCCGATAAAGCCGTTTTCAATGATGGCATGGCGTATTTGGTTATTGATACTGCCTTCGTTGAGCCAGATGCGGTCCCATTGTCCGGGGATATCCTGATAATACGGTTCCGGGCGGTCGCCCTGGAAGTGCACCGGCAGATCCTGGCTCCCGTCCACGGTGAGGCTGCCCCCTTTATATACCCACAATCCGGAGCTGGCATGAAAGTGAACACGGGTACCCTCAGTAATGGTTAACGATGCCGTAGAGTCCACCACGGCATATCCATAGATCACATAAGGTTTGGGACTGTCCCATACCACATGCTCCCCCTTTTTAGCTACGATATAATAAGGGGGAAGACCCTGAACATGCCGGTTGGCAACAATAAAGTTGGCATCCTGGCCCCAGGCCACCAGCTTAATATCCTGGATATGACCGTGGGTGTTAAATACAATGGAGTCGGTAATGATCATAGGCTGATCCGTGCTGTTGGGGTCAACGGTTACTTCCACAAAAATAAACAGACTGTCCTCCGAACCCAGCTTTACCTCTTTGAAATCCGTCCCCGACATCCCGTTTACATTAATACGAAAAGAGGAGTTGCTGCCTCCTGCCAGGGTTATACGGCTGATGCGGATAGGGTCTTTCTCCGGGTTATATACCTTGAAGCTCCTGGTAGAGGAGCCGATAGTGGTAAACAGGGTGTCAAACAATATGGTATCTGTGGAAAAATGTAAGTCTACAGGGGACTCCAGCAGGTCATCCTTTTGACAGCTTCCCCAGGCCATCAAAAGTAACAGGGAGTATACGACCCATGGAAAACGATAAAAAACCCGGAATTTCATATATACATGTGTTATAATCTGCAAAATAACGGTTTTCCGTTCTGTTTATTTTTCTGCCGGCTCATATCCTGTTCTTTTTCCTTTCTCCGTGGCCGGGATTCCCTGGCTCATCCACAGGGGCATGGGCTTTTCTTTCAGGTAATGGTCGAAGAACTGCTTCATTCTTATGCTCAGGTCGATGCGATTTCCCCAGTGTCTCAGGTTGTGTTTATCGTCGTTATATACCAGCATATAGCACACTTTATCCAGTCTTCTCATGGCATTAAACAGTTCAATACCTTGCTCCCATGGCACCGCCCCGTCGTCGTCGTTATGCATGATCAGCAGGGGAGTGGTTATGTTTGGAGCGTAGAACAGTGGTGAGTTTTCCATGTATTGCACAGGTTTTTCCCACAGTGTTCCTCCGATCCGGCTTTGTGTTTGCTCGTACTGGAAGGCTCTGTTCAGGCCTGATCCCCATCGCATGCCTCCGTATGCGCTGGTCATGTTGGACACGGGTGCTCCGGCCATGGCGGCGCTGAACAAATTGGTACGCGTGACCAGGTGAGCTACCTGGTATCCTCCCCAGCTTTGTCCCTGGATGCCTATTTTGCCGGCATCCACAAACCCTTTTTCCAGCAAATGCAGCGTGCCGCTGATCACAGCCTCTTCCGCACTGCGGCCCGGGTAGCCCGTGCGGTATACAATGTCAGGGATAAAAACAATGTATCCGTCATTGACATACCGGGTGAAGTTGATGGATGAGTGGGACGGCTTTGGTACATAATGCCTGTGCTTTAAATGACTATATCTTTCATAAAAATAAACGATCATGGGGTATTTTTTCTCCGCATCAAAGTTATCCGGCTTATAGATAAGTCCTGAAAGGGTATCTCCGTTTCCGCTGATCCACTGTGTACTGTGTACCGTTCCCCAGGCGTAGTCCTTTTGTTGCGGGTTGGCGTGGGATAACTGTTGTGGCTCCCGGAAATCGCCTCCGCTGAGCCACAGGTTTGGATAATCACGGAAAGTGCTTTGGCGGAAAATATATTGTGATGCATTATTTGCTTTGCTCAGGCCATAGGTCCGAAAGTGCCCCATATAAAGGACCTGTGGCTCACCCGGGGTTTCTCTGTTCACCTGTGCAAATCCACTTTCCCGGGTCTCTTTATTGAATGCTGCCAGCAACATGGTTTCCGGCAGGTAGTGCTGGTCGGGGTCGGTGTTCAAATAACGGAGCCGGAGATTATTTTTTCTGCCGTACCCTGCGGTAAGGTTTTGCGGCTCTTTTCTTCCCCGGGCATCTATTTTCCAGATATCGTATTCATCATACAGGTACACGTGGTTATCCTGGTCCCATCCTGCGGCCCGAAGTGCAGTAGTTTCCCGTGGTTGGTCATCTTCTGTATTGTAAAAGGCCACCTGGAGTGAGGCGGTGAGGTTTGTTCTGCGTCCCCGCCGCAGGTCCATGGCATACCAGCAGCTGTCGGCTTCATGGTAGTAGGCAAAGTAGCGGCCACCCGGTGAAAAGGACCTTCTGTTGGCATGCTTTTCCAGCACCCGTTCCCGTTGGCCGCTGCTCAGGTCTATGGCATAGATATCCCTGTAGTTCCTTCCTGTCCATGTCCTTTCCCGGTCATAGGGCTCTCCGGAATAGCCAAATGCCCGGTCACTGGTGTTTCCTTTCAGGATATGTACTTGCTTGAGGTCCTGGTCTTCTAATTGCATGAACCGTTTCCGGCTCAGTTCATAAAAGGCCGTATAGGTGCGGTTTTCTTCCCGGCTGCGGTGAAGCTTTTGCCGGGGTTGCAACTGGCTGTCCTGCCAGTGCCAGATGTCAACGGAAAACTTTTCCTCTGCGGTGAGGGTGTCTTCGGGTTGGGGATCCGGTATGGGGGCGGTGCCAAACAGCAAGCGGTCACCATCTTCACTGAAGCGCAGCGAGCCGTGAGGAGAGATATACCAGCCTGACGGCAAAAAGGAGGTGGTGCTGTCAGCGATCTGGCTGCCATTGAGGTATAGCCCATAGTGCTTTTGCTCCCGGGTGGTATCCCCGGAGAATAAAAAAGCATAAGCCTCCCCTTTACGGTCTGTGGTGAGCCGCTTCAGCTCACCACGCCCGGCAAAAACCATTTCTTTTTGTTGTTCACCGGTGTGGAACGTCCACACCTGAACACTGTCTCTGTCATCCGGGTTCCCTTCTTTGTCCTCCGGCTCAATGGTGCGTGTAAACAGCAGCAGCGCTCCATTACGGGAAAACCGGTAGTGATCCGTTTGGTCCATGGACAGGCGATATCCGGTCTCCGGGTGGTAAATTACCAGCTGACGACCTATTACTTCTGTAGTATGCGCGGTGTCTTTATCTTCTCCCTCAGCGTCTCCTTCCTGACTACCGGTGGTGGTATCATTCTTTTCTTTTTCAGGTGTCGCTTCTGGTGTTTCATGGAGCCAGGCCAGCCAGTTGGCTCCTTCCCGGGGTACTTTAAATGACCGTACCCGGGAGATCTTTTCCATCTGGTTATTATGGATATGATAAATGCCCAGTGAGTCTTTGGGATACTTCTTTCGCGCTACTCCCTGAAGCTCTAGTGCTCTCAAGCTGTCCCGTGCAGACTTGATCCGAAAGGCTGCAAAGTCCTCACCCGGAGAGATATGCCCGTAGCGACCCCGGGCTATCGAGTCGGTGCCCCCCGTTCCGGGAACCACAATATGAAAAAACCCGTCGCCACGAAGCTTGTTTACCTCATAGGTTACCACAGACCCTGAAAGGCCAATTTGGGGGCGCTGCAATTCGTTCCACTCATAATAAACCTCCGGAACGGAAAAGGTCTCCTGGCCACGAACTGAAATGCTGATGAAGGTGATGATCATCAGAGATGCGAAAAATCTGCTCATATTGCTTATCTTAATATATATGGATGAATCCGGGCTAATAACATAAAGTGTTTATAGCCGTTGAAAATCAAATGTACACTTTTTTTATACCGGGCTTATGAGCCTTAACAGGCTGTTATTCTTTAACCGGCAAATACAGGTCCATGCTGATCTCCCGGGGGTCCTGGACTTTTACCGGGTCGGTGCGGTACACACCAAAAGGGGTTCCCCCTTTTTCCAGTTGTCTTTCTTTCCGGTGGGCTTCCAGAGCCTCCCAGGTGGCTTTTTTATATTTTAAGCTTCCGTTATACGATGTCACCAGGCTTCTTCCTTCGTAAGTTTTTCCGGGTCGGATGCGGGAGTTGCCTTCCAGCTCACTGGTGAGCACCAGCACCGCCTCATAATGGGTATAGCCGTCGGGGTCGTAAGAATGAAAGAAGATAAAGGGCCCATCAGCCAGCATGGCCGGGGTCTTGTCGAAATAGGCATACAGCTCTTCAAAGGTTTTTCCTGCTTTCGCAGTCAGCTCACTGGTCTTTGCAGAGTCCTTTAATGTGATGGTAGGCTGGGCGCCATAAGAGCTCATCTCATCGATCTCCACCTTTGAGGCCATTTGCCCTGGTGATGGCAACACCCGGGCCAGCTGCTTTATGCTTTGCAGTCCCTTCTCCAAATGGTGATCTACCTGACTGCGGGCAAGGAACATATATATATAGCGTTGAGTAGGATAGCTTAGCCGAAGGTTAATGGTTTGGGTAAGCTGTGTGCCCTGGTCCAGCTCAGTAAAATCCAGACGGCTGTTGACCTCGCCCAGGTTATCATGATGGATAACGAAATCTATATGTTCTTCCAGAACCATGTCAACCATTTCTATCCGGGCACCGGGAAGCACATTGGCAAGCATGCCGGAGGCCTGGCCCTTCTCGCCTATAGTGTCCATGCTCTCATTTTCCAATAGCAAGATCCATTGAAAGATGCTTTCCACCGGCTGGTCTATGGTCACCTGTTTTTTATGAACCGCTTCACCGGGTAAAAACAGAGCAACCAGGAAGAATAGGACCACCACCAGTAGCACAATCCACAACAATGATTTTAGTATCTTCATGACTATATGTTTTTTACAATTTGATAATACAGCATGCTAAGGTAAGAAAATTTTATTTGTTCAACCTGGTATTCCCCACAGGCCATAGGCAATGAAAAATGCTATTTTTGCAAGCTAAACGTCATAGCCCATGGAATCAACAATTCAACAACAGGTAAAGGTTTTGGTAAAAGAGCTTTACGGTATTGATGCAGAAGATAATAAGATCGTAGTGCGGGGCACCTTGCCCGAATTTGAGGGAGATTATACGGTAGTGGTATTTCCTTTGGCCGGGGTAGCACGCAAGGCACCACAGCAGGTGGCACAGGAGCTGGGAGAGGGTCTGAAAGCCACATTGCCGCAAGTGGCTTCTTTCAATGTGATCAAAGGGTTTTTAAACCTGGTTCTGGCTAACTCCTTCTGGAGCAGTTTCTTATCGGATAACTATTCAGATAGTCGCTATGGACTGGTGGCGCCGGGAACGGGAAAGCCCATAGTGGTGGAATTTTCCTCTCCCAATACCAATAAACCCCTACATCTGGGCCATATCCGGAATAACCTCCTCGGGGACAGTGTCTCCAGGATCCTTGTGGCCGCCGGGTATCCGGTGAAAAAAGTAAATTTGATCAACGACCGGGTCATACATATCTGTAAAAGCATGTTGGCCTGGGAAAAATTTGGTAGCGGGGAAACCCCCCAAACCACCGGAATAAAAGGGGACCACCTGGTGGGAAAATACTATGTGAGGTTTCAGGAAGAACTGAATGCAGAAAAACAAACACTCAGGGAAAAAGGAGTGGAAGAAGATCGTCTGGAAGAGGAAGCCCCTCTTATGCAGGAAGCTCGGAAGATGTTGAAAAAGTGGGAAGAGGGTGATGAAAAGGTGCTCAATATCTGGCAAATGATGAATCAATGGGTGATGGACGGCTTCCGAAAAAGCTACCAACGCATGGATATTTCCTTTGATAAAGTGTACCGGGAATCGGACACCTATCTGAAAGGGAAGAAGATGGTGCTAAAGGCCCTGGAGGACAATAAGCTCTTAAAAAAGGAAGACGGTGCTGTATATGCGCGTCTGTCACATGAAAAGCTTAATGATAAGATCTTACTCAGGAAGGACGGCACCTCTGTGTATATGACCCAGGATCTGGGAACGGCAAAGATACGCTATGATGAGTTTAATCCGCAAAGCATGGTGTATGTGGTAGGCAATGAACAGGACTACCATTTTAAAGTTTTGAAGTTGGTTCTGAATATAATGGGATATTCCTGGGCTCACATCCTGGAACACTTGTCTTATGGTATGGTCGAGCTGCCCGACGGCAAGATGAAAAGCCGTGAAGGAACCGTGGTGGATGCCGATGACCTGATGGACCAGATGGTTGAAACCGCCGGAAGGATTACCAGGGAACTGGGGAAAATTGAGGATGTGGACGGAGAAGAAGGGCGGCAATTGTTTCACATGATCAGCATGGGGGCGTTGAAATATTTTATTTTAAAAGTGGACCCCAAAAAGAATATGACCTTTAATCCGGAGGAGTCCATAAACTTCACCGGGGATACGGGCCCGTTCATTCAGTATACCCATGCCCGTATTTGTTCTCTGTTGCGCAAGGCCGGCTATGAAAAGGAGGGCTTTTCCGGCTATGACCCGGAGCAGATGCTTGTTGCGGAAAAAAACATTCTGAAGAAGGTGGCCCGCTACCCTTCAGTTATTCAGGAAGCTGCCCGGGAGAAAAGCCCGGCTTTGGTGGCTGCCTTTGTGTATGACCTGGTGAAGATGTACAACCATTTTTATCAGGATACGCCGGTTTTGAAGGAAAAGGACCCGGGCACGGTGAGCTTCCGCCTGACCCTGTCGGCATTTACGGGCCAGGTGATCCGCTCCTCCATGGCCCTTCTGGGCATCCAGGTGCCGGAAAAAATGTGATCCTGTTAAGGTATCGCTGTGGTTTTTAGCGTATTGATGTGGGTGTTAAGGTGCCACTGTGTTTTTTTATGTATTGCTGTGACTATTACGTATCGTTGTGGTTGTTAGCGTATTGCTGTGTTTTTTAACCTATTGCTTTGGTTGTTAACGTATTATTCTGGAAAAGCACTGATATCACAGGAGTAAAAAAAGCTTTCAGGTCTTTTTTTTGCTGTGTATAATGGTATCCATCATGGCCAGCTTATCCTTTAATGGGAGGTTTCCATCCACCCATTGGATGGGGAATCCCTGGCGTTCCATCCGCCGGAACCAGGTCATTTGCCGTTTGGCAAACTGGTGTATGGCAGTGTTCAGGGCGGAGAACATCTGCCGGTAGCTGATCTTTCCCGTAACATAGTCGGTCAGATACCGGTATTCCAACCCGTAAAACCGAAGGGCTTCAGGCGATGAGCCCTGTTGTAGCAGGCCTTCCACCTCCCCGGCCATGCCTTCATTCAGACGCTGCTCCAGGCGCCCGGTTATCCGCTCACGCAACTGGCTGCGCTCATAGTGAATGCCGAAAACCAGACTGCTGATGCGGGGGAAGGCATGCGCCACCCGCTTATGGGTATGATAATAGTCTTGTATCTCAATGGCCCTGACCAGCCGTGAACGGGATAGTGTGTCGGTGGTATTATGGGGAGTCTTGTAGGTCATGAGCAGCTTTTGTAAATCTTCAACCCCCATAGCCTCCAACTGTTGACGCAAAGGTGGGTTTTCGGGCACCTCCAAAAGCCGGTAGCCCTTGAGGACAGACTCTATGTACAACCCTGTACCACCACAGAGCACAGGAAGCTGTTGGCGATGGGTGATCTGACGGTAAGCCTCCAGAAAGTCCTGCTGAAAGCGGAACACGTTATACTCTTCACCGGGATCAGCAATATCTATAAGGTGATATTTTACCTTGTTATGACCTGATCCATACTCTGTCAGGTCTTTACCCGTTCCCAGGTCCATCCCTCTGTACACCTGCCGGGAGTCGGCACTGATGACTTCGCCCTGATTTCGCCGTGCGTAATGAACAGCTAACGTGGTTTTTCCCGTTGCGGTGGGGCCTGTTATGACGATCATAAGCTGGTTTGTTTGATGCTTTGCTGATATTTCCGCTCTTTCAAAAACATGAGCTCCCGGATTTGGGTCAATGCATTTACAGATAGCTGACTGAGGTGTTGATATGAAGCTACTTCATTTAGCACCTTTACCGGCAGGGAAATGTTAAATGCCCTTAAATTTTCCAGAAAGATGGCCGTTTCCGGTTTGTTCTCCAGTTGCCATTGGGAGGCTTTGAGAAACTGTAATATTCGTAACCCATCCACTTTTTCCTGGCATGCCCTCACAAACTGGTTGCAGGAATTGTTGTTCTGTCGCAGCTTATCCCAAATGTCAGATGTAGAAGTATTAAGAAGGTAATCCATGGGGGTGGGCATATTCTTTTCCCAAAGTAGGGGGAATAGATCATAGGTATCTTTTACATGCCGGAACTGCCGGGTAGAATAAATAGGGTAGGAGGACCAGTCGCCGTTGCGGCCCTTGATCATGGCCGGTCCGGTTCCAAAAAATACCCGTGCTGAAAACCTTGCGGCAGGAAATACCAGTTGCCGGTTATGGATCAGCAAGGGGGACGTTTTTAATAATTTCTGCAGGAAGTAAAAGTCTTCGCCACTTTTTTTTGCAGTAATGCCATTGATCTTTTGATACATCCCGGCAGTAGTGGCCAAGGCTGATCCTAGTGCAGTGAAGCAATAGGGGTTGCGGATACGGAACATGTTCAATGCATAGTTGCGCATATATATCTCATAGCGTAATATGGCTTTGTCCGTCTCCGGGTCACCGGTGGTATTGTGGTAGTAGGGGTTAGCCAGAGCACCAATATGCGGGTGTTTGGAAAAGGTATCACATACGGATTGGAAGTACTTTGGTGTAAAGGTAGTATCTGCATCCATGCTGAGGATGATATCCTTATCCCGGGCGTTTTTGGCGATGTGGTTCATGATTATCTTTCGGGCTGCACCTACGCTTCCTTTGCCTTTTTTCCATCCTTTTCCCGAACTGCTGCGGTCGATCACCATCAATGGAAAGTCTTTCAGCTCATTAAGCCACCTGAGGGTTTTACTGTTGTTCTCCACGATGGCTTGTTCTTCAAGGGTTCCCTGCAGGCGGTAGTGTTCCGGCTGGTTCACGCAAACAACCACCCGGAAGGTGGTGTCCTGCTGTTTTCTTATGGCCTCTATGGTTTGTGGAAGCCATTGCGCCTCATTCATTGCGGGCAGCGCAACCCATACGACCGGTTGTGAGCACATAAGTGAACAATATGGAACTGGTTTCCGCCATATTAAGCCGTAAAAATAGCCTGAAAGCTCCGTAAGCGTCTTCAATAACTGTGGAGGGATACTGTTTTGCGCTATTCTATTCCGGCAAAATGCTTCATAAACTGCACCCGTTCATAGGTTGCCGGGTTATCCACTTCTTTCTGGCTCATCTTTCCTTTGAATTCATCAATGGTTTTAAACCCTTTTTGATCCATCCAGTTGTTGAGCTCAGCGAGCATTTCTCCGATTTTTTTGTTTCCTTCTTTGTAGAGTACCGAGGTTACCTGTGTGGCTGCTGCTCCGGCCAGGAGCTGCTTGATAATAGCCTTTCCGTCATGGATGCCCGTGGAGGCTGCAATATCACAATGGAGCTTGCCCGACAACATGGCCACCCAGCGAAGGGATATGGCCAGCTCTTCAGGTGTGCTGAAAATAAAAGAAGAGGTAACCTTCATGCTGTCCACATCAATATCCGGTGAAAAAAACCGGTTAAATAGCACCATGCCGTCGATGCCTGTCCAGGACAGCTCCCGGAAAGTATTGGCCAGCCCGGAAAAATAATAACTCACCTTTAATGATAACGGGATGCTGATCTGCTTCTTTACCTTCTGTGCAATATCAAAATATACTTGCTCATTGTCTTTGGCTGTGTGCATAGGGTCGGAAGGAAGAATGAAAATGTTCAGCTCCAAGGCATCCGCACCAGCACGCTCAAACTTTTTGGCATAAGCGGTCCACTCACGGGAAGACACACAGTTGACACTGGCAATAACAGGGATATCCACCGCTTCTTTGGCATCCTTGATCAGCTTGAGGTAATTGCTTACCCTGTTTTCTCTGGAATAGCCTTTGATGTAATCTGCAGCCTCCTGGTAGTGAAATCCTTCACCCTCCTGGCTGGCGTATTCATGCTCGGCTTCATACTCGATTTGCTCTTCAAAGAGAGACTTGAGCACAACAGCTCCTGCACCGCTCTCTGCTAGTGCTTTGATCTTTTCCACGCTGTCGGTCAGACGGGAACTGCCTACAATTAAAGGGTTCTTTAAGGTCAAACCCATGTACTTTGTTTCAAGATTGGCCATGATTGTATGCTTTTTTTCAAAAATATTTGCCGCTTTATTGGGCCAACAAATTTATACAATGCCGGGAAACCGGCCCCATTTTTTTTGTTATTTTTATAAATTTTCCCGGAAAAGTAGCTGGCAATGGGCTATTATTATCAGATAAACAGATGGAAAGGCCTGCAGTTTTTATTTCAGTAAAGGCAAAAAACGTTGCGGATCTCCATGGTTTTCTGCCGGGGTCAGGGATAGTATGGTTGAGATCAGCGGGTAGAGGTCTACCAGTTCCAGCGGCTCTGCCAGATAGTTGTTCTTAAAGTGTGGTCCAATGGCATAAAAGATGGCGTGCATATCTTTAAGTTGGTTGCTGTATCCGTGAGCTCCTTTGGAAGCAATTTGTTGCCTTCCCCGGGTAATGGTATAAGGTGGGTGCGCCAATAGGGTGATGTCCAGCGTTGCAGGGTGGTTTCCATAGTGGTGCTCTTCCGGTATTTGGGAGCTTTTCCAGACGCTGGCATGCTTTATATTTCTTAGCGACTGATAAACACTGTCTTTATATCCTTCCCGGGCCTGGATCAGATAGCAAGGGTTATGCCCCTCAATGGCTTTAGTTAGGGTAGTATCCAGATGGTCATACAGGTAGATCACTTTTTCCGGATCTACCTCTGTCATTCCGTGATCGGAAGTAACCACCAGGTTAATATCTTGAGCAAAGGGTAGTTGGTTCAGCTTATGGGAAAAGGTGCTCAACATGCTGTCCAGGTGCATTACCATGGAGTCTGTGGCGGCACTTCCGGGCCCGGTTTTGTGTGCGATGGCATCAGGCTCATGCATATACCACATTATAAGCCTGGGACGCAAAGAGTCGGGGAGGGAAAGCCAGCCCATTACCGTATTTATGCGGTCTGAAAAGGTGGCATGGTAGTTATATGTCTCCCAGTATGAGGCTCTTTTTTCCGCATCATTCACATCCGAACCAACCCAAAACAGGGTGGCTGAAGTAACTCCTTGCTTTTCTGCAGTGAGCCACAGGGGCTCACCGTTGTAAAATACCGGATCGGTGCGTGATACCGAATCCCGCATGCGATACCGTCGATCCAGAAGGGGATGGTAAAAACGATTGTGGACGATCCCGTGGTGGTCGGGATAAAGACCTGTAGCCATAGAATAATGAGCGGGAAAGGTGTTGCTGGGAAATA
>PWNQ01000010.1 GCA_003557725.1 Bacteroidales bacterium | reverse complement strand
GGGCCGGGGGCGCGCGCCGGGAAATGATGCGAGGAGGCGAAGAAATAATCATGTCACCCCTTCGGGACCTGGAATTGGCTTGTAGCTGCCTGTTTTCTATAATAAAGGGTAAAACGGCAGAGGGCAGAGGGCAGAGGGCAGAGGGCATAGTTACTTGGCATTTTATCATAATGTCACCGCATATTATTTGTGCATTCGTGGCAAGGAACAAGGAACAAGGAACAAAAAAATAAGCACATGAAAAAGAATGTAGCGTTACTGGCTGGCGGAGATTCCGGGGAGTACCAGGTATCACTGAATAGTGCCGCCATGGTTGAGGCATCACTTGATAAGGTGAAGTATAATGTTTACACCATATATATATATGGTAGTGATTGGTATTACAAGGGTCCGGACGGCAAGAAGCATTCTGTAGACAAGAATGATTTTTCCCTTGATCTTTCTGGGGGCAGGGTTTTATTTGATGTTGTATTTATGATGATCCATGGCACACCTGGTGAGGACGGCCGGTTGCAGGGATATTTTGAGATGCTTGGGCTTCCGTGCACCAACAGTGATCTGTTCACTTCTTCTCTCACCTTCAACAAGTATTTCACTAATCAGCAAGCCCGTATGTGGGGTATCATGACTCCTTTTTCCCGTTTACTCACCCGGGGTGCTCCCCGGGATCTTGATGGTTTAGCGGGCGATGTGGGGTTTCCCTGCTTTGTAAAGCCCAACTGTGGTGGTTCCAGCCTGGGCACTACGCGCGTTAATGAAAAGTCTCAATTGAAGAAAGCCATAGAGGATGCCTTTGCGGTGGGAGACCAGGTGTTGGTGGAGGAGTATATCGGGGGCACCGAGGTGACCTGCGGGCTGATCCGCTACGGAGAAGAGACATTGGTCTTCCCGTTGACAGAGATCGTTCCAAAGAATGAATTTTTTGACTATGAGGCTAAATATACTGTTGGCATGGCCGACGAGATCACCCCGGCACGCATTCCCGAAGAAGCGGCCATTGAGGTGAAGCGCCTGTCCAGTTTTCTCTACAACAAGCTACTATGCCGCGGCATTGTACGTGTAGACTTTATTCTCAGGGGGGATGAGTTTTACTTTATCGAGCTCAATACGGTTCCGGGAATGTCGGAGCCCAGCATTGTCCCCCAGCAAATCCGCGCTGCGGGGATGAAAGAGACAGAAATTTTTTCTCTGGCCATAGAAAATGCTCTGAAAGGGCACGGCTGACCTTATAATTCCTTGCTTTTGGCTTCCAACCACCGCGCCAGCTCGACTGTAGCATGGTATCGATGGCTAATACGGTTCTTCTGCCTGTCGGACATCTGGGCAAAGCTTTTGCGGCATCTGGCCGGGCGAAAAACAGGATCATAGCCAAAGCCCCCATCGCCCACAGGGGCCTCCAGGATAGTGCCCTGTACTGCCCCTTCAAAAATATACTCCTTGTCATTCACCACAAGAGCAATGACAGTTCTGAACCGGGCTTTACGATTTTTTTTCCCTTCCAGTTTGCGCAACACTTTCCGCACATTCCGGGAAGAGTTTGCCTTTTCCCCTGCATAACGGGCCGACCGAACACCCGGCTCACCATTAAGAGCCGGGATCTCCAGGCCCGTATCATCGGCAAAACAGTGCAGACCTGTATGGTTCCGGATAAACCGTGCCTTCTGAATGGCATTGCCCTCCAGGGTATCACTGGTCTCAGGGATGTCTATGCAAAAGCGGATATCCTCCAGGGAAAGCACTTCAAAATCCCTGCGGGTGCACTCCTGGTCAATAATGGCCCTCACCTCTGCCAGCTTGTGCGGATTATTGGTAGCAAAAACTACTTGTCTCATCTCGCAAAACTATACATTTTTTTTCAGCCAGCACCATCCAGCCACTTTTTAAAGGCCGTGGTTTTATCGATACTAACGTACACACTATCCTCCCTGGAGGGGGCCAGATCCACCTTAAGCCGGCTCCCGGAAATGATATGTGCCTCTTTAACAGATGACTGAGCCACCAGCATTTGCCGGTTGATACGGAAAAATTCCAACGGATCCAGTTCCCCTTCCAAAGCGCCAAGGCTCTGATCTAAAAAATACACCGTACCGTTATGCAAACAAACTTCGGTCACTCCTCCTTCACTTCTAAAGTAAGCCACCTCATGGGTTAAAAATGTTTTGATCTTTTGGCCCACCTTCACCGAAAATCGCTCTTTATATGCCTTTTGTTTATCCATTATTAAGCTATACAAAGTGTCAAGGTCTGCCGATCCACGGTGCCCGGAGCTATCTGCCATCATCTGCTCATACTTTTCCAGTGCCGCATCCAGCTCATCCTGAACGATAGGTTTTAACAAGTAATCAATACTCTTAAGCTTGAAGGCCCGGATAGCATATTCGTCAAATGCAGTGGTAAAGATCACCGAACTGTGCACTGTCACCTTGTCAAAGATGGCGAAGCACAGATCATCCTCCAGGTGAATATCTAAAAAGATAATATCCGGGTGCTTATTATTCTTTAACCAACTAACCGACTCTTCCACAGACTCCAACCTGGCCAACACAGTAATATTACGCCCTGTTGCCTTTATCATTTTCTCCAGCCTGGCCGATGCCAACGCTTCATCTTCAATTATCAATACCTTCATAAGACATTCATTCTTTAATTGTTAACATTGTCTTCCATTCCTTATGTCCACCTTCATGCCTATTATCGTTGTCAGCACTTTTAATGACAGGGAATAAGCAAATCCTGACCCTTCCAGGAATTATGCGTTCCTTCCCAGCAGAGGTATTTTTGCCAAAAAATGCGTGTCTGTTTTAATAAACTCCGGTTCTGCATCACCCAGCATGGCATATCTTTTCCTGATGTTTTCCAGTCCTACTCCGGTTGAAACCGAATGTGTGTTTCTATGCCGGCGATTGTTAGTGACGGTAAGAAAGGGCTCGTCTCCATCGGAGATGGATATATTCAACGGGGTTTTTCTGGAAAAGCCATTATGCTTGATGGCGTTTTCAATGAGCAGCTGAAGAGCAAGTGGCACGATCATGGCTACCATATTTTCCTCTTTAAGAGTCACTTTCACATATACTTTACCTTCAAATCGAATATTGAGCAAAAACAGATATGCATTTAAAAAGTCCATTTCGGTTTTTAGGGTAACCATTTCTTTTTCTTTATTTTCCAGCACATACCGGTACACTTTAGCCAGTTGTTCTGTAAAGGATTCGGCCAGATCCTCGTCCACTTTTATCAAGGAGCTCAACACATTAAGGCTGTTAAAGAGGAAGTGTGGGTTTACCTGCTGTTTGAGCACTTCCAGTTGAGACTGCAGGTTTTCTTTTTGCAACTCCAGTAGACGGGTGTTGGCCTCCGACAGGGCCATTGTACGTTCCTTTACCAGTTTTTTCAGTTTTTTGTTCAGCCCTTCCAGCTCATTTTTAGCTGCTTTCAATGCTTCTTCCGCCTGCTTTTTTTCCGATATATCCGTGGTTATACCATCCAGGTAAAGCAGTTGTCCGTCCTTATCAAAAACTGGCTGCCCACTTTCATTGACCCACACCAATTGTCCGTTTTTATGAGTGATCCGGAAGTCCAGAGAGTAGGGCTGCCTTTCCCTGATGCTGTAGTCGATCTGCTCACGCACAAATTGAATATCCCCTTCATGGATGAGCTGTGAAAAGGAAACCCTGAAGTTGTCCGTGAGCTCAGAGGCATGGTAACCGGTTATCTCCTTAATCTTCTCGCTATAATATTTTACCGTAAACTCCTGGTCATACAGACACCGGGAAACGGCCCCTGAGAGATTGGAGATAATGGTGGCAACCAGCAACTGTGTTTCCTTAAGGGCGTTGTCTGCCTGCCTCTTTGCAGTGATATCCGTAATAATACCATCGATATACAGCAGCTTACCTCTGGCATCAAAAACCCCCTGCCCTGCTTCATGGACCCATATGATATGACCTTCCTTGTGTACCAACCGGTAAGTAAGGTCGAATTTTATCCGCTTCTCCAGGGCCTGATCCACCTTTAGCTTTACCCTCTCCACATCTTGAGGGTGTATGATCGACTGATAAGAAATGGGATTATTATCCATGAAACACCGGGGGTTATAGCCACAAACAGTCTCCACCTGATCGCTGATAAATATCATCTTCCACCCTTCCCGGGGAAGGCAACGGTAGGTAAACCCCACCAAATTGGAGATAATACTCTTCATCTGCTTTTTGCTTTCATTAAGGCGCCGGGTAAGCTCCTCCTTATGTTGTATTTCCTTTTCCAACTCCATGTTTAAGGCTTTCTCTTTCTCAATCATCTCTTTAGCGTGCCTGTTTTCTTCCTGTTCCATGCGTATACTGTTGTCCAGCTCTGCTTTTTCATTGGCATGCACCAGTTGTATTTCGATAAACCGAAAGAATGAATGTTGCAAAAAGAGGCACAACCCTCCGATAAAAAACACATATATGGATTTAAAAATATGGGACAGGGGTGACATGGACAGGGATTGGTCGTAGTAGGAAGGGTCAGCCAGATACCGGTCAAAATAGATAATATTCATCCCTGCAATGGAAATAAAGATAAGGAAAAGGAGCACTCCCCGGTCCAGCCGGAAGGTATATATTAAAAAGAACACAGGTATTAAAAACAAAGTGGCGGCACCAACAACAGCCGCCTGGTCTGAGGATGCGGCCATATTATAAATGTGTACGCAAAGTATTGTAGTATCCGTCCCGGCGCTGGCATATCTGATAAATGGAGGGTCATACCTGCGCTTAACGGCAATATGAAAAATAATATTGATTCCAAAATAAATGATCACCGCAATCATGGCATTCCGGGATGTTTCAATATGCCCGGAAGAGTACTGAACAACCACCAATACAGCCGCCAGGACAACAAACAGCCATCGGAAATATACGGATAACCGGGCCCCCCGAAGCTGCTCATGGAAGATTAAATCCTTTGATATTTTTGATCCTGGCTTTAGCATATGATTTTGAATTTCGTCTGCAAAGATGCAACCACGGCAGAAATAAAGCAATAAAATCTTTTGGAACGGCGGTCTTATACTGTTGTATCCCTGAAAAAGCAAACTGAACACCCAAAAGTCCGGTATAAGCCGGCTTAATAATTTTTTGTTTTTTTGTAACCAAAATGCGTGTTCGGTATTCTGAAAAGGGATAACCCCATTTCTGCTACATGCAGGGGCATTATTTTTCAGGCCGGGTCCAAAAACCAGTTTCATTATGAAGAAGCATTTGATTTGGGTCACTCTTCTGGCATTATCATTTTCCTGCCGTCCACCTGTGGAGAAGACACATCATTTTTCCCTGGCTGAGTGGAACCGTTTTGAAACGGTTAACTATCATGCCATCCTGGAGCATACAGGGACCTATGACATCAGTATGCGGCTGGTTTACTCTGACCCTGTATCCATGGACCACCTGACCGTGGGCCTGACCATGGAGACCCCCTATAATGAAGAGCGTTATCTGGAGCAGGACTTTCCCCTTTTCCGGGACGGCCAGCCTCTGGGTATAGCAACCGGGGAAGAGGAAGGGCAGTATGAGGTCACGATTCCTTTCTTCCGGGAAGTCCGTCTTCAGGAGCAAGGTTATTATGAATTCCGGATTGACCTGCTGGTAAACAAATACAGTGTAGCGGGAGTCCACCAGTTAACCTTAGTATTAGAACCGGTATAATGTCAGAGTCGCTAAACCCATATTATCATGACCGGCTGAAAGCAAAGGCCTCCGGTCTTCCTGCCAGCCCCGGGATATATGAATTTTACGACCGGGAAGGCCGGATTTTGTACGTAGGGAAAGCCAAAAACATAAAAAAACGGGTGGCTTCTTACTTCACCCGGGATAACCAGATCACAGGTAAAACGCGGGTACTGGTCAAAAAGATCCATAACATCCGTTATATCGTAGTAGAAACAGAGATAGATGCACTGCTACTGGAAAACAACCTCATCAAAAAACACCAGCCCCGTTATAATGTAATGTTGAAGGATGACAAGACTTTTCCCTGGATATGTATTAAAGAAGAGCCATTCCCCCGGGTGTTCCCCACACGCAATCCGGTACGCGACGGATCACAATATTTTGGCCCTTATGCCAATGTTAAGATGATGAACACGTTGCTGGATTTAATTAGAAATATCTTTCCCTTACGCACCTGCAAATATCAGCTTACGGAAGAAAACATATCTTCGGGAAAGTTCAGGGTATGCCTGGAATATCATATCGGCAACTGCGCTGGCCCCTGTGAAGGGCTCCAGGATGAGTCATCTTACATGGACCATATCCGCCGTATACGAAAAGTTTTACGAGGGGATATTTCCGTAGTGATCCGCCAGTTAAAAGAGCACATGCAAGCGCATTCAAAGCGGCTGGAGTTTGAGCAGGCCCAGGTATACAAGGAAAAGCTGGAGACCCTGGAAAAATACCAAAGCCGCTCTACAGTAGTGAGCCCCCGCATCAGGAATGTGGATGTGATCAACTACCTGGAGGAGGAAGATATTTTCTATGCTAACTACCTTCGGGTCATCAACGGAGCCGTGGTTCAGTCCCACACCATTGAGCTGAAAAAGAAGCTGGATGAACCCGTACATCAACTTCTCACCCTGGCTATCACCGAGTTTCGGCAGCAATTCCAGAGCCGGGCACCCCAGGTTATCCTTCCCGTTCAAGTCCGTCTTTCCCTGCCGGATGTAAAGCTTATTGTTCCCCGGATGGGAGAGAAGAAGTGGTTGCTGGACCTCTCCCGTCGCAACTTATTATATTATAAAAAGGAGCATGAAAGAAAGTTACCCGACCCCCATGCACATACCCGCCGGCTAATGAATGCCCTTCAAAAAGACCTGAACCTGGAAAAGCCTCCCTGTCATATTGAATGCTTTGACAACTCCAACATACAGGGGGAGTATGCTGTTGCTGCCATGTCGGTTTTTAAAGATGGTAAGCCTTCAAAAAAGGACTATCGTCATTACACCCTGCGCACGGTATCCGGTGCGGATGATTACAAAAGCATGGAAGAGGTGATTTGGCGTCGATACAAGCGTTTATTAGATGAAAAATCAACCCTTCCACAGCTGATCATTATCGATGGAGGTAAGGGGCAGCTCAATGCTGCGGTAAGGGCTCTGGCTCAGCTAAACCTTAGGGGCCAAATTGCCATTATCGGGATTGCCAAGCGCCTGGAAGAGATCTATTTCCCTGATGATCCGGTTCCGCTATACCTGGACAAGCGTTCAGAATCCCTGAAGGTGATCCAGCACGCCCGGAATGAAGCCCATCGTTTTGGCATCAAGCACTATCGCAAAAAGCATGAGAAAAGCGTAAGAAGCAACAGCTTAGAAGACATTCCGGGCATTGGGAAAAAAACGGCAAGCCTTCTACTCAGGGAGTTTGGCTCCATTGCCCGTCTGAAAAAGGCACCCAAAGCAGCCATTGAAAAAGTGGCAGGAAAAAGCCGTACCGCAAAGCTGCTGGAATATCTAAACAAAGGACAGGCACAAAACAGGCCTTAAAACAAGCCTACAATGTTACCATCTTTATCCACGTCGATGTTTTCTGCCGATGGCACATTCGGCAATCCGGGCATTCTCAGGATATTTCCCGCAATGGGGATCACAAACCCGGCCCCCGAGTTAAGCTCTACCCGCTTGATCTTGAGCGTAAATCCACTGGGACGCCCTAAAAGTCCCTTTTGGTCTGACAGGGAGTTTTGAGTCTTTGCAATACAAACCGGCAGCTTTCCAAACCCCAGCTTATCAATGGATTCCATATCCTTTTTGGCTGCCCGGGTATATTCCACACCATCGGCACCATACAGGTTGGTGGCAATGGTTTTGATCTTCTTTTCCATTTTCCAGTTAAACTGATAAAAGGGCTTAAAGCATGTGGTACAGGTATCAGCCGTCTTCGCCACCACTTGAGCCAGCTCTTCAGCTCCGGCTCCTCCATTTTCAAAACTTCTTGATACAGCCACCGGGACATTCTGCTTTTCCACATGGTCTTTTACTGCCTGTAGCTCTTTATTTGTATCTGTTTCAAAGCAATTTATGGCCACCACCGGAGGAAGGTTGAAGAATCGAATATTTTCAATATGCTTATCCAGGTTTTCCAGTCCCTTTTTCATGGCTTTCAGGTTGGGTTCTTTTAGGTTTTCAGCTCCTCCGTGATGTTTCAGTGCGCGAACAGTAGCCACGATTACCACCGCATTAGGCATCAGGTTTCCGTACTGGGATTTAATATTCAGGAATTTTTCAGCGCCCAGTTCGGAGGCAAATCCGGCCTCAGTGACCACATAGTCGGCCAGAGAAAGGCCCATTTTAGTGCCAATAATGGAGTTTGTTCCGGTGGCAATATTGGCAAAGGGCCCGCCATGGATAATGGCGGGGCCTCCCTCGATGGTCTGCACCAGGTTGGGCTTTAAGGCATCTTTCAGTATGGCGGCCATCGCGCCGTGGGCATTAAGATCCCTGGCAAACACCGGCGCATCTGAGAAGGTGTAGCCCACAAAAATGTTACCCAACTTCTCTTTCAGATCGTACAGGTCTTTTGCCAGGGTCAGTATGGCCATCACTTCTGAAGCCGCAGTGATATCAAATCCGCTTTCCCGGGGGACTCCCTGGGTTTTACCGCCCAAACCGATATTGATCTTTCTCAGCGAACGGTCGTTGATGTCCAAAACCCTCTTCCAGTGAATACGCCGTGGGTCCAGATCAAAAGACCTGTTCTTATGATATAAGGTGTTGTCAATAATTGCAGCCAACAGGTTATGCGCTTTTTCCACCGCCGACAAATCGCCGGTAAAGTGCAGATTAATATCTTCCATGGGCAATACCTGTGAATATCCACCCCCGGCGGCACCCCCCTTTATCCCAAATACCGGCCCAAAAGAAGGCTCGCGCAATACCACCAACGCATCCTTGCCAATACGATTTAACCCCATAGTCAACCCTATGGACATGGTGGTCTTTCCTTCCCCGGCAGGAGTGGGTGTCATGGCAGTCACCAGAATCAGCTTTTTGCCTTTAATCTTTTTCTCATCAATAATATGCAACGGCAGCTTGGCCTTATACCGGCCATACATCTCCAGGTCTGCACCTTTTAAGCCCAAACCTTTGGCTATCTCATTAACAGGAAGAATCTTGGCTTCACGAGCAATCTGTACATCAGTTTTCATAGATTTAATATATCGGTTCCCACAATAAACAAATCATATGGCTTTTATGTTTGAACCCATCCATAAAATGAACCCTGTTGACTATGAAGGACTATCTGTCCACACTATTCGTGTGCTGAGATTTACAAATATGCTTATTTTCTGATCGTTGCATTTTTATGACTTTTATTCCTACTGTCAACCTCTATGCCTATTGTCATTTGTTTTGAGCATATCCATTAATCCTCTTTCTTTACTAACGGGGTCAGAGATTCCATAGTTACAACTGGAGAAAACCAAAAACAAACAAGCTTATAAATTCGGTGGAGGCTGTGATTATATTTGGTTACATCTGGGAATAACCACAAACAATATTTACACCGGGTTGTTATATGTATACGCGGGGTTTGCAATGTAAGCAGTATTTGCCTTGTGGGCTTGTTTGTACCACACTCCGTTTATACCGCACTCCGTTAAAAAAAGATAAAAAACACAATACACCGATTATGTTTAGAAGTCCCCTACTCTTTTTTTCCTACAGCATCCTTGCCCGCTTCCTCCTTCTTCCAATCTTTTCTATTGCTTTTTTCGGGCTTCATGCTCAATCCATTACCAATCTTTCAATAATTCCTGGCCAGCCCACTTCTACAGACACCATTTATGTGGTGGCTGAGACCATGCATGCCAACAGTCCCTGTCCCATGGCCTCTTCCTCTCTTACCCTCTCCGGAGACTCAGTTATGGCCTATGCTACCCATTCCCCGGGGATGCTCCCGGCCATCTGCATCTCTACCGATACCATTCTTGTGGGTCAGCTCAGTGAAGGTCTTTATACGTTGGTATATCACCTGGAAAACCCTTACGGTGGGGGATACCTGGACACCGATGTACTTCACTTCATGGTGGCCGAGCCGGGAAGCTTTGCATATATTGACAGCATATTTGTTTTTCCTGCGCTGATCACGGAAGACGACAGCGTTTTTCTTGTGAGCCATTCCTCCTTTTCCTCCTCTCCCTGTAACCTTACCGACTATTTGTTAACCACAGGAGCCGGTCATTTGGCATCGGAAGCCTGGCATGTGACCGGCATTTTGGGCACCCCTTGTTATTCCACAGATACTTTTTCCCTGGGCAAGCTGGCTCCCGGACACCATACCATTACACACACCATTCTGGATTCAGCCACCAGCCTGCCCTTTGATAGTTGCACCACCTCCTTCCAGGTGCATCAGTCTCCATCAGCGCCACAAATACAAAGCCTGGAGATTCTTCCATCCCTGCCTGACGATCAGGACAGCCTCATGCTAAAGGTGTCAACAAGATTCGACTGGAGTGATTGCAGCCTGACCCACCACCAACAGACAGGAACAGCCAGCGCTCCGGACATCCACGGATACTACCTATGGGGAGACTCCCTAACAACATGCCACTCACTGGATACCATACCCCTTGGAGTGTTCAGCCAGGGAAGCTACACCCTTACATACTACCTGCTTGACTCCATATCACAGGACACCATGGATATAAATTCCATTACCTTTGATGTACAGCTATCCAACCATGTGAAGCCAAACCGGAAAGATAACCATCAGGTGGTGCTGTACCCCAACCCGGCACATACCTATTTCATGGCAGACCTGAGCACCATCCCAAATAAGCCGGCAACCATAGTGATTTATACCAACACCGGACAGGCGTTAAAAGCACATACCCTGACCAGGGACATGAACAAGGTGGACATAAGCAATTTTAAACCCGGGACTTACAACGTTATTATAACCGATAGTAAAGGAAATGAACATATAGGCCGCATTATAAAAGCTTCCCGGAAAAAACACTGAGGACAACCCCTCTGGATGGGAGCACCACAAAATCCGGACAAAATAATACTAATCCCTTTTTATGTACGTTAGTGAACCTCCCATGGGCATTTTGCATAATGCCATGATTTATTCATTTTTAACAAAAAAAGAAAGTTTTTATGTTTAAGATTTTAGGAGTATTCGTATTAAGTTTACTATTTCTGATTGGTTGTCAACAAGGTACCGAGCAGGAGGCAGAAGACATTCAGCCCGGGGATCCGGCAACCGGAGAACAGGGTGTCCAGGGGATGCCTGGAGAAGCCATGCCTCAGCAGTCTGTATCTGTGAGTGAGGAAGAACTGGAACTGTTTGCAGAAGCGGCTATTGAAGCCCAGGAAATTGATCAATTAGCTCAGCAGGAGATGATGACTTCAGTGGAAGAGAGTGGCATGGATGTGCAGCGTTACAGTGAGATCCAGCAATCTACACAAATGCCGGAAATGGATGCGGGAGTATCAGCCGAAGAAATGGAGGCATATCAGGCCATCACCCGCCAACTGGAACAAATCCAGGAAGCTTCAGAAGCTGAAAAGGAGAAAAAAGTAAACCAGGTGGACGGCATGACCTTTGACCGGTATATGCAGATCCTTCAAGCCATTCAGACCGACCAGCAACTTCACCAGCAAGTGATTGCCATTATGCAGGAAAAAATGGGCATGCCCCAGCAAGGACAACAACCGGTAGAACAACAACCGGTAGAAAGAGAAATGAATTAGGGAGCCCTCAAAAGGCTTAACCGGTTTTTCCACCACGGAGTGCACAAAATAATGCGCTCTGTGGTTTTTTTTCACACCCCGGCACATCGTATTGCGAAGTGGTGAATTTTTGAGAGGGTTTTTTGAGTGGCTTCATGAAATCCCATATGCCCCACGTCTTCCAGGATAAGTGCTTCACTATGTGGCGGCAGTCCCACCAGTTCCAGCACCCGCTTCAGGGGGATTCGCTGGTCGTTTTTTCCGGCAATAAAAAGCACAGGATAAGGAGCATTGCTAATGACTTCCACGGTACTTTCTCTTATTTTCATTCCTTTCAGGGCTGCAAGGATTGCTCTGGGATCCATTTTTCGGGCTATCTCTGCCTGATGACTCACCTTATCCTGCATCTTTTCAGGAAAAGCATACAATGATGGGATAAAGCTGGCAATAAAAGAAGCTTTATCTTTATGTATCAACTTCTGCATCCGTTCCCGGTTAGTTTTTGCTTCCGGTGTATCCCCATCGGGGTGAGAGTGAAACAGTGCCAGGCCGTTCACATATCCCGGCCATTCTTTGGCAAAAGCCAAAGCCACGTATCCCCCCATGGAGTGTCCTATAAAGGTAGCCTGGGAAATATTTTCCTTATCCATCACTTCCTTTACTGCCCCAGCCATCAGAGGCATGGTATGAACATCCCCCAGACACTTGCTTTTTCCGTGCCCGGGAAGATCGATCATCACCACCGAAAGGTCTTTAGATAATACCGGAATGAATGTATGATACATTTCCATAGACTCCATAAAGCCATGAAGCAAAACAATGGCCGGCCCGGACCCTTTTATCTGATAATGAACAGTGCTCATAAACAATATATTAACGAATAAATAGCTAAAAACAAGGTGATCACCACTGGCACAAAAATAGTTGTTTTGGTCCATAGGCGCAATAATTTTCATTTTAATAGTGAGTCCGGTCTAAAAAGGTTATTTTTGATTTTCAGCGGATGTGAAAAATGGATGTTTTTATACCGGACTTAATAATTAGTGTCTGTCATAAAGTTCAGTGTTTGATTCATCATGTTCCATATCAAGGTTTTGCCCGTCTTGTTCGGGGCATGGGAACCCAACGAAGTAAGCTCTTGAACACCTTAAAAATAATTAACATGAGGAAATAATAACTAAAGCTTCCCACTTGTTTAACCCTTTGTAATCAAAGAGATATAATCTATCATTTCCCATAGCAATACCGCATAACACACTTTTAATCTGGGTTATGCTGTAACTTTGCCGGGATTGGTATTTTCGGGGCAATTATCCCACGTTTTACTTAGTTCCATTACCACTTTGATGAGTTGGTCAGGAATGTTTTCATTTTTAACTGTTCTTTCCATTCCTTCATTAATATCAATTCCGAACATTTCAGCCAATACGATAACTACTTTTGCCAGAATTTGAATTAACCGCTCATATTATGTGAGCTCCAATAAAATGGGCAAGAAAAACCTGCTTAATAAAGTGAGCTGGTCCCAAAAATTTGGACAGAAGCCTAAGTTAATTATTATCGTTGGTGAAAATTCGCGGAAAAAAACCACCACCGTTGCATTACTCCCCCGGAATTTATATTTTTGTACAGTGAACCATTACGGTACAATAATGCCCAGCACCGTGTATAACTTAAATGCCAACGGCGTGGGTCCGGACAACGTGATCTTTGAAGGCGAATTTCCGGGCATCCACCAGTTTGCCTATGAATATGGTCCGGAGGAGGAGCGTTACTTCTACCACAGCGACCACCTGGGCAGCAGCACTTTTATCACCGATGCCGCCGGCAATCCCTACCAGTTCCTCCAATACCTTCCCTTCGGCGAACCCTTCGTCAGCCAGCATGTAAACATAGACGGCTGGGCCACCCTGTACACCTTCTCCG
>PWNQ01000132.1 GCA_003557725.1 Bacteroidales bacterium | reverse complement strand
GCAAGAAGATGCCTATATTGGAAAGCAGGGAACTGGTGAGATACTATGGTGATCACCTTGCCGTTGACCATGTTAGTTTTGAGGTGGAAAAGGGTGAAATATTTGGCTTTCTGGGGCCTAACGGCGCCGGCAAGACCACGACGGTCCGGATGATCACCGGGTTTTTCCATCCGTCCGGCGGAACGGCGATTGTTAACGGACATGATGTTGTCAAGCAGCCGCTGGCCGCCCGGCGCCATATCGGTGTCGTGCCGGAAGAGGCCAATGTTTACGTCGACCTCTCCGTATGGCAGAATGTCATGCTGATGGCCGAGTTGCACCGGATTGATAAGACAACACGAACCGAACGCGGACGCGAGCTTCTGGAATCCTTCGGCCTTTTCGACAGAAAAGATCACGAGGGGCGGACGCTCTCCAAAGGACTTAAACAGCGCCTTATGCTGTGCATGGCGCTTGTCAGTCGTCCGGACCTGCTCTTTCTCGATGAACCGACATCCGGACTTGATGTGAAGAGTGCACGACTGATCCGCGATGTTATCGTCAGGATGAATCAGGAGGAGAACATGACGGTCTTCCTGACCACCCATAACATAGGTGAAGCCGAAAAGCTCTGTGACAGGGTCGCAATTATCGACAAAGGGAGTATAGCAGCGATTGACACCCCGGATGCGCTGCGTTCCGTTGTGGCTTCGAGGCGGTCGATCGAAGTAACATTCAGCAACGGCGATTACCAGTCGCTGTCCCCGGTGATACTGGAGGGCTTGAAGGAGGTCAAGCCGCTCCCGCAGGGCTTCAAAATTTACAGTGCTGCTCCCGGACGGGTGGCACAGCAGGTGGCAGCATCAGCGCTTGAGAAAGGACTGGAAGTTCAAAGCATCCGAACGCTCGAACCGAGTCTGGAAGATGTCTTCGTTCACTTAACATCCAAAGGGGAGCTGAGCAACTGATTCTTTTCCGAGAAGGAGAAGAAATAATAATGGCAAAAACACCATGAAGATGGGGAGACCGGGATGGCGCCAGAACCGAATATAGTATTTATATTTGCAGATCAGATGCGGGCACAGGCAACCGGGTATGCCGGCGATCCAAACGTAAAAAGCTCCTGCCTTGACAGGTTGTCGCAGGAGAGCCTTGTCTTTACCCACGCAATATCCAACTGCCCTGTTTGCACGCCCTATCGGGCAAGCCTGTTAACCGGCCAATATCCGTTAACACATGGGCTCTTCATGAATGACCTGTGTTTGCCGGACAACGGTTGTTCCATCGCGCAGATGTTTAAAACATTTGGCTATCAAACCGCTTATATCGGGAAATGGCATCTGGATGGCCACGGCAGGACCAATTACATCCCGCAGGAAAGAAGGCAGGGATTCGATTACTGGAACGTCCAGGAATGCACGCATAATTATTGGGATTCAACCTATTACAAAGGGAACGGTACCGAGGAGAAAAAATGGGGCGGATACGATGCCTTTGGCCAGACGAGAGCAGCAGTAACGTATTTAGAGAATCAGAACAGTTCAAATCCCTTTGCCCTTTTTCTTTCGTTCGGCCCACCCCATGACCCGTATGAAACAGCCCCTGAAGAACTCAAGGCGCTTTATAACCCCGGGAAACTGGTTCTCAGGGAAAATGTTGCGTCTCACCGTGCTGAACATGCCAGACGACAGTTACAAGGTTATTATGCTCATATTACAGCACTCGATTCGTGCGTTGAAACTATAGATCAGACCCTGGATAAGAAAGGTATCAAAGATAACACAATTCTGGTTTTCACCTCCGACCATGGTGATATGATTGAATCACAATGGCAGGGCGCGGGGAAACAAAGAGGCGTGCGAAAGCAATGTCCCTATGACGAATCAATCCGGGTTCCTTTTTTGCTCCGCTACCCTGAAAAATACGGCCTCAAATCCCGAAATATAAAAATCCCCATAGGAACACCGGATATCATGCCAACGCTGCTCAGCATGTGCGGATGCGATATACCCGCTACTGTGGAGGGTATTGATTTTACTCCTGTCATTTCCGGGGAAAGAAAACCGGAGAGAATGGGAGTTCTCATCGCAAGTTATCATCCATTTGCGGATTGGAGGACGGAACGAGGCGGGCGTCCATACCGTGGAATACGTACTGAGCGCTTTACATTTGTCAGGGACCTGAACGGCCCGTGGATGCTTTTCGACAACTTCAGGGATACCTTTCAAACAAAAAATCTGGTGAATAAGTCTGCATATGAAAAGGTCCAGACGGAACTGGAGATGTCTCTGAAAAAAATGCTCCAGCAACTGGGGGATCCTTTCGAAAAACCGGAAATGTTGAAGTCCAGGTATGGCTACAAGGTCGACGACACAGAGTCAGTCCCATTTTAAACCCTTAATAAAGGTTCAAACATGAACGACCGTGAGACAAAGAGTAGTATATGGTCAGGCCAGGTTCACTCGGCGCTTGTTATCGCGAAGAAGAACATGCGGATATATTACACCAAACCGCCGGTTTTAATTTTCGGGGTGCTGTTTCCTGTCTTTTTCTTTCTTGCCTTCGCGATAGGCCGTCCGGTGGATGTGGCGGACATGGTTCCGGGTATGCTGGCGATGGCGCTGTGTTTCACCGCCTCGGCGGTCGGGCCGCTGGTGACGCCGTGGGAGCGCTCGTTCGGGACCTATGAGCGGCTGATCACTTCCCCGGCCTCGCTCACGGCCATTCTGGGCGGCGATGTTCTGGCGGGAACAGCGTTCGGCCTGGTGTTTTCCGCCGTCCCGCTGATCGTGGGTTACGTCGGGGTGGGGGCTACGGTCAGTTCTGCTGCCCCCATGGCGTTCGGGATACTTGCCGGTGCGGTGACCTTTGCCGCGCTGGGCGTGCTGCTGTCGGCGCCCGCGACAAAAGCGCCGTCACAGATCATGATGCTGTCGAACCTGGTGCGCCTGCCGCTAATTTTTGTCAGCGGCGTTTTCATGCCGATTGCACAGATGCCGGTGTGGGGTCGGATGCTTGCCCCGATATCTCCGCTGTCCTATTGCGTTGATCTGATACGGGCCGGATATGGTGAAGATACCTATTTCCCGCTCTGGCTGAATATCGCAGCGGTCATAGGATTTGCCGTGGTTTTCTTTGCTCTCGCGTTGTTTTTCCACACACGCGGTCGGCGCAAGGCGGTGGAGTGATTTATATTTGATTGAAAAGATCAAAATCGAATATCATGACGACAGTGGCCAACGGGGTTCGCTGAATATACACATGAGATTTTCATGTGGGGTTTTCCTGTAAAAGTAAGTCCTCAGTGAACCACGTTATTTCTGGAGATTCTTCCACCGGAACAGGCCCGGTGGAAACGATCGGGGTTCGTTGAATATCTACCTGTAAAAAGCCCAGTTTCCTTGAACGAAGAAAAGACGGAGATACAGTAAAAGAGTACGAGAAGCAGTTCGCGCTTTTCCTGCTCCTCCCATAACCGGGCGCCGCGATTTGCTGCACGAAAGATTGTTCTACCCGCGAGGCATGTACCGATTATCTCATGCAGATGAAGAGCACTCTGCGTCGAGGAGTGGGTGAG